>JBEVFK010000097.1:0-103995 GCA_040512325.1 Mycobacterium sp. | reverse complement strand
GGTGAGTAAGTTAATAATGGGTCATGGCTCCGGATTACGACGTTCTGGTCATCGGGTCGGGCTTCGGCGGCAGCGTCACGGCCCTGCGGCTCACCGAAAAGGGTTACCGCGTAGGGGTCCTGGAAGCAGGCCCGCGGTACGCCGACGAAGACTTCGCCAAGACCTCGTGGAATCTCCGCAAGTTCCTCTGGGCGCCGAGCCTGGGATGCTACGGAGTGCAGCGCATCCACCTGCTGCGTGACGTCCTCATCCTGGCCGGCGCCGGGGTGGGCGGCGGATCGCTCAACTACGCAAACACCCTCTACGTGCCGCCGGAGCCCTTCTTCAACGACCCGCAGTGGCGCGACATCACCGACTGGCGGGCTGAGCTGATGCCGCACTACGACCAGGCGCAGCGGATGCTCGGAGTGGTCACCAACCCCACGTTCACCGACGCCGACCGGATCATGAAGGAGGTCGCCGACGACATGGGTGTCGGTGACACGTTCGTGCCGACGCCGGTCGGGGTGTTCTTCGGCCCCGACGGCACCAAGACGCCCGGCCAGCGGGTGCCCGACCCGTACTTCGGTGGCGTGGGCCCGGAGCGGACCGGCTGCATCGAATGCGGCTCGTGCATGACCGGCTGCCGGTTCGGCGCCAAGAACACGCTACTGAAGAACTACCTCGGGCTCGCGGAAACCGCTGGTGCACAGATTCATCCGATGACGACGGTGAGCAGCTTCAGCCAGCGCGGCGACGGCCTCTGGGAGATCGAGACCGCGCGCACCGGACGCCGGTTGCGTCGGCACAAGCGCACCTTCACCGCCACCCACGTGGTACTGGCCGCCGGCACCTTCGGCACGCAGAAGCTGCTGTTCAAGATGCGCGACACCGGTAAATTGCCACAGCTGTCCGAGCGGCTTGGGGTGCTCACCCGCACCAACTCGGAATCCATCGTCGGCGCCGGGCGCCTGCGGGTGTCCGACGACCTCGACCTCACGCACGGCGTGGCGATCACCTCCTCGATTCACCCGACCCCCGACACCCACATCGAGCCGTGCCGCTACGGCAAGGGCTCCAATGCCATGGGCCTGCTGCAGACGTTGATGACCGACGGTAACGGGCCCGACGGCACCGACGTACCCCGGTGGAAGCAGTTGCTGCACAACGCCTCCCAGGATCCACGCGGCACCCTGCGGCTGCTCAACGCGCGCCGCTGGAGCGAGCGCACCATGATCGCCCTCGTCATGCAGAACCTCGACAACTCGATCACCACGTTTACCAAACGCACGAAATGGGGCAGCAGGCGGCTCACCAGCAAGCAGGGCCACGGCGAGCCCAACCCCACATGGATCCCGGTGGGCAACGAAGTGACGCGGCGAATCGCCGAGAAGATCGACGGCGTGGCGGGCGGCACCTGGGGCGAGATGTTCAACATCCCCTTGACCGCGCACTTCCTCGGCGGGGCACCCATCTCGGAAGATCCCTCGCGCGGCGTCATCGACCCGTATCAGCGGGTGCACGGCTACCCGACGCTATCGGTGGTGGACGGTGCCTCCATCTCGGCGAATCTCGGGGTCAATCCCTCACTGTCGATCACCGCGCAAGCCGAACGGGCAGCAGCGTTGTGGCCCAACAAGGGCGAGGAAGACCTGCGTCCCCCGCAGGGCGCGCCCTACCGCAGGCTTTCGCCGATCGCGCCGAACAAGCCCGTCGTACCGCACGATGCACCGGGGGCGTTGCGGCAGCTGCCGATTCAGCCGGTCAGCTCGGCCGGGTGAGGCTTCAGTCGGGGAACGCCACCGACGCCGCCGTGTCGCGCTGGGCCTCCATGGCGCCCAAGCGCTCGGTGAGTGCAGCGTGAATCGAGTCGTAGCTGTCCTGGCCGGCGGGAAGGCGAAGCGGCGGGTCGGCCCGACGGGTGGTGTCGTAGATCAGAGCCGCGATCCTGGCGGGATCGCCGGTGAGATCGGCCGCATCCAACGACTGCTGTGACCGCCGGGCGGCACCCACTGCGGTGTCGCGGTACGGTCCGGATTCGTCTGTGAACCGCATACCGGAAAGGAAGTCGGTACGGGTGCCACCGGGTTCCACGATGGTGAACTGAATTCCGAAGTCGGCCACTTCCTTGGCCACGCTCTCGCTGAAACCTTCCAGTCCCCACTTGCCGGCGTGGTAGCAGCTGTAACTGGGGACGGTGGTCTGTCCGCCGAGGCTCGAGATCTGGATGATCCTGCCGCCGCCCTGTTCTCGCATGGGAGCCAGGAATGCGCGGGTGATCAGCATCGGAGCGAGCAGCAGCACCTCGACCTGGTCCCGGATTTGGTCGACGCCCATCTCTTCGAAAGCGCCCACCAGGGCGTAACCGGCGTTGTTCACCACGATGTCGACAGGCCTGGCGGCCCGGGTCCGGGCGACCACATCCTCGACCGAGGCGGGCGAACTCAGGTCGAGTTCCTCAACGGTCAGCTGGTCGCCATAGCGCTCCTGCAGATCGTCGAGGGCCGATGTGCGCCGAACGGTGGCCGTGACGAAATCCTGTTGCTGCAGCACGTGTTCGGCGATACTGCGTCCAAGCCCGCCGGAGGCTCCGGTGATGAACCAGTGCCGTGAGGTGGCGGTGTGAAGTTCTGGCATGCTGCATCCTTCCTCGTGTCAGATTTTCCCACGTCTGCGTCGCATCGGCTCACGGCCGGGCGGTTGCGGCGGAGCGGGCAACAGCGGCGTGACGCGACGGGTCGGCACCGTCGTCGGAGCCTGGGTGGTGAGCATCAGGTCGTCGCCGTCGTGTCGGATGGTCAACTCACCGTTCGGGCCGTCGCGCAGGGTGTAGGTGGCGCCGTCGTGGTCGACATCGACCGTCAGCCGGAAAGACCGCCAGCACAACCGGAAGACCAGACGCGAAATGCCCTCCGGCAACTGAGGATTCAGCGAGAGCACCCCCTCGTCGTCGCGAAGTCCGCCGAAACCGGCCACCAGGGCGGTCCAGCCTCCCGCGAGCGACGCCATGTGCAGGCCGTCTCGGGTGTTCTTGTGCAGATTGCGCAGATCGATCAGGGCCGCTTCGTAGGCGTAGTCGTGCGCGAGCTCCAAATGGCCGACGTCAGCGCACATCACTGCCTGCGTGCAGGCCGACAACGACGAATCGCGGGTGGTGCGCCGTTCGTAATAGTCGACGTTGTGGGCCTTCTGCTCATCGGTGAAGGCATGGCTCTGCCACTGCATGGCCAGCACCAGATCCGCCTGCTTGATCACCTGGGCCGGGTACAGCCGCACGTAGGCCTCGTTGAGCAGCAGGGGATAGGTGGTGTTGGCGGCGAAATCCCACTCCCGCAGGGTGGTGAAGCCGTCGTGCTGCTGGTGCACGCCGAGTTCCTGGTCGAACGGGATGTGCGCCGCATCGGCGGCGTGCCGCCAGGTGGCCGTGTCCTCGATCGAAACGCCCAGATCCTGGGCGGCTTCCGGGTGCCGGATGCACGCCTCGGCGGCAGCCCGCAGATTGCCCGCGGCCATCAGGTTGGTGAAGACGTTGTCGCGCACCACCGCGGTGTATTCGTCGGGACCGGTGACGCCGTCGAGATGCCACACCCCGTGCCGGTCGTGATGCCCAAGGGACATCCACAGCCGCGCGGTCTCGACGAGCACCGCGAGCCCGCACTCGCGTTCCAGCGAGTCGTCACCCGTCACCAACCGGTAGCGCTCGAACGCCATGGCAATGTCGGCGTTCACATGCCAGGCCGCGGTGCCGGCCGGCCAGTAGGCCGAGCACTCCTCACCGCGGATCGTCCGCCACGGGAACGCTGCACCCTTGAGGTCGAGCTGCGCGGCGCGCTCCTTGGCAAGATCCAGAGTTGTTGCTCGCCAACGTAATGCGTCCGCCGCGGCAGAAGGTTTGGTGTAGGTGAGCACCGGCAGCACGTAACCTTCGGTGTCCCAGAAGGCGTGGCCGTCATACCCGTTGCCGGTCAAGCCCTTTCCGGGGATCGCGCGTCGTTCGGCGCGGGCACTGGCCTGCAGCACATGGAACAGGCCGAACCGCACCGCCTGCTGAACGTCGGCGTCACCCTCGACTTCCACGTCGGCGCAATCCCAGAATTCGTCGAGATATTGGCGCTGCGAGTCGATCAGGCCCTGCCAGCCGATGTACCGGGCACCCGCGATCGCGGCGGCCGCCTGGTCGCGCAGCGCAGGCCGGGACCGCAGGCTGGACCAGCCGTAGGCCAGGTATTTCACGATCCGGAGCTTCTGGCCAGGTCGCAATCCGCAGATGACAGTGGTGCGCGCCAGGTCGTGGCGGGCGTCGGTGGTGACCTCCACCCGGCCGGGCACGTCGATCTCGTGGTCCATGGCCGCGGCCATCATCAGGTCGCTATCCCTGGTGCGGTGGACCAACAGCGCACCGTGATCGGTGTGCTCGTGGTGGATCGCTTCCAGCGGATTGCTCAACGATGCCGACACGCGGGGATCGCCGGTGATCCCGGGCTGGTCCTCGTTGGTCACCAGCTCGGATTGCACTGTGATGCGTACGAATTCGTCGACGGCCTCCACGATGTACTCGATCGCGGCCACACTGCGCTGCACCAGCGACACGATGCGGGTGGAGTGCACCTTGACCTGCTTGCCTGCGGGTGAGCGCCAGTGCGCATCCCGGGTGAGCGTGCCGGCCTGGAGATCGAGTATGCGCTCATGCGAGACGAGGTCGCCGTAGCGCACATCGAAGGGTTCGTCGTCGACCAGCAGTCGCAGGATCTTGCCGTTGGTGACGTTGACGATGGTCTGGCCGGCCTCGGGATAACCGAAGCCGGCTTCGGCGTAGGGCAGTGGGCGGGTCTCGAAGAATGAGTTCAGGTAGGTGCCGGGCAGGCCGTGCGGCTCACCTTCGTCGAGGTTGCCGCGCAGACCGAGGTGACCATTGGACAGCGCGAAGAGCGACTCCGCTTCGTCGAGTTGGTCGAAATCGAGTCTGGTCTCGCGGATCTGCCATGGTTCGACGGGGAAGATGTCCTCGTTGGTCAACGGTAGGCCCTCTCAGAGCAAGTCGGCGAGATCGGTGACGACAACGTCGGCGCCATGGCTGCGTAGAGCTTCAGCCTGCCCTACGCGGTCCACCCCGACGACAATTCCGAATGCGCCGGCATGGCCCGCCTGTACGCCGGCGAGCGCGTCTTCGAACACCGCAGCGGCGCCGGGAGCCACATCGAGCAGCTCCGCGGCCCGCAGAAACGAGTCAGGTGCCGGCTTGCCCGGGATGTTCTCGGCACGCAAGGTCACCCCGTCGACCCGCACGTCGACGAAGCGGTCCATCCCGGTGATCTCGAGGACTTCGCGGGTGTTCGAGCTCGACGACACCACCGCGACGGCCATGCCGGCGGCACTGACCGCCTCGAGGTAGCGTCGTGAACCCTCGAAGACGACGACGCCCTCGGAGTGCAGCGTCGCCTGGAACATGTCGTTCTTCCGGGCGCCCAGCACGTGCACCGTCTCGGCGTCCGGCGCGTCATCGTCACCGCCGTCGGGCAACTCGATACCCCGGCTGGTCAGGAACGAGCGGACCCCGTCGTCGCGCTTCTTGCCGTCGATGTAGGTGCGGTAGTCGGCGCCGGGATCGAACGGCGTGAACGGCACCCCGGTGCGCTCAGCACGCTGCCGCAGGTAGTCGTCGAACATCCTGGTCCAGGCTTTGGTGTGCACGCTGGCGGTGTCGGTGAGGACACCATCGAGGTCGAACAGGCAGGCCGTTACGTTCTCCGGGAGTCCGAGCACGATTACCCCTGTACCCAGTCCGGTCGCTCGGCATGTGTGAGCCTTACCGCTCGCCACTACACTGGCCCGGTGGCAGACCAAACCCCCTCGTCACCGCGCCCGGTTCTCGTCATCGACTTCGGTGCGCAGTACGCACAGCTGATCGCTCGACGGGTCCGTGAGGCACGGGTGTTCTCCGAAGTGATCCCGCACACCGCCACCGTTGCCGAGATCAAGGCCAAAGACCCGCAGGCGATCGTGCTCTCGGGCGGCCCGGCCAGCGTGTACGCCGACGGCGCCCCCCAGCTGGACCCGGCACTGTTCGACCTCGATGTCCCGGTGTTCGGGATCTGCTACGGATTTCAGGCGATGGCGCAGGCTCTCGGTGGCACGGTGGCGCACACCGGCACCAGTGAGTACGGCCGCACTGAGCTGAAAGTTGTTGGTGGCGACCTGCATTCGGGTTTGCCGGAAACGCAGCCGGTGTGGATGAGCCACGGCGACGCGGTGACGGAAGCGCCCGACGGTTTCAACGTCGTAGCCACCAGTTCCGGGGCGCCGGTGGCGGCGTTCGAGAACCGCGCGCGCCGTCTCGCGGGAGTGCAGTATCACCCCGAGGTGATGCACACCCCGCATGGTCAGCAGATCCTGAGCCGGTTCCTCCACGAGTTCGCCGGTATCGGGGCGAAGTGGACACCGGCCAATATCGCCGAGGCACTCATCGAGCAGGTGCGGGCCCAGATCGGTGGCGGCCGGGCAATCTGCGGCCTGTCCGGCGGTGTGGATTCCGCGGTGGCCGCCGCACTGGTTCAGCGCGCCATCGGCGACAAGCTGACCTGTGTCTTTGTTGACCACGGCTTGCTGCGGGCCGGGGAACGTGACCAGGTGCAGCGCGATTTCGTCGCCTCCACCGGGGCCAAGCTGGTGACCGTCGATGTCGAGGCCAGGTTCCTCGAGGCGCTGTCGGGGGTGACGAACCCCGAAGGCAAACGCAAGATCATCGGCCGCGAGTTCATCCGGGCGTTCGAGGGCGCGGTTCGCGACATCGTGGAAGACGGGGCCGGTGAGGTCGATTTCCTGGTGCAGGGCACGTTGTATCCCGATGTGGTGGAATCGGGCGGCGGTGCAGGCACCGCGAACATCAAGAGTCACCACAACGTCGGCGGGCTGCCCGCCGATTTGAAGTTCAAACTCGTCGAGCCGCTGCGCCTGTTGTTCAAAGACGAGGTGCGCGCCGTCGGCCGCGAGCTCGGGCTGCCGGAGGAAATCGTTGGGCGCCAACCGTTCCCGGGTCCGGGTCTGGGTATCCGCATCGTCGGCGAGGTCACCGCGGAGCGGTTGGACACCCTGCGCCGCGCTGACGCGATCGCCCGTGAGGAGCTGACGTCTGCCGGGCTGGACAACCAGATCTGGCAGTGTCCGGTGGTCCTGCTGGCCGACGTGCGTTCGGTCGGCGTGCAGGGCGACGGCCGTACCTACGGGCATCCGATTGTGCTGCGGCCGGTCTCGAGTGAGGACGCCATGACCGCGGACTGGACGCGGGTGCCGTATGAGGTGCTGGAACGGATTTCGACCCGCATCACCAACGAGGTGGCCGAGGTAAACCGGGTGGTGCTCGATGTGACGAGCAAGCCGCCCGGCACCATCGAGTGGGAGTGACCGTCAGCTGAGTTCCGCGAGGAATTCCAGCAGCGCGGCGTTGACGTCAGCGGGCCGCTCTTGCTGTAACCAGTGCCCGGCGCCGTCGATCAGCACCTCCCGGTACGGCCCGGTCACGGCGTCGCGCACCCGGTCACGCGGCGACATCGCCAACGCCGGGTCGGCCGTGCCGCCGATGAACAACGTCGGCACCTCGATGGTGGCCGAAGGGGTGGTGGCGGTCAGCTCCCAGTTCCTGTCGAAGTTTCGGTACCAGTTCAGCGGTCCGGTGAACCCGCCGTTGGTGAATTCGGCGACGTAGTGGTCGATCTCGTCCTGGGTGATCCACTCGGGCCTACCGTCGGGTTCGGGCAGCCGCTCGATGAACCCCTCGGGACCGGGGGTGGCCATCTCGATGAAGACGTTGGTGCTGTCGGTCGACCGGATCCCGCCCAGCAATCTGCGCATGGTGCGGGCTGGGTCGGCGCTGAGTTCGGCGTCGGCGATCCCTGGTTCCTGGAAGTAGAGGATGTAGAAGAAGTTCTCGCCAAAGGCGCTGCGCCACAGTTCGGTTGGTCGGCTGGGGAGGCGCGGCGCCGGCGGGACGCTCATGGCCACGCACGCCGAGACCCGGTCCGGATGCAGCAGCGGAAAGTTGGTGGCCACCACCGAACCCCAGTCATGGCCCACGAGCACCGCTTTCTCGGCGCCGACGTCGTCGAGCAGGCCTGCGATGTCGCCGGTGAGCGCCACGATGTCGTAATCCTCGATCGCGGTCGGGCGCGACGATCCGCCGTAGCCGCGCTGATCGGGGGCCAGGACGTGGTAGCCGGCCGCGGCGAGGGCCGTGATCTGATGGCGCCACGAGTAGGCGAGTTCGGGGAAGCCGTGGGCCAGGACCACCACGGGCGCACCGCGCTCACCGGCTTCGGTCAACCTCAGCGTCACCCCGTTGGTGTCTACTAACCGCTCGGTCGAAGTATTCATCGTTCCAGCCAAGCACAAGCCGGCGTCGAGCCTCGCAAACCCCATTGGTCCCGCCCGGCTACAGGCGTCTCAGTCCGCTTGATTCTGTCGGTGGGTGGGTGTTTACTCGCTGTATCGAACATGAGTTCGAACATTGGTGGAGTCCGCGAAGCTGGGAGGTGATCGGTGACGGCTGCAATCGCACCCGAGCATAGCGGTTCCGACCGTGCTGAGCTGCTCAAACAGCTTCGACGTCAGATGTCGGACGTTTCTGGAAAGATCGGGGCCGGTCGGCATGCCCACACGGCCGAGCCGGAGATTTCCGACCTCCTGCCAGCGTCTGAAAATTTGCTGCCGGTCCCCGATTCGCTGGCTGAGCTGCTGCCGCGGGGGTTGCCCAGAGGGGTGGTGGGGGTGCTGTCGGGAGCGCGGTCGCTCCCGCTGAGCATGGCGGCGGCGGTGACGGCCGGTGGGGGACATGTGGCGATCGTCGGTCACCCCGACGCCGGTCTACTCGCTGCGGTGGAGATGGGTGCAGACCTGAGCCGGCTCGCGGTGATCCCGGACCCCGGTACCGACCCGGTGGAGGTGGCGGCGGTGTTGATGGACGGGATGGATCTGGTGGTGCTCGGCTTGGCCGGCAGGTCGGTGGCTCCCGGTCGCGCCCGTGCCGTCACTGCCCGGGCGCAGCACAAGGGCTGCACCTTGTTGGTCACCGGTGGGGACTGGCCTGGGGCGTCCATTCGCTTGGAGGCCCGGGTGCGCGGCTATGGCATGACGGTCGGATCGGCACCGGGATGCGGTCGGATCGGTCGGGTCGAGTGGACGTTCCTGGGTTCGGGCCGGGGCGCCCGGTCCCGATCGCTGGTGAGCTGAATGGCCGGAGCCCGGTCCGCGTCGCGGGTTCTCGCGATCTGGTGCATGGACTGGCCCGCGGTGGCCGCGGCACAATCGGCGGAGCTGCCTGCCACCGCGCCGGTGGCGGTGACGTTGGCCAACCGGGTGATCGCCTGCTCGGCGGCCGCGCGGGCGGCGGGGGTCAAGCGGACGCTGCGGCGGCGCGAAGCCCAGGCGCGCTGTCCGCAGCTGTATGTGGTGACCGCCGACCCGGCGCGTGATGCCCGGTTCTTCGAGGGGGTGACGGCCGCAGTCGATGACCTGGTGCCTCGGGCGGAAGTGCTGCGGCCGGGCTTGCTGGTGCTCTCGGTGCGGGGCGCGGCGCGGTTCTTCGGTTCCGAACAGACGGCCGCGGAACGGTTGGTCGACGCCGTGGCGGCCGGGGGGGCCGAATGTCAGGTCGGTGTCGCCGACCAGCTGCCCACCGCGGTGTTCGCGGCCAGAGCAGGCCGCATCGTCGATCCCGGTGGGGATGCGCAGTTCTTGTCCACACTGTCCATCCGGCAGCTGGCCACCGAGCCGAGCCTCTCGGCGCCCGGTCGCAGTGAACTGGCAGATTTGTTGTGGCGCATGGGTATCCGCTCTATCGGCCAATTCGCCGCATTGTCTCGCAGTGATGTCGCCTCCAGGTTCGGAGCCGACGCGGTGATCGCACATCGGCTCGCACGTGCCGAGCCGATGCGGGGACCGTCCGGAAAGGAGGCGCCCCAAGACCTGGCCGCAGTCATGAATTGTGACCCGCCGATCGAGCGGGTGGACGCGGCGGCGTTCGCCGGGCGGTCGTTGGCCGGCGCGCTGCATCGGAGCCTGGAATCGGTCGGAGTCGGGTGCACGCGGCTGGGTATCCACGCGGTGACCGCCAACGGCGAAGAGCTGGAACGGGTGTGGCGCTGCGCGGAACCGTTGACCGAGGATGCCACTGCCGACCGGATCCGCTGGCAACTCGACGGCTGGTTGAACCGGCGCACTGTGCGCGATCGCCCCAGCGCACCCATCACCCAATTGCGGCTGGAGCCGGTGGAAGTCGTGTCGGCGGGAGCGTTGCAGCTGCCGCTGTGGGGCGGGCTCGGCGACGAGGACCGGCTGCGTGCCCGCCGGGCGCTGGTGCGGGTGCAGGGTTTGCTCGGCCCGGATTCGGTGCAGGTTCCGGTGCTCAGCGGCGGCCGTGGTCCGGCTGAGCGCATCACGCTGACTCCACTGGGGGACGAGCTGGTGCCTCGGGCTGACCCGACGCAGCCGTGGCCGGGCAAGTTGCCGGAACCGTCGCCGACCGTGGTCTTGGATGAACCGGTGGAATTGCTTGATGTGCAGGGCAATCCGGTGCGAGTCACCGGTCGGGGACTTTTCTCTGCCGACCCGGTGCGGTTGGATTCGCCGGCCATTGCCGGTGTGCGCGCCAAAGCCTTCCGCGGTGATCTGCAGTGGTGGGCGGGGCCATGGCCGGTCGACGAGCGGTGGTGGGATCCGCAGGCGGAATCGGCGGGTGGCACTGCGCGAGTACAAGTCTTGCTGGAAAGTGACGCCCGGGCTGTCGAATCCGCCCGGGCGTTGCTGTTGTGTTATCGGCGCAAGCGGTGGTACGTGGAGGGGGTTTATGAGTAGGTGCTGAGTTCCCTTCGTCCACTGTGGACTTCACCGCGCGAGCGGCTCTTGCACGTAGATCACGTCCACAATCGCCGTGGCGGACCCGTCATCGTGAGTCCGCGCACAGATGGGCACGCAGGTGCTCGCCGGTACGACCTGGCCGGTTACCGCGCTGCCCTGACGAGTGCGCCGCTCACAATTCAATTGTGCACAATTGAATTGTGCTAGCCTCACTCCATGGATGCTGAGCCTCGACGCTCATCTGCGCTTCGCGCTGTACGTCGCGCATCGCGACTGCGGGACGAGGTTGCGGTGAGTGTCAGCCTCGCCAGACTGCTGCGGCGAGAGTTGCCAAACCATCAGTGCCGCAACATAATCGAAGGGACTTTTCAATGAAAACGATCTACACCGCAGAAGCACTCGCCACGGGTGAAGGCCGCGACGGGCACGCCCGCACTTCCGACGGCAAGGTCGAGGTCGACCTGTCGATCCCCAAGGAGATGGGCGGCAACGGCGTCGGCACCAACCCCGAGCAGCTCTTCGCGATCGGCTATGCGGCCTGCTTCCACTCCGCGCTGCGACTGGTGGCCCGCGAAGCCAAAGCCGATGTCGACGATTCCGCGGTGGGGGCCAAGGTGTCGCTCGGCACCCTCGACAGTGGCGGCTTCGGCCTGGCCGTCGAACTGGAGGTCACCCTGCCGCACGTCGACCACGACACTGCCACCGCATTGACGGCCAAGGCGCACGAGGTGTGCCCGTACTCGAATGCCACCCGCGGCAACGTCGAGGTCACCCTGACCGTCACCGACGACTGATCAACCCAGGTCGCGCGCGAAGGGTCCCACCCGTTCGATGAAGTGGTCGAAGAACGCGGCCGGGTCCACATCCATACCGATCAGCGCGTTGTGATCACGGCCCCAGTGTCCGGCCCAGTCGGCAACGGTCATCCCGCGCGTCAGGGTGCCGGTGAGTTCCACGTCGACTGTCGCGGCCCGGGTTCGCACCAGGTCGGGGTTGAGTGCGACGGCTACCGCGAGGGGGTCGTGCAGATGGGCCAGGAAGCCTTCGCCCTGGTCGTAGTGGAATTCGAAGTAGAACCGCATGGCATCTTCGAGCACTCGGATCAACGGGTTGGCCGCAGCTGACCTGGTTCCTCGGGCGTCGAGCACGCTCATCGTCATGGTGGCCGAATCGGCGGCCGTTGCCAGCCGACCCAGGATGGCCGGTGTCATCGCGATGCGCTCGGTGAGGTTGAGCCCCAGCACAATCGGAAGATGTGTCGGGGTGTCCAGCCCCCACGCGGGGCCCCACGTGCTGAAGACTTCCGCGGCCGCCTCGGGGTCGACGTTGATATTCCACTCCGATACCGGTGTGGTGTTGCCCTTGTAGCCGAATGCGCCGCCCATGATCACCAGGCGACGCAACAGTCGCGGCAGTGCGGGCTCGGAACGTATTGCCAGGGCCAGGTTGGTCAGCGGGCCACAGACCACCGCGACCAGCTCACCGGGATAGGCCTGGGCGGCGGCCACCCACGCCTGCGCCGCGTCGTACTCGGCCAGTCGGCGCTCGGTGGACGGCAGCTCGGCGTAACCCAACCCTTGGGGGCCGTGGGTGTCCTCGGCGGTGCGCAGTGGAATCGCCAGCGGCTGCGGGGAGCCCGCCGACACGGGGATGTCTTTGGCGCGGCAGAGTTCCAGCAATCCCAGGTTGTTCTCGCACACCTGATCCGTCGGGACGTTCCCGCCGGTCGAGGCGATCCCCACGAGGTCGACGTTGTCGGTCGCCAGAAGGTAGGCCAGGGCCATCGCGTCGTCGACGCCGGTGTCGACATCGACGAAAACCGGGATCTGGTCCGCCGATTCAGCCGCCGTCGTCATGCCGCAGACCCTACCGTCAGCGGCGCTGCGCGGCTCCGCTCACCAGTGCACGCCCGGCACGCGTCGCACCGCGCGCTTGACCGGGCGCGGGACCCGCAGCCCGCCGACGGCGCGGGCCGGCCGGTGCGGGCGCTGGGTCCGGCCCGGTTCTGACAGCGCCGCGCCGCGCGCCGCGGCCGAGTCCGGATAGCCCAGATAGAGCTGGTGCAGCACCCGTCGCGCCAGTTTCGGGGCCAGGTAGCGGCCGGCGTCACCGAGGGTGCCCAGCGGGGTGTCGATGCGGACCGGTTTGTCGATCAACCCGCGCACCACCATGGCTGCGGCGTGCTCGGCACTGATGGCGGGGATCGGGTTGAGCCGGTGCGACGGGGTGATCATCGGCGTCCGGACCAGCGGCATGTGGATGGTCGTGAAGGTCACGTGATCCGACAGCGTCTCGGCCGACACCACCTCGGCAAACGCATCGAGCGCGGCCTTGGTCGGTACATACGCCGAGTAGCGCGGTGAGCTGGCCTGCACTCCGGCGCTGGAGACGTTGACGACGTGCCCGAACCGACGTTGCTGCCAGTGCGGCAGCAGGGCCAGGACCATCCGGACCGCGCCGAAGTAGTTCACCGCCATGACGCGTTCGTAGTCGTGCAACCGGTCGGTGGAGGCGGCCACCGACCGCCGGATCGACCGTCCGGCATTGTTCACCAGATAGTCGACATGCCCATAACCACCCAGGATGTCTTTGACGGTGTGCTCCACCGAGGCGTCGTCGGTCACATCGCAGGTGAACGCGTGCGCCTGGCCACCGGCCGCGCGGATCTCGGCCACCAGATCATCGAGCGCGGCGCCGTTGCGAGCCAGCGCGAACACCGTCGCGCCGCGGGCGGCCACCGCCACTGCCGACGCCCGGCCGATACCACTGGACGCGCCGGTGATGATGACGTGCCGCCCCGCCAGCGGTTCGTCGGCGTCGATGCGACGGGCCCGGTCGGGATCGAGGTGCTGTGCCCAATAGCGCCACAGCGCAGGCGCGTAGGACCTGAACTCGGGCACCTCGATCCCGCTGCCACACAACGCTTCCCGAGTGTTGTCTGCACTGAGATCGGCGGCGGTGTCGACGACGTCGAAGATCTCGGCCGGTATCCCGAACTGGGTGGCGACCATGTTGCGCCACACCTTCAACCGTCCGCGGGCGGCCAGCACCGGCGTGGCGGTCGCCTCCGGCAAGATCAGCCGCAGCGGCGGCAGTCCGGCTGTGGCGGCCACGGAGCGGTAGATGCCGCGCAGGCCCACCGCATGCGGTGCCGTCAGGTGGAACGTCTGCCCGTCGCGCCCGGCGGTGAACATCAACGCCACCAGGGCGTCGGCCACATAATCCACCGGCACGATATTGGCGCGCCCCACGTCGGGCAGCGCCATCGGCGTCAGCCGTGGCAACACCGCCAGCCTCGCCAGCAGCCCGAAGAAGTAGTACGGGCCGTCGATCTTGTCCGTCTCGCCGGTACGCGAATCGCCCACCACCACACCCGGCCGGTAGATGCGATGACGCAATCCCGGTGTCGCTCGCACCAGCGCTTCGGCGTCGAACTTGCTCTGGTGATACGGCGTCGGGAGTGACTGGCCGAGGTCAAAATCGTCCTCGCTGTAGACGCCGCGGAAGGTGCCGGCCACCGCGATCGACGACACATGATGCAACAGCGCACCCAGGCGCAGGGACAGCGCGATGACCGTCCGGGTGCCCTCGACGTTGACCGCCTGCTGGTCGGCCTCGGCGGCGGTGAGGTCAGAGATCGCCGCACAATGCACCAGATGATCGACGGGCCCGAGTCCGGCGATCACGTCATCGCCGAGCCCCAGCTCAGGCTCCAGAAGATCGCCGACCAGCGCGCTGGCGCGTCGGCCCCAATCGGCCGCCAGGTGCTCGAAGCGTCCCAGCGAGGCGCGCCGCACCAGAACCAGGACCTCGGCGTCCGGGTCGGTGTCCAGGATTCGGGTCACGATGTGACGGCCGATGAACCCGGTACCGCCGGTAACGACATAGCGCATCCGGCCATCGTGCGCGCTCGCGCTGCCTACGTCAACCAACCTTGACAGCCGGGTTGGGATTTGTGGAGTCTCAGCGGCGGCCACCGCCGCTTAAACTCCGCAAATCCCAGGTCAGAGACGTTCGAGGCCGACGTAGCCGGAGCTCAGCGCGGAGGTCTGCGAGAGCGGGTCCAGCTCGCCGCGGTCCATCAGCAGATTGCGGTTGACGCCGAACGACTCTGCGGGCCGGCCACCACGGGGGTCGAACACCCGAGACCCCCAGCCGTGGTCGATGACGAGCAGGCCGGGCCGGGGCCGGTCGGACACCGAGGCCACCAGTTCCACCGAGCCGACGGGGGAGAACACCCGGACCCGATCGCCGTCGTCGACACCGAGGGCGGCCGCGTCGGCAGGGTGGATCAGCACCCCGCTGCCCTTGCCTCCCGGATGCAGTCCGGGCAATTCGTTGAGCCAGGAGTTCATCGAGTGTCGATGACGGCGATTGCCCAACAGGAACGGAAATTCTTGCGTCGCAGAGGGATGCGGCTCGGCGAGCAGGTCGCGGGCCCGCGCCACGAACTCCGCAGGTGCGACGTGCACCTTCTTGTCCGGGGTGCGCAGGGCGTCCCGGAAATGCCCGTATTCGCGAGGGCCGAGCACCAGGCCATGCGGGTTCGCGATCACCTCACGCCATTTCACCCTGCGCCCGTTGACCTTTCGGCCCGTCGCGACCACCAGGCGGTTCATCCAGTGTGGGCCGAAGGCCAGCGCGGGCCTGCGGGTCAGCCGCGCCACCCGCCGGGTGGCTTTGACGAAGCCGTTCAGTCCGCGGGCACCGAACAGCGGCCTGCCCATGGCGATCGCGAGGTCGACGAAGATCTGCCATTCCTCGCGCACGCCGGGCGGCGGCTCGACCACTTTGGCGCCGTACTGGATATAGGGCTCGTCGTGCATGCTGCTGGTGAAGGCGAGCAGGTCGTTGCGCTCCAGCCAGTGCGCGGCAGGCAGTAGCCAGTGGGCGTGCCGATGGCTCTCGCGCTGGACGAAATCGATGGCGACCAACAGGTCCAGCGAGGCCAACGCCGCATCCAGTCGCGCACCGTCGGGCCCGGACACCACCGGATTGCCGCAGTTGATCACCAGCGCTTTGATCTGGCCGGGGCCGGAAGTGGTGATCTCGTCCGGTAATTCGGCCAGCGCATGCGCGCCGGCCACCATGGTGCGTCCCGCGAGCCGGCTGGTGTGCGGCTCGGTCTTGGCGAGGTCGGCCAACCGCAACGTGTCGACGTACCCGGGCTCGAAGCGCCGCCCGCCGGGGCGGTCCATCCGGCCGGTGATCACATTGAGCACGTGCCCCAGCCACTCGCCGACCGTGCCCGACGCATGCAGGGCGACCCCGGTGCGCGTCACCACCATCGCCGCCTGAGCCGTCGCGAATTCCCGTGCGATTCTTTCGATCTCGGACCGCGGAAGGTCACACCGGGCTGCCAGGTCGTCGAGATCTGCCGTTGCGGCCAGTGCGCGGAGTTCATCCGTGCCGGTGGCGAGCTCAGCGCAGTCCTGACGGTGTTCGAGGCCGTCATCGAAGATCACCTTCACCATCGCCAGCAGCAGGGCCCAATCCTGGCCGGGCTGCACCGGCAGATGGGTATCGGCGCGTTCGGCGCTCTCGGTGCGCACCGGATCGACGACGACGATGGTCGCGCCCTGCTTCTGGCGGTCGAGCGCGCGGCGCCACCCGCCGGGCACCGTCTCCAGCCAGTTCCAGGCGCTGACAGCAGGATTGGCGCCGACCAGCACAAAATAGTCGCAGCGGTCGACATCGGAGACCGGCACCATGAGTTCCGATCCGTACATCGCCTGCGCCACCAGGTGCACCGCGTTCTGGTCGACCGATCCGACGGCGTAACGGTTGCGGGTGCCGACGGAATCCAGCCAGGCATTCATGAAGACCAGGTTCGACGACGAATATCCTGCCGGGTTGCCGTAATAGGCGCCCACCGCGTCGGGTCCGTCGGCGTGGATGAGGGCGTTGAGCCGGCCGGCGATGTCGGTGAGCGCCTCGTCCCACGACGCTTCAGTGTAGGAAAAGCCGAGGTAGGAATCGCCCACCCGGCGCATCGGGGAGAGGAGGCGCCGCGGGTGCTCGACGACCTCGGCGGCGTTGCGGCCCTTGGCGCAGAAGTCGTGCCAGCTGTGTGGGTTCAGCTTGTCGGCCGAGATCTTCGTGACGCGGTTGTCCTCGACGGTCACCTCGATCCCGCAGGAAGCCAGGCAGTACCGGCAGAACGTATGGGCGGTGCTCATGAAGCGGGCAGCTCGACTCCGTCCCAGCTGACCATGGTCCATCCGGTGACGGGGTTGCCCTCGATCACCACTTCGCCCACATTGGGCAACGGGTGCGAGATCATCAGCTCGTCGTCGGGGTTCTTCACGTTCATCTGGGTCCAGGCCATGATCGCCGCGCCGTGGGAGAAGGCGACGGGTTTCTTGTCGCCGCTTTCGTAGATCCGCTGCACGGCGGCGGTGAAGTCGTCGTTGAACTCGTCACCGTTCACCGAACCGGGGATCCGGGCCTCGCGGTAGCCCTGCAGCCACTGCTCGGGCGCCAGGAAGTACGTGGTGGCGGCAGCAGCTTCCGGGGTGCCCTCGAACCAGCCCGCCGCGATCTCCCGCAACCCGGGCAGCACGTCCACCTGCTCACCGAGCTCTGTCGCCAGGGGCGCCGCGGTCTGCTGGGTGCGGACCATCGACGAGGCGAAGATTCCGTCGAAGTCCTTGTTGCGCAGGCCGTCTGCGACCTGCTCGGCCTGTTGCCGGCCTTTGGCGGTGATGCCGGGCCCGGGCACGGCGGTGTCGATCAGCCCGGAGGCGTTGCCTTCGGATTCGGCGTGCCGGACGAAGGTCAGGGTGATCGACGGCGGCGGCGCAGGTGCGGAGCCGCAGGCGCCCATCACCACCGCGACGGCAACCGCGATGGCCGCTGTGCCGAATCTTCTGCGAGCGAGGTCGGGCATCAACGCCGCCTTCCGAGATAGCCTTCCTGGGTCACCGTACATACCAGTGCGCCGCTTCGGTTGTAGATCAGTCCGGTTCCCAGGCCTCGGCCGCCGATCGAACTCGGTGAGCGTTGGTCATAGAGCAACCAGTCCGAGAAATCGACGGGGCGATGGAACCACATCGCATGGTCGAGCGAGGCCATGGTCTCCATGTCCTGCCACGTCTTGCCCACGCCCACCTGGACCGGATCGAGAATCGTCCAGTCGCTGACGTAGCCGAGCAGACACATCGCCAGCAGCGGGTCGGTCAGCAGCTCGGGCGGCGGCTCTGCCTCGATACGCAACCACAACCGGCACACCGCCTCATCGGGGGCGCCGGTCTCGACGGCGACCCGCGGTGGCGGGTCGATGTAGCGCATCTCGAACAGGCGCAGCCGCACCAGCGCGGCGTAGCCCTCGTCGATATAGGGCGCCAACTGCTCTTCGAGGTTGGGCAATGACTCCGGAGCGGCCACCAGCGGCATCGGCTGCTGGAAGTCGTCATTGTCGATCGGCACGATGAACGACGCAAGAGCTTCCATCACCACCACGTCGCCCTGGCGGGTGGTCACCCGTCGGGTGGAGAACGTCCGGCCCTGGCGCAGCGAAGTGACGTCGTATTGCAACGGCAGGTTCGGGTTGCCCGGCCGCAGGAACGACACGTGCAGGCTGTGCAGGTGCCGGTCGGTCACGGTGCGCGCCGCGGCGGCCATGGCCTGGGCCACCACCTGGCCACCGAACACCCGGACGCGTTCCACATCGTCGACGGGTTGCGATCCGAGGAAACTGCCACCACCGACATCCTCGACGGCGAACAGCTTCAGCACATCCTGCAGTGATTGCGGCACGCCCTCTATAGAGCCATGCGCGGGTCCGGCGCGCTCACCCGGGTCGTACTGTCGGGTGCACACACCCGAAGGGAGCACCATGGCGATCGACCCGGCGGCTATCGGCGTGGCGGCCGACCCGTATGTCTTCGAATGGACCGACCGCGACACCATGCTCTATGCCCTCGGTGTCGGCTGCGGCACTGCCGATCTGGCTTTCACCACCGACAACAGCCACGACATCACCCAGCAGGTGCTGCCCACCTACGCCGTCATCGCCTGCATCGGCTTCCCGGCGATCGCCAAGATCGGCGAGTTCAACTTCGGCATGCTGCTGCACGGATCGCAATCGATCACGCTCGCCAAACCACTGCCTGCGGCCGGGAAACTGCTCGTCGCCTCCGACGTGGTGGACCTCCAGGACAAGGGGGAGGGTAAGAACGCCGTCGTCATGCTGCGGGCCCGGGGTACCGACCCGACCACCGACGAGGTGGTGGTGGAAACGCTGGCCACGTTCGTCATCCGTGGTGCCGGGGGCTTCGGCGGCGCGCAGGGAACACGGCCGTCGGCCCCGGAAATCCCTGCGCGGCAAGCAGATTCACGTACAGCGATGCCCAGCCGCGAGGATCAGGCGCTGATCTACCGGCTTTCCGGGGACCGCAACCCCCTCCACAGCGACCCGTGGTTCGCCCAAACTCTCGCCGGGTTCCCGAAGCCGATCATGCACGGACTGTGCACCTACGGATTCGCCGGCCGGGCGCTGGTGGCCGACCTCGGCGCCGGTGACGCTTCGCGCATCACCGGGATGTCAGCCCGGTTCACTTCTCCGGTGTTTCCCGGGGAGACACTGACGACCTCGATCTGGCGCACCGCTCCGGGCCAGGCCGTCTTCACCACCGAAGCCACCGCGGTCGACGGCTCCGGATCCCGGTTGGTGCTCGAGGACGGTGCCGCCACCTACACCGTCTGACCCGCTGGTCGAATCGGCCGACGACACTGGCCTCATCCGGCAGGATGATCCCGATGAGGCTCATCGTCGGCTACCTCGCCACCGCCAGCGGTGACGACGGCCTGGCGCTGGGGGTTCGGCTGGCCCGCACCCTCGGCGCCCAACTGGACCTGTGCATCGTGCTGCCACCAGACCGCGCGTTGCCGGGCCTGGTGACCGTCGGCGGCTATGAAGAGGTGCTCGCCGAACAGGCGAAGGGCTGGCTGAAAACCGCGGCGGCCACCGTGCCCGACGACATCGAGGTCGCCACGCACGTCAGCTTCAACGAGTCCTTCGCCGCGGGCCTGATCGAGGAATCGGCCCGGCTGCAGGCCGAGGCGATCGTCGTCGGCGCCGCCGGTGACGGCCTCATCGGACGGTATTCGATCGGCTCGGTCACCGGCGAGTTACTGCATTCCGCGCCGGTGGCGCTGGCACTGGCGCCGCGCGGCACCCGGCATTCGAAGGCGGACCGGGTGCGCGAAGTCACCTGTGCCATCGGGCAACGCCACGGTGCCGACCTGTTGCTGACGACGGCCGTGCGGGCCAGCGCCGCCGCCGGAACGCCGCTGCGGTTGGTCTCGTTGGTGGCCCTCGATCCGTTCTTCGGCTCCCTGCGGGGCGATGCCGACGCGGTGCGCGAGCGGGCATGGGCCCATGCCCGCCAGACCCTGGACATCGCCAAAGCAGAGCTGCCCGAAGGATTTCCGGTGACGTCGACTGTCACCGACGGTCCGTCCGTGGAGGCCGCCGTCAACAAGCTGGACTGGCATGACGGCGACCTGATCATGGTGGGATCCAGCAGGCTCGGCGCGCCACGCCGACTCTTCCTGGGGTCCACGGCCGCCAAGATGTTACGGGTGCTCGAAGTGCCCATGGTGGTGGTGCCCCGTGAACAACTCGGTGAGGAGGACCTGCCATGACGGCTCCCGATGGTGAACTCCAGCAGGCCGGTCTGGTCTCCAAAGGCCTGGCCGCCGGAAAAGTCGGCACGCTCTCCGGTGCCATCCTCGGGATCTCGTCGGTGGCGCCCGGCTACACCCTCACCGCCAGCATCGGCCTGATCGTGGCTGCGGTGGGCCTCAAGATGCCGGCGATCTTCATCGCCGGCTTCATCCCGATGTTCCTCACCGCCTACGCCTACCGCGAGCTCAACTCCAGGGCTCCCGACTGTGGTGCCTCATTCACCTGGTCCACCAAGGCATTCGGGCCCTATGTCGGATGGATGTGCGGCTGGGGCATGGTGATCGCCACCATCATCGTGCTGTCCAACCTCGCGGCCATCGCCGTCGAATTCTTCTATCTGTTCATCGCCGAACTGGTCGATGAACCGTCCATCGCCGATCTGGCCTCCAACACCGCCGTCAACATCCTCAGCACCCTGGCGTTCCTGGCGCTGGCGACCTTCATCGCCAGCAGGGGCATCACCACCAGCGAACGGGTGCAATACATCCTGGTCGGATTCCAGATGATCGTGCTGTTGGCGTTCGCGGTCGTCGCCATCGTGCACGTGGGCCGCGGTGATGCACCTGCGGGCCTGAGCTTCGACCTGGACTGGTTCAATCCGTTCTCGGGTATGGCGCTGGGCGCCTTCGTCATCGGCGTCACCGGATCGATCTTCGCGTTCTGGGGCTGGGACACCTGCCTGACCCTGGGCGAGGAATCCAAGGACCCCACCAAAGTGCCGGGGCGGGCCGGGCTCCTGTGCGTCACCTCCATCCTGATCACTTACCTGCTGGTGGCGGTGGCGGTGATGATGTACGCCGGGGTCGGTGACACCGGCCTGGGTCTGGGCAACGAAGAGAACTCCAGCAACGTGTTTGCCGCACTGGCCGAACCGGTGCTCGGCGGCGTCGGTGGCCTGGTGCTGTATCTGGCGGTGTTCGCCTCGGCGGTGGCCAGCCTGCAGACCACCTTCCTGCCCGCGGCCCGGGCGATGCTGGCGATGGGCGCCTACGGCGCGTTCCCGAAGAAGTTCGCCGAAGTGAGCCCGCGATTCCTGGTACCGGGGTTCAGCACCATCGTCGCCGGTGTGATCACCGGCGTGTTCTACACCGTGGTCAGTCTGCTCTCGGAGTCGGTGCTGCTGGATACCATTGCCGCCCTGGGCATCATGATCTGCTGGTATTACGGCATCACGGCGTTCGCCTGCATCTGGTACTTCCGTCGTGAGCTCTTCAGCAGCCCGCGCAATGCCGTGTTCAAGTTCCTCTTTCCGCTGCTGGGCGGTCTGATCCTGGCGGCGGTGTTCGTCATCTCGATCAAGGAGAGCATGAATCCGGAGAATGCCAGCGGCGGATCGATCGGCGGCATCGGGCTGGTGTTCTTCATGGGCTTCGGCCTCTTGGTGCTCGGCGCGGTGCTGATGCTGGTGATGCGGGTGCGCAGTCCGGCGTTCTTCACCGATCGCAGCATGAGCAGCATTGCCCCGCCGGAGAGCGCCGACTAGCCCGAAACTCGGTTGCGCGGTGTGGCACTGTTGTCGGTGTGAGCCCATGGTCAGTACGTTCGGCGACCGAGGACGACCAGGCGGCGATAGCGCAACTGGAGGCGACATCCTTCGGTGAGTACCACCATCCCGGAAGCCAGCGGCCGTGGCAGGTGTTGACGGCCGACGAGGGATCAGTGGTCGTGTACGACGACACCGAACTCGTTGGCATGGCGCGTTATATCGACCTCGAGATGACCGTGCCCGGCGGAGCTGTGCTGCCCACCGCGGGTCTGTCGGCGGTGGCAGTGGCGCCCACACATCGACGCCGTGGCCTGCTGCGGGCGATGTATGACGAACTGCACGACCGTATATCGCAGGCGGGCTATCCGATGGCCGCACTGACCGCCAGCGAGGGCGGCATCTACGGGAGGTTCGGCTACGGCCCGGCCACCATCGAACGCACCTTGTCGGTACAGCGCCGGTTCGCCCACTTCCACCCGGACGCCCCCGATGTCGGCGGTGTGCGCCTGGTGCGGCCCGGCGAGCACCGCGACCAGCTCGAGGAGATCTACGAGCGCTGGCGGCACCTGACACCGGGTGGTCTGGCCCGCCCGTCGGTGCTCTGGGATGACCTGCTCGCCGACCGGGAGACCAGTCGAGACGGCGGCACCGCATGGTTCGCCTTCCTGCATGCGGACGGTTACGCGGTGTACCGGGTGCGCCACGGCGAGGCGATGGTGGCGCGCGTGGAAGCACTGACGGCCGTGACCCCGCAGGCGCATGCCGCGCTGTGGCGGGCGCTGCTTGGACTGGACTTGATGGAGCAGGTGCAGATCGACACCTACCCGTCCGACCCGCTGCCGTACCTGCTGGTGGACTCCCGGCAGGTCCGGACCACCTCGCAGGAGGACTCGCTGTGGCTGCGCATCATGGATGTGCCCGCGGCGCTCGAGGCGCGGCGCTACCCGGCTGACCTGAGCGTGGTGCTGGAGATCGGCGACGACTTCCGTTCCGATGGAGGACGTTTCGTCGTGCACGTGCGCGACGGCGTGGCACACTGTGCGCCCACCGACGCGCCGGCGGATCTGGAGTTCGACCTCGATGTGCTGGGCAGCATCTATCTCGGTGTGCACACTGTTCTGGAACTTGCTGCGGCCAACCGCATTCGGTGCCCTGACCGCCACAAGCTGGTGCAAGCCGACCTGGCGTTTCGCAGTGATGTGCCCGCCGAACTCGGGTTCGGGTTCTAGATCAACCGCTCGATCAGTTGGGCCGGGGCATCCTCGGGCAGCAGATGCCCGGCGTCATCGATCCACGTGAGTCCCCGGTGGGAAATCCGCTGTGCGATCCATTCGCCGTGCGGCGCGGGCAGGATCTGATCGTCGCGTCCCCACAGCAGCGTCACAGGGATGTCGATGGTGTCCAGCAGATGCTCGTACTCGGCGGTGTCGGCCTGGCTGAGCTGGCGGTACTGCCGGTAGAACGCGGCTTGGCCGTCGGAGCCGAGCCAGGGGGCCAGATAGGTCTCGAGAACGCCCGGGCGATAACCCTGATGAGTGCCATTGCGCAGGTGCGCGGTCACCAGCGCCTCGTGGGCGTAGGCGGGGAGTTGTTCGAAGACGTCGTGATGTTGCCGGATCAGGCCGAACAGCCCGTGCTCCCAGGTTCCTCCGGTGACGGCATCGAAGAGCGTCAGATCGGAGTACTCGGCGCCGCCGAGCAACAGTGCCCGCAACACGATCGCTCCGCCGATGTCGCAGGCAACAACGCTGGGGCGGTTCAGCTTCCACCGCCGTAGGAGTTCGGCGAAGTTACGTCCCTGCGCCGCGAGGGTGAGGTCCTGGCCGTCATGTTTGTCGGATTGGCCATAGCCGAGGTGGTCGAAGACATAGACCTGCCGTCCGCGGCGGGCAAGGGCGAGCGCCACATCGCGCCACAGGAACGACGAGTACGGCGTGCCGTGGACCAGCACGATCGGTGGGCCGTCACCGAAGGACTCCCAGCGCACCACCCCGTCGTCGAGTTCCGTCGACTGGGTCAAGGTCCATGTCATGAGTCCTCCATACCCGGTTGGGGTGGCGCTCAGACGACAGATCCAGCCGGATCGCTGTCTGATCGCCGCCTCAACGCAGAAAAGCGCCCCGAAGGGCGCTCCTCTTGCTGATTGTCACTTCACGTTGACGTAGATGGTCTTCGTGTTTTCCGGGGCGAACTGGTTGTCGGCGTTGGGGCCGTAGCCGCCCTGGTTGCCGTTGTTGGTGTTGCTGTGGCTGAAGGTGGCGCCTTCGCCGATGGAGACGACGCTGGCTTCACTCAGCGGGGCGTTGGACTGGCGGTTGACGATGACCTTGTAGCCCTGCTCTTGGAGCGAGGAGATGGTGTCTTGGGCGTTGCCGGCGCCGGTGGGGGCGGCCAGGGCGGGGGCGGCCAGTCCGAGGAAGCCGGCGGCGAGGGCGGTGGCGGTGATGGCGGCAAATCCGAAGTTCTTCATGATGGTGCTTCTCTCTTGATTCGTTTTGAGGTTCGAATCGGGGCTCGTGATGAGCGACGGTTCAATCGGTTCTGGAGGGGTTCCGTACCGGTCTGATGTATAGAACCAGCAGGTCAGGGGTTTAATTCCATGGCAGAATTTGAGCGCTGGGTGGCAGGAACTGCTCGTCTCAGGGGCGGAAAACGTGAGCTGGACCGCACGCCTGGGTGCACAGTGCCACAGACGGCTGCAGCAATCATGCATCGCATCGAACTGATGTTCGATACACTCGGGTGATGGGCTGGAACGACGGACCGTCGACCTGGGGCGAGATGGAGCGGGTGCTCAACAGCAAGCCGCGTCGCGCCGGCATGCCCTTGGGGGAGCCGACGGGCGACGGCGGGGACAGCCCGGCCTGGTCGCGCAAGCGTGAGGCCTTCGAGCCTGCCGGTGAGCGTCGGGTCCGTTCCGGGGTGCCCTATGCCGAGCTGCACACGCATTCGGCGTACAGCTTCCTCGACGGGGCCAGTACGCCGGAGGAACTCGTCGAGGAGGCCGCGCGGCTGGACCTGCGGGCCATCGCGCTGACCGACCATGACGGGCTCTACGGCGTGGTGCGGTTCGCCGAGGCAGCCAGGGAGCTCGACATCAGCACGGTGTTCGGCGCCGAACTGTCACTCAGCGGTGGCGGCGCCCGTACCGAGGTCCCCGATCCGCCGGGGCCACATCTGCTGGTGCTCGCCCGCGGCCCGGAAGGCTATCGGCGGCTGTCGCGGGAGATCTCCACCGCCCACCTGGCCGGCGGGGAGAAAGGGAAACCCCAGTATGACTACGACGCGCTCACCGAGGCGGCGGGTGGACACTGGCACATCTTGACCGGATGCCGCAAAGGCCATGTCCGGCAAGCGCTGTCGACCGGTGGTCTGGACGCTGCGGCGGCCGCGCTCGCTGATCTGGTGGATCGGTTCGGGGCCGATCGGGTCAGCGTCGAGCTCACCTGTCACGGGCATCCACTCGACGATGAGCGCAACGCCATGATGGCCACGCTGGCTCCCCGCTTCGGCGTCGGCCTGATCGCCACCACCGGCGCGCACTTCGCCGAGCCGGCGCGCGGCCGGCTGGCCATGGCGATGGGTGCCATCCGGGCCCGGCAATCCCTCGACGAGGGTGCCGGCTGGCTGGCTCCGCTCGGCGGGGCGCACCTGCGCTCCGGTGACGAGATGGCCCGGATGTTCGCCCAGCGGCCCGAGGTGGTGACCGCCGCGGCACAGCTGGGGGAGGAGTGTGCGTTCGGGCTGCAGCTCATCGCGCCGCAGCTGCCGCCCTTCGACGTGCCGGACGGCCATACCGAGGACAGCTATCTGCGGGAGCTGACCATGGCTGGGGCCGCCCGGCGTTACGGTCCGCGCAGCGCCGCCCCGCAGGCCTACGCGCAGATCGAACGGGAACTGGCCGTCATCTCCCAGCTCAACTTTCCCGGCTATTTCCTGGTGGTGCACGACATCACCCAGTTCTGCCGGAAGAGCAAGATCCTGTGCCAGGGCCGGGGATCGGCCGCCAACTCGGCAGTCTGTTACGCCCTCGGCGTCACCGCGGTGGATCCCGTGGCCAACGAGTTGCTCTTCGAGCGGTTCCTCTCACCCGCCCGCGACGGCCCACCCGATATCGATATCGACATCGAATCGGATCTGCGCGAGCACGCCATCCAGTACGTCTACACCAAGTACGGTCGTGCCTACGCCGCCCAGGTGGCCAACGTCATCACCTACCGTGGCCGCAGTGCGGTCCGCGATATGGCTCGGGCGCTGGGCTTTTCGCAAGGACAGCAGGACGCGTGGAGCAAGCAGATCAGCCGCTGGAACGGGCTGGCCGATTCCCCTGATGTGGACGGCATCCCCGAGCCGGTGATCGATCTGGCCTTACAGATCAAGAACCTGCCTCGCCACATGGGGATCCACTCCGGCGGCATGGTGATCTGTGACCGCCCGATCGCCGATGTGTGCCCGGTGGAATGGGCCCGCATGGAGAACCGCAGCGTCCTGCAATGGGACAAAGACGACTGTGCGGCAATCGGTCTGGTGAAGTTCGACCTGTTGGGCCTCGGCATGCTCTCGGCCCTGCACTACGCCATCGATCTGCTGGCCGAGCACAAGGGCATCGAGGTGGATCTGGCCACCCTGGACCTGTCCGAGCCAGCCGTCTACGAGATGCTGCAACGCGCCGATTCCGTCGGGGTGTTCCAGGTGGAGTCACGCGCGCAGATGTCCACCCTGCCCCGGCTCAAACCGCGGATCTTCTACGACCTGGTGGTCGAGGTGGCGTTGATCCGTCCCGGACCCATCCAGGGTGGGTCGGTGCACCCGTACATCAACCGGCGCAACGGAATAGAACCGGTGGTCTACGACCATCCCTCGATGGAACCCGCGCTGCGGAAAACCCTGGGCGTGCCGCTGTTCCAGGAACAGCTGATGCAGTTGGCGGTGGACTGCGCGGGCTTCACCGGCGCCGAGGCCGATCAGTTGCGGCGGGCCATGGGATCCAAACGCTCCACCGAGAAGATGCGCCGGTTGCGCGGCCGGTTCTACGACGGTATGCGCGAGAAGCACGGCATCACCGGGCCGCTGGCCGACCGCATCTACGAAAAGCTGGAAGCCTTCGCCAATTTCGGTTTCCCGGAGAGCCACTCGCTGAGCTTCGCATCGTTGGTGTTCTACTCGTCGTGGTTCAAGCTGCACCACCCGGCGGCGTTCTGCGCGGCCCTGCTGCGGGCCCAGCCGATGGGGTTCTACTCACCGCAGTCGCTGGTGGCCGACGCCCGTAGGCATGGGGTGCTGGTACACGGCCCCGATGCCAACGCCAGCCTGGCGCACGCCACGTTGGAGAACTCCGGGACCGAGGTCAGGCTGGGGCTCGGCGCGGTGCGCCACATCGGCGACGAGCTGGCACAGAAGCTCGTGGACGAGCGAAATCTGAACGGGCCCTTTATTTCCCTGCTGGATCTCACCGGCCGGGTGCAGCTGTCGGTACCGCAGACCGAGGCGCTGGCCACCGCAGGTGCGCTGGCCTGCTTCGAGATCAGCCGACGCGAGGGGCTGTGGGCGGCCGGCGCCGCGGCCGGTGAGCGGCCCGGCCGGCTGCCCGGAGTGGGGTCGTCGTCGCAGATTCCGACCCTGCCCGGGATGAGTGATCTGGAGTTGGCGGCCGCCGATGTGTGGGCCACCGGGGTATCGCCGGACAGCTTCCCGACGCAGTTCCTGCGGACCGACCTGGACGCCCTCGGCGTGGTGCCCGCGAACCAGCTGCTGACGGTGCCCGACGGCACCCGGGTCTTGATCGCGGGTGCGGTGACGCACCGGCAACGCCCGGCGACGGCCCAGGGCGTGACGTTTCTGGGTCTCGAGGACGAGACCGGGCTGATGAATGTCCTGTGTTCCCCCGGGGTGTGGGGTCGGCACCGCAAACTGGCGCAGACGGCGTCCGCGCTGGTGATCCGCGGGATCGTGCAGAACGCCACCGGGGCGGTCACGGTGATCGCCGATCGGATGGACAACCTGACCATGCGGGTCCGCTCCAAATCCCGCGACTTCCAGTGAGGCCAGTCGTTAGCATGAATGCATGACTGTCACGGCGTCGCGCAGCAGAAACCACGTGAAGTTGACAGCCAGGGGACAAGCCACTCGCCGGCGCATCATCGAAGGTGCCTCGGATGAATGCCGACTCCGCGGTGCACCTCTGACCACGCTCGACCACATCATGGACCGCACGCAGACCTCCAAAAGTCAGCTCTTCCACTATTTCCCGGAAGGCAAGGAGCAACTGTTCCTGGAGGTTGCCAGGTACGAAGCCGACCAGGTCATCGAGGACCAGCAACCCTTCCTGGGCAATCTGACGTCCTGGGAGGCGTGGGAGCAGTGGCAGGCTTCCGTGGTCGCACGTTATCGCCGCCAAGGAGAGCTCTGCCCTCTGGCCGGGCTGATCGCCGAGGTCGGCCGTACCACCCCCGGCGCCCGAGCCATCTCCGTGCAACTGTTCGCGAAATGGCGGATGTCGATCGTGGCCGGAATCCAGGCGATGCAGCAACTCGGCGAGATATCAGCTGCGGTGGATGCAGACCGGGCCGGCGCAGCATTGCTGGCCGGTATCCAGGGGGGAGTCGGGGTCCTCATGTCCACCGGCGACCTCACCTACCTCGAAGCCGCGCTCGACGAGGGCATCCGCGCGCTTCGTCGCTGAAGTACCGGCACACACTCAGTACGAGTCGGCAGCCGCCACGGCAGCGGCGAACTCCTGCGGGGCTTCCTGCGGCACATTGTGTCCGATGCCGTCGAGCACCCGATGGGAGTAGGCGCCGGTGAACATCTTTCGGTACGCGGCACCGTCTTTGTTGGGACCGTCGAAGTCGCTACCGATGGTGATCGTCGGCACCGAGATGACCGGATTGGTGGCAAGCTGCCGTTCCAGGTTGTCGTAACGCGGATCGCCGGGAGCCAGACTGAGCCGCCACCGGTAATTGTGGATGACGATCTCGACATGATCGGGATTGTCGAAGGCGGTGGCGCTGCGATCATAGGTGGCGTCGTCGAACGCCCAGGTTGGTGAGGCTTCCTGCCAGATGAGCTTGTTGAAGTCATGGGTATTGGCGCGGTAGCCGTCTTCACCGCGCTGGGTCGCGAAATAGTACTGATACCACCAGCCGTGCTCTGCCTGCGGTGTGAGCGGACGTTGGTTGGCGACGAGATTGACGATCAGATAGCCGCTCACCGACACCAGCGCTTTGCACCGTTGCGGCCACACTGCGGCCACGATGTCGGCCGTCCGTGCGCCCCAGTCGAATCCGGCCAGAACAGCACGATCGATAGCAAGGGCATCCATGAAGGCGACGACGTCGGTGGCCAGTGCGCCCTGCTGGCCGTTGCGCCTCGCGTCCGCCGCGCGGAATCGGGTGGTGCCATAGCCCCGCAGGTACGGCACCAACACCCGGTAGCCGCGCGCCGCCAGCAGAGGAACCACCTCCACATAGCTGTGAATGTCGTAGGGCCAGCCGTGAAGCAGGATCACCGGTGGCCCGTCCGCCGGTCCGTCCTCGGCGTAACCGATGCTGAGTTCGCCGGCGTCCACCTGTTTGAGCAGTGCGAAGGACGATGCTGCCGGTGCTGCGCCGGCGACAGCGATGTGCGCTGCAGACGTGGCAGCGACGGCCAAACCCAGGCCTTGGGCGAATTCGCGACGGGAGAGCACATGCCCATCGTGCTGACGCCCGACTGGACTTGCAAGTCCAATTCGCTTTGTGCACAGTGGGCGTCATCAAATCCGTCGTCGCACATCGGGTGCCCCGGTATCGATTCTGCAAGTCGTGCAATGACCCGACGGCAACACCTGGGTCCACCGGAAAACGCCACCCGGCTTCCTAGGTGCTGAGCAAAGGAACACACATCATGGCAAATGATCAGTACTACCTTCTGGGCCGCTCCGGTTTACGGGTGAGCCGACTCGCCCTGGGTACCATGAACTTTGGCACCAGCGGTTACCACGCCTCTTACGGCAAGACCCTCGACGAGTCGCGCCCTATCCTGCGCCAGTACCTCGATGCCGGCGGAAACTTCATCGACACTGCCGACTTCTACACCGACGGTGAGAGCGAGACCATTCTCGGCGAGCTCCTTGCCGAGGCCGGCGTTCGTGATCGCGTGGTGCTGACCACCAAATTCACCAACGGCATGTTCCCGGGTGACCCGAACGGCGGCGGCAACGGCCGTAAGCACATGGTGCGCGCTCTCGAAGCGTCGCTACGCCGGCTGCGCACCGACTACGTCGACGTCTACCTCCTGCATTCCTGGGATCGACTGACCCCCGTCGAAGAGGTCATGCAGACATTCGACCATCTGGTGCGCGCGGGCAAGATCCGGTACGCGGGAATCTCGGACACTCCGGCCTGGTATGCAGCACAGGCCCAGACGTTCGCGCAGGCGAACAACCTCACGCCCTTGATCAACCTGCAGCTGCCCTATTCGCTGATCGCGCGGGCGATCGAAGTCGAACACGTTCCGATGGGGCAGAACCTCGGCCTGGGGATCACTGCCTGGAGTCCGTTGGGCCAGGGCTTCCTCAGCGGCAAGTATCACGCCGATGACAAGGGCGTGGGCGGAGACGGCCGGCTCAGCGTCACCGGCGCTTCGGCCCTCGACCTGACCGACCGAGACTGGCAACTACTCGAGCCACTGGCCGTGGTCGCCGACAAACTGGGGGCCAGCATGGCCCAGGTCGCAATCAACTGGGTGGCAACACAACCCGGCATCGCCGCGGCGATCGTGGGCGCCAGCAGCGCCGGGCAACTCGCCGGAACCATGGCCGCACTGGACTTCGAGATACCCGCGGAGTTGCGCGCGACGATCGACGACGCCAGTGCCGTGCCACCTCAGTCGGTCTACAAGATGTTCACCCCCGGCTACCAACAGGCGATCATCAACCCCGGTGCCAAGGTGGCGGACAAACCAGCCGGATACGCACCGGGCGTGCGCAATTGGGTGTGACCGTCAGCGCGGACCGGTACCGACCGCGCGCGCCACGTGATCAGCGATGAGGTCATAGGTCCTGCGGGTGGCGGCGACGGCCTCCGGCGTATCGCTCATGATGTTGTAGCCGTGATCGAGCCCGGGCACTTCGTGATAGGCCACGAGTGCGCCGACGGCGTCCAGCTTGTCGGCATAGGCCGCCGCTTCGGCACGGAGTCGGTCGTATTCGGCGGTGACCACCAGGGCGGGGGCGATGCCGTACACGTCGTCGCCGTTGGTACCCCACGCCGGCGAGGCGAGCCGATCGCGTCGCTGCCGACGATCAGGGATGTAGGCGGTGTCGAACACGTCGCTCATCCACGGCCGCATCACCGCGGAGTCACCCAGCGGACTGTGCTTGTCTTTGGTGGCAGTCACGAGATCCAATGGGGCGTAATGCAAGACCTGCAACGCGATCCGTGGCCCATCGTTCTCGAGGGCCAGCCGCGACACTGCCGCGGCCAGGCTGCCACCGGCGCTCTGGCCGCCGATGCAGAGTCGTGTTCCGTCCCAATCTCGCTGCGGCATACACGCCCATCGCACGATGTCGTAGATCTGCTCGACCGGTGCGGGGAACCGGTATCGAGGAGAGAGGACGTAATCGGTGTTCACCACTGCCACGCCGGCGCGCGCGGCGAGATAACGGCACCACGGGTCGTCCTGTTCGCGGTGGCCGACGGTGAATCCGCCGCCGTGAATGTTGATGTACACGGCCGGCTGCTGATCCCGTTCGAGTTCAGGGTGGTACACGGTGGCCGCCGTCGCGCCGTGCCGAGTCGGAATCGACACCGTGGAGGTGCGGCCGGCGACGTCGGGAAATCGCACCCCGGGTTTAGGGGCGGGATCGAGGGCGGCCCCGAACAGTCGCGCCAGCGAATCGGCAACCACCTGCCACTGGAGCACCGACATCTCAGGCCTCGGTGGGCGTCGTCCAGATCTTGTCGATGCTGATCTTGATCCGGGCGCTGTAGTCCGCCATGGTGTCGGTCAACCCGGCCTGCTCCGAGATCGCGGCGTACTTGGCCCAGTACGGCTCATCGGTGCGGCAGTCGACACCCTCGGCGTCGATACGGGCGGTGCCGCCGACGACGATGATGCCGCTACCCTGGCCGTCCGAATCCAGGTTCAGGCTCACCTGGGGATGGCGACGGATGTGGGCCACCTTGGCGGCCGTGGGCTTGGTGTAGATCGACAGCTCGGAGCCAGCCTCAGTTTCCGAGAAGAAGAACCAGATCAGTCTGGGCACGGGCAACCCGGATTTGGCCACGGTGGTGAGCCATCCGAACGAATCGTCGGTGAGTCGGCCGGACACTTCGGGCGTCAGATCAGCGGTCATGTAGCCGAATGTAGTCTCCGGTCATGACCCTGAACCTGTCCGTCGATGAACTCCTGACCTCCACCCGTTCGGTGCGCAAACGGCTCGACTTCGACAAGCCGGTGCCCCGCGACGTGCTCCTCGAATGCCTCGATCTCGCTCTGCAAGCACCGACTGGTTCCAATTCCCAGGGCTGGCAGTGGGTGTTCGTCGAAGATGCCGAGAAGAAGAAGGCCATCGCCGACGTCTACCGCATCGCGGCCACTCCCTACCTCGATGCGCCCAAGCCGGAATACGGCGACAGCCGCGATGCGAGCACCCCGAAGGTCATCGACTCGGCGAAGTTCCTCAATGAGCACCTACACGAGGTGCCGGTGATGTTGATTCCGTGTCTGGAGGGCCGGCCTGATGGCGCACCGGCGGGCGCGAGCGCCGGATTCTGGGGATCGCTGTTCCCCGCGACGTGGAGTTTCATGTTGGCGCTGCGCTCACGTGGACTCGGTTCGGCGTGGACATCGCTGCACCTGGTGGGTGATGGCGAAAAGCAGGTGGCCGACATTCTGGGCATTCCGTTCGACAAGTACGCCCAGGGCGGGCTGTTCCCCATCGCCTACACCAAGGGCACCGACTTCAAGAAGGCCAAGCGACTGCCCGCCGAACAGCTCGCCCACTGGGACACCTGGTAGGTCAGTCTTTTCTGGCCGGGTGCTAGACGGAGCCGGCGAAGTCGTGCTGGCGCCATGCCTCGTACACCGCTACCGCGGCCGCGTTGGACAAGTTCAGCGAGCGCCTGCCGGACAGCATGGGGATCCGGAGCTGGGCGGTGATGTGCGGGTCGGCCAGCGTCTCGGCATCCAGCCCGGTCGGCTCCGGACCGAACATCAGCACGTCGCCAGGTTGGTAGGCGACAGCGGAGAACGACGTGGTGGCATGGGCGGTGTAGGCGTAGACGCGGTCGGGCCGAATCGCAGCCCAGGCCGCCGGCAGCGAGGGATGGACCGTCACCGACGCCAGGTCGTGGTAATCGAGGCCGGCACGTCTCAATTTGGGTTCGGACAGATCAAATCCCAGCGGTTCGACCAGATGCAGCTCGGCACCCGTCGCGGCGACCATCCGAATGGCATTGCCGGTGTTCGGCGCGATGCGGGGCGAGAAGAACAGCAATCGAAACATCACTCGATGATGTCAGTTCGATTACGAATACTTTGCTCCAAATCGCCTTTCGAGGACATCAGTGCAGCTAAGCACTCTGCCTGTTCAGGAGAACTGTGGAGCTGCTCTCCGGGTGCTGTCATACTTCTCCAATTGCCACGCGAATTGCGCCTGCCTCGAGCTCATCGGCGGGCTGAATAGCAGGAAGTCTTATGAACGAGGCTCGAGCAACAACAGGCAGCGGCGCAAGTAGTCACGCGGCCCGGGATACGGACACGTCGCGGTGAGCGCGGATTCGCCGCGTACCACCATGTTCGACCGGCCCGCCGCCGGCCAGCCCCTCACCTCGCCCTACTCCGGGGATTCGTCGCGGGCGGAGGTCACTCCTCCGCGGGCGTCGACCACCAAGCGCCCGTCGCGCTGGTCGTTGAGCAACTGGCCGGTGCGCTGGAAGGTCGTTGCGATCGCGGTGGTTCCGCTGCTGCTGGCGGCGGTGTTCGGCGGTGTCCGCATCTACAGCAGCATCGCCGAAGTCCGCGAGCTCAGTGTGGCCGCCGACCGTGCCGAGCTGGTACCGGCGATCAACGAGTACATGGCGGCGCTACAGAACGTATTGGTGGTCGACGCCGCCGAAGGCGACCGGGCCCAGGCCAAGTCCGATTACGACACCCGCAGTGGCGAGTTGCAGGAGCGGTTGGACACCACCGAGCCCGTCTCCGATGTCCGGCTGGCCGGGACGAATCTGATCACGCTGGGCCAGAACCTGATTGGCGCGGTCGACGACGGTTCGGCGACCCTGCCCGAGCAGGTGTCCTCGTTTTCCCCGCTGCTGCTGACCGCCGAGACCGCCATCACCGGCTCCGTGCGCGGTGACGACGAGAACCTGCGGATGCAAGCCGAGGGGCTGGCCCGGGCCGTGGGCGCCCGCGGGCAGATGGCGATGCAGCGGATGCTCGTCGAAGCCGGGGGTGCGCTGCCGGAACCGGAACTGCGCTCGTCGATGATCGCGCTCGCCGGTACCGAGCCCTCGACGGTCCGCGGGATGGCCGAACTGCTCGGTGGCGCCTCGGATCAGGCGTCGGCTCTGCGGTCGCAGATGGTGCAGCGCTTGGCGGTGCTGTCCGATCCGGCAGCGGTCCTGGTCGACAACCCCGAACTGCTGCAGTCGATCCAGACCACCGACGACATCGCCGAACAGCTCGTCGCTGACGCCACCGGCAGTGTCCTGGCCACGGTCGGTGACGAAGCAACCGACGCGCGCAACGACGCCATCCGCGACGCCGCCGTGGTGCTGGCCGCCTTCCTGATCGTCCTGGTGATCGTGGTGCTCGTCGCGCGGTCGTTGACCCGTCCGCTGCGCCGCCTCCGCGACGGGGCGCTGAAGATCGCGCACGAAGATCTGGTCCGCGAAATCGATCGGGTCAAAGCCGGCGATGAACGTGAACCGGACCCGCTGCCCATCCACACCTCCGAAGAGATCGGTCAGGTGGCGCACGCCGTCGACGAGCTGCATGCGCAGGCGCTGCTGCTGGCCGGCGACGAGGCCCGCCTGCGGGTGACCGTCAACGACATGTTCGAGACCATGTCCCGGCGCAACAAATCGCTTGTCGACCAACAGCTGTCACTCATCGACCAGCTGGAACGCAATGAAGCGAACCCCGAGAGGCTCGCGCACCTGTTCCGCCTCGACCACCTCGCCACTCGCATGCGCCGCAACGGCGCCAACCTGTTGGTGCTGGCCGGCGCCCAGGTGACGCGCGAACACAGCGATGCGGTGCCGCTGGTGTCGCTGATCAACGCGGCGGCGTCCGAAGTCGAGGAGTACCAGCGGGTGGACACCGGCATGGTGCCGGACTGTTCGGCCATCGGCTCGGTGGCCGGTGATGCGGTGCATCTGCTGGCCGAACTCATCGACAATGCGCTGCGGTATTCGCCTCCCACCGAACAGGTGCGGGTCACTGCCGTGCACACCAGCAATGGCGGCATTTTGATCGACGTCGACGACGCCGGACTCGGGATGACCGAGGGCGATCTGCGCATCGCGAACATGCGGCTCAACGCCGGCGGCGAGGTCGGCCCCGACAGCACCCGGCACATGGGGTTGTTCGTGGTCGGTCGGCTCGCCCGCCAGCACGGGATGACGGTGCGGCTGCTGGTAGGCGGTAACGGCACCGACGTCGGCACCACCGCCCAGCTCTACCTGCCACCCGAGCTGCTCGACGAGGCTGCAGCGTCCGCGCCGGCGGTCGAACCGGACCGCGAGCCCGCCGAAAACTCCGCCTACGGTGAGGCGGTGGTCGGCGTCTCGTTGTTCGACGAACCCGCCCCGACCGTCGACGAGGCAGACCTGCAGGCAGCCTCGGTGACGCCGTTGCTGCCGCGCCGCACCCCGGGTTCCAGCGGCATCACCGGAGCCCCCGCAGACGAGAAGGGCCAGACGTGGTGGCCGCAAGACTCCACGGCGGCGGTGGATGCGGAGCCGGTGAACGCGCGCACGGATACGTCCGGATTCTTCTCGTCACGTCAGCGCCTTCAACACGCGGGCCTCGAGCAGGAACCGACCCCGGGCCCCGATCCCGTCGAACCCGAACCCGACGCCGACGACGTGATCTACCAGAACATGATGAACGAGTGGCTGGTCGATCCCAAGGACCTCCAGCAGCTCGCCACACCGCAGGACTGGAAATCGGTGTGGGATAACGGTTGGGCGGCGGCGGAAGAGGCCGAGAACGTCCCGGTGGAGTCGCGCACCGACCACGGGCTGCCGGTGCGGCAGCCGGGTGCCCGACTGGTGCCCGGCGGCACGGGCTCCGCTGCACAGCAGAATGTGTTGTCCACCAACGGGACTGGACCGCGCGATGCCGACGGGCAGTCAGAGGTCCGTGATCCCGATGCGATCCGGACCTCGATCAGCAATCACTTCGGGGGAGTGCGGGCGGCGCGCTCCCACGGCCACGACACTACTGAAGGACACGATCACGAATGAGCGCAGCTTCGGGCTCACAACAGCGATCTTCGCAGGAGAACCCGCTGGACTGGTTGGTGTCCAAGTTCGCCAGGGACATCCCCGGCGTCGCGCACGCCGTCCTGGTCTCCGTCGACGGTCTCCTGATCGCGGCCAGTGACCACCTGCCGCCCGAACGCGCCGACCAACTCGCGGCCGTCACCTCCGGGCTGGCCAGCCTGGCTGCCGGAGCGGCTCAACTCTTCGACGGCGGCCGGGTCTTGCAGTCGGTGGTGGAGATGGACCACGGTTACGTGCTGATCATGCAGGTCGGAGACGGAAGTCAACTGGCCACTCTGGCTTCCAAGTCCTGCGATATCGGGCAGGTCGGCTACGAAATGGCGCTATTGGCCGAGCGGGTCGGCGGCGTGGTGTCCGCCTCGCGCCGCCGGACCACCCAGACCTCGTGAGCGGCGATGGAACCAGTCGATCCGATACGTGAAGCAAATCTCGTCCGGCCGTACACCTTGACGGCGGGGCGGACCGACACCTCCGTTGATCTGCCGTACGAGGCGCCCATTCAGACCTTGCAATCAGGGTTGTTCCACCGGTGGCCACCCAACGACCTCCGCGGCCGGATCATCCAGCTCTGCATCAAGAGTCCCTCTGTGGCCGAGATCTCGGCCCGGCTCAACGTTCCTCTCGGTGTGGCCCGTGTCCTCGTCGGCGATCTGGTCACCTCGGGATACCTTCAAGTGCAGACCAGTTTGACCGACGACTCGACCCGAGATGAACGACGCGAACTCATAGGAAGGACCCTCCGTGGGCTTCGAGCGCTTTGAGGGGGGTCGCACCCAGAAACGCAATGCCGCATCGACGAAAATCGTCATCGCGGGCGGATTCGGAGTCGGCAAGACCACGTTCGTCGGGACGGTCTCGGAGATCATGCCGCTGCGCACCGAGGCCATGGTCACCAATGTCTCCGCCGGCGTCGACGAGCTGTCGGCCACCCCGGCGAAATCCACCACCACGGTCGCCATGGACTTCGGCCGCATCACCCTCGACGAGGACCTGGTGTTGTACCTGTTCGGAACCCCGGGTCAGCGCCGGTTCTGGTTCATGTGGGACGACCTGGTGCACGGCGCGATCGGTGCGATCGTGCTGGTGGACACCCGCAGGCTCGAAGACAGCTTCGCCGCGGTCGATTTCTTCGAAGACCGCAAGATCCCGTTCATCGTCGCGGTCAACGAGTTCGACGGCGCGCAGCGCTTCGCGGCCGACGAAGTGCGGGCGGCGCTGGCGCTGGCCGAGCGCATCCCCGTCATCGGCGTGGACGCCCGCGATCGCGACTCGGCCAAGCACGCCCTGATCGCGGTGAGTGAATACGCGTTGGAGTCGCTGTCGGCGTGACGGAAGCCTGGATCGAGCGTGAGTTCATCGCTCACGATTTCCGCGACGGGGACGACCTTGTCGGGTTGCGGACCGAACGCGCAGTGTTCGACGGCTGTGATTTCAGCGGCGTCAACCTCGCCGAATCCGAGCACTTGGGTTCCGCGTTCCGCAACTGCCGATTCAACCGTGCCTCGCTGTGGCACAGCACGTTCCGCAACTGCAGCATGATGGGCTCGGTGTTCACCGAATGCCGGCTGCGGCCCGTGGTGTTCGACGAGGTGGACTTCACCCTCGCGGTGCTGGCGGGGACCGATCTGCGGGGCGTGGATCTGTCCGGGTGCCGGCTGCGCGAAGCCGGGCTGGTGGAAACCGATCTGCGCAAGGCGGTGCTGCGCGGTGCGGACCTGAGCGGCGCGCGGGTCCGGGGAGCGAAACTGGACTCCGCGGATCTGCGCGGCGCGCGAGTGGACCCCGACTTCTGGACCATCACGGCGTCACTGCGCGGTGTGCGGATCGACCTGCCGCAGGCACTGGCTTTTGCCGCAGCGCACGGCCTCGACGTGCACGGGGACTAGAGCCGCGGCGGACGTTCGTTCGCGGCCGTTGACGGTTGTGCGGTTTACGACGCGACTTGCCGATGTGGACGTCGCGGGACGCACCCGTCGAACCTGGCGCCGTTGGTGGGGCGGCGGCGTTGACGGTTGTGCGGTTTACGAGGCGACTCGCCGATGCGGACGTCGCGGGACGCACACCCGTCGAACCTGGCGCCGTTGGTGGGGCGGCGGCCTTCGACGGTTGTGCGGTTTACGACGCGACTCGCCGATGTGGACGTCGTGGGACGCACACCCGTCGAACTCGACAGACCTAAGCGGCCGACAGCCGGATCTTGAACCGCACGAACGTCAGGTAACCGAGGCTCAGCGCCGCCAGCATTCCCATGTCGAACCACCACGCCGAAGAGGTGTGCTCCCAATGCGAATCCTTGGGCGTCAGCGGCCCGGGCACCAGATGGATCAGATCGACGGTCGAGGCCGACGCGGCGAAACCCCAGCGGGCCGGGGTGAGCCAGGACAGCTGATCGAGTACCAGACGGTCGGTCACCGGGATCATGCCGCCGGAGAACACCAGCTGACTCATGACGGCCACCACCAGCAGCGGCATGATCTGCTCGTTGGACTTGGCCAGGGCGGACAGCGCCAGCCCGACCATCGCGGCGGTGACGGTGGTCGCGGCCATCACCACGAACAACTCCGCCGTCGGCGGCAGGAACGACACCGACCCCTGGGTGGGCCCGCCCTTGCCGAGCACCGTGATCGCCGTGACGATCGAGGACTGCAGGATCGCGAACACCGCATAGATGCAGACCTTGGCCAGCAGGTAGGCCGTGGTCGACAGCCCGACGGCTTGCTCGCGACGGAAGATCGCACGTTCGCCGATCAGATCGCGGACCGTCAGCGCGGTGCCCATGAAGATCGCACCGACGTTGAGCAGCACCAGCATCTGACCGGGCTCATTGGGCGCGTTGCCCATCGGATCGGGCACCCCGAAGCCCATGGTGCCGGGCACCGACAGCGACAACACACCCATGATGAACGGCAGGATCGCCAGGAAGATGAAGTAGCCGCGGTCGGAGACGATCAGCCGCATCTGCCGTCGCGCGATCGTCGAGAACTGCCGACGGATGCTGGTAGACGTCGGTTCGCCCATGTCGGCAGGGGCCGACGAGGCTTCCGCCTCCGGCGGCGGTCCGCTGCGGGCGAGGAACCGTTGGCCGGCCTCGTCGGGGTCGGCGGCGACGGTGGAGAAGATGTCGGCCCAGTTGGTGGTGCCCAATTCGGGCCCGATCTGGCTGGGCGGGCCGTAGAAGGCGGTCTTGCCGCCCGGAGCCAGCAGCAGTACCTGATCGCAGACATCGAGATAGGTCAGCGAGTGGGTGACCACCAGGACCACGCGACCGGCGTCGGCGAGCTGGCGCAGCATGGTCATGACCTGGCGGTCCAGTGCCGGGTCCAGGCCGGAGGTGGGCTCATCGAGGATCAGCAGCGACGGCCCGGTCAGCAGCTCGAGGGCCACCGAGGCACGTTTGCGCTGACCGCCGGAGAGCTTGCTGACGCGGGTGTCGAGATGTTTGGTCATCTCGAGTTCTTCGAGCACCTGCATGACGACGCGTTCGCGGTCTTCCTTGTTGGTGTCCGGCGGCAGACGCAGTTCGGCGGCGTACATCAACGCCTGCCGGACCGTCAGCTGGCCGTGCACCACGTCGTCTTGGGGGACCATTCCGATCCGGGAGCGCAGCGAGGCGTACTCGGCGTGGATGTCGTGGCCTTCGAAGGTGATCCGGCCACTGGTCGGGTGGGTGTAGCCGGCGACCTGGCGGGCGAAGGTGGACTTGCCGGCACCGGACGGGCCGATCACCGCGGTCAGCGTGCCGGGACGCGCATCGATGGAAATGTTGTCGAGCAGGGTCTTGGTGCCCTCGATGGTCCAGGTCAGACCACGCACTTCCAGGCCACCGGTGCGGGTGGCGGCCTGCGTTTCGTTGCGCCGGGCCAGCGTGCCGCCGGTGAAGACCAGGTCGATGTTGCCGATGGTGACGACATCGCCCTCGCGCAGCATCGCCTGTTCGACGCGGGTGCCGTTGACGAAGGTGCCGTTGATGCTGCGGTTGTCGATGATCTCGGTGCCGCCGCCGGCTGCCGGGACCAGGGTCGCGTGATGACGTGAGGCCAGCACATCGGGAATGACGATCTCGTTGTCGGTGGCCCGACCGATCTTGATGCCGCCGGCCGGCGTCTCCACAGCCCGGCCGGGCCGCAGGATCTTGAGCATGCTGGTCGCCAGGTTGGACTCGCCGCCACCGCCGCTGGGCGGCCGCGGCGGGATTGCCGTCGGGCCCATCTGGGTGGGCATGGCGCCCGAGGCGGGGGGACGCGAGGCCGGTTGGGCCTGGCTCGGCGGGTATGACTGGGGCCGTGGCCCGCTCGGGTAGGGCGGCGGACCGGTCGGTGGCCGCAACGGCGGTGCCGGGGCACCTGCGGTTCCCGGCCAGCTGCCGCCGGTGGGGTACTGCGGCGCGCCGTACTGGGACGGAGCCGTACCTGTGCGGGACGCGACCGGTACCGCGGCGGTCTGGGGCGGCATGCCGACAGCGCCGGTGTGGCGGCCCACCTCGAACTCCAGCCGGGGACCGTCCGGGTTGCCGATGTTCAGCGCCAGCCCGTCGCGGATCTCGGCGTTGCCCACGCGGCGGCCGTTGACGAACATGCCGTTGAGGGAGCCGTTGTCGATGGCCAGCCAACGGCCGGTATCGAAGCGCAGGACGACGTGGGCGCGCGAGATCAGCGGATGGGCAACGCGGACGTCCGCGCGTAGATCACGGCCGACAACAACATCATTGCCCGCGGCGAAAGTGCGAGAAGACCCGTCATGCCGAACTGTCAGTGAGGGAGCGACTGGTCGAGACATCGCGTCAACTCTAACGGTATTGATTCATCGAATGCGGGTGGCCGCGCGCGGCGCGCGCCGGTTCAGCGGTCCGGCGCCCCGGTCAGCACACAGTGGGTATGGCTGTAGATCGTCGGCATGCACTTGTTGCAGTGGGTGCAGAGGGCCTTGACGGAATGGGCGTCACCGTCGTCGCGGATGCGGTTGATCAGATCGGGCTCGGCGAGCAGCGCCCGTCCCATCGCCACGAAATCGAACCCTTCGGCCATCGCCAGATCCATGGTCTCGCGGTTGGTGATCCCGCCGAGCAGGATCAGCGGCATGGTCAGCTCGGCCCGGAACAGTTTGGCTTCCTTCAGTAGATATGCCTCGCGATAGGGATACTCGCGCAGGAAGTTCTTGCCCATCATCCGCACGCCCCACCGCATCGGCGGCTTGAAGGCCCGGGAGAACTCCTTGACCGGCGCATCGCCGCGGAACAGATACATCGGGTTCACCAGCGAACTGCCCGCGGTCAGCTCGAGCGCGTCGAGCCCGCCGTCCTCCTGCAGCCACACCGCCGTCTGCAGCGATTCCTCGGTGGAGATCCCGCCGCGTACCCCGTCGGCCATGTTGAGTTTGGCCGTCACCGCGATCCGGTCACCCACTGCTTTGCGCACTGCGAGGACCGTGCCGCGCGCCACCTTGGCCCGGTTCTCCAGCGACCCACCGAACTCGTCGTCACGACGGTTGATCAGCGGCGACAGGAACGAGCTGGCCAGGTAGTTGTGGCCCAGGTGGATCTCGACGGCGTCGAAACCCGATTCGATGGCCAGCCGCGCGGCATTGGCGTGTGCGGCCATCACGTCGTCGATGTCGTCCTTGGTGGCTTTCTTCGCGAACCGCATCGACATCGGATTGAAGAATCGGACCGGCGCCAGTGCCTTGGCCCTGTTGGTCTTGGCGTTGGCGACGGGACCCGCGTGACCGATCTGAGCGCTGATCGCCGAACCTTCGGCATGGATCGCATCGGTGAGCCGGCGCAGACCGGGCACCGCTTCGGGACGCATCCAGATCTGCCAGCCGTCGGTGCGGCCACCGGGGGACACCGCGCAGTAGGCGACGGTGGTCATACCGATCCCGCCGGCCGCGGGCCTGCGGTGATAGTTGATCAAGTCGTCAGTCACCACGGCGTGCGGCGTCGCAGCCTCGAAGGTCGCGGCTTTGATGATGCGATTGCGCAACGTCAACGGGCCGAGCTTTGCGGGACTGAACACATCTGGGCTGGTGTTCATCTTCGAACCTCAACACGCCGCCGACGACGGTGTCAACGAAACGCGCGACTTGGTCCGATGCCACAATGGCAGCGTGGGTGCGACAGTTCTGGACGGCAAGACCACGCGCGACGAGATCTTCGTCGACCTCAAAGAACGGGTGGCGGCACTGACCGCCAAGGGGGTGACGCCCGGGCTGGGCACCATTCTCATCGGCGACGACCCGGGCTCGCAGGCCTACGTTCGTGGCAAGCACGCCGACTGTGCCAAGGTGGGTATCAACTCCATCCGGCGTGATCTGCCCGCCGATATCAGCCAGGCCACCCTCGACGAGACCATCGACGAGCTCAACGCCAATCCGGAGTGCACCGGCTACATCGTGCAACTCCCGTTGCCCAAGCACCTGGACGAGAACGCCGCCCTCGAGCGCGTCGACCCGGACAAGGATGCCGACGGTCTGCACCCCACCAATCTCGGCCGGCTGGTGCTCAACGAGCCTGCGCCGCTGCCGTGCACGCCGCGAGGGATCGTTCATCTGCTGCGGCGGTTCGAGGTGGAGATCGCCGGGGCCCACGTGGTGGTCATCGGGCGAGGGGTGACAGTCGGTCGGCCGCTGGGCCTGCTGCTGACCCGTCGCTCTGAGAATGCGACAGTGACGTTGTGCCACACCGCAACTCGGCATCTGCCGGAATTGGCACGCGAGGCCGACATCATCATCGCCGCAGTCGGCGTGCCGCACATGGTGATCCCGGAGATGGTCAAGCCCGGAGCCGCCGTGGTCGACGTCGGCGTCAGCCGGGTGGACGGCAAACTCACCGGTGACGTCCACCCCGGCGTGTGGGATGTCGCCGGCCACGTTTCCCCGAATCCCGGTGGGGTGGGCCCTCTTACGCGTGCGTTCCTGCTGACGAATGTGGTGGAACGAGCCGAGAAAACGCTGGGGCGGTGACCCTGCGGACTGCGCTGCGTGCGCAGTGGCCGATCCTGGTGGTCGGACTGATCTTCCTCGCCGCATTCGGTCTGGTGGCCGCCGGCTTCTGGCGCCGCGGTGCGCTGCTGCTGGGTATCGCGGTCGGCGTTGCCGCGGCGCTGCGACTGGCGCTGGCCGACGATCGTGCGGGGCTACTCGCGGTGCGCAGCAAGGGAATCGACTTCCTCACCACCGCCGCCGTCAGCGGAGTAGTCATCTACATCGCCTGGACCATCGACCCGCTGGGCACCAGCTGAGCGGCGCTAGTCGGTGAGCGTGGCGCGAATCCCCACGGTCACATAGGGCAACGCCAACCCGGTGGAACTGGCCAGCGCCGGATGGGTGGCGAGCAACTCGCGGACCTGATCGAGAGTGCGATCACGCACCTTCTCCGGGGAGGTGATGCAGTAGCTGCGCGAGGCCACCAAGTCGATCAACGCCTGCGGCGTCAGGTAATTGGTCCACTCCACCTGATGACGTTCGACGTCGGCGAACGGCGCGGGCAGGCTCACCTCGTGGTTGAACGGGTCGCGCTCATGTCCGATGATGCGGCCCAGATCCTTGACCCAGCCGGAGCGTTCGTCGCGGGTGTTCCACACCAGGCCCAGGCGACCGCCGGGACGAAGTACCCGGGCCACCTCGGGAATCGCGCGCTCCGGGTCCACCCAGTGCCAGGCCTGCGCCACCAGCACGGCGTCGACGCTGTTGTCGGCCAACGGGATCTCTTCAGCGGTCCCGAGCAGTGCCGGGGTATCGGGCAGCGACGTGCTGAGCACTTCGAGCATCTCCGCGAGCGGGTCGACGGCGATGACGTCGAGGCCGCGCTGGACCAGCCGGGTGGTGAGCTTGCCGGTGCCGGCGCCGAGGTCGAGCACCGTCTGGGCACCCGGCGGCAGCAACCAGTCGATCGCCTCCGGCGGATACGACGGCCGGCCGCGTTCATAGGCGGCGGCCGCGGAGCCGAACGAGACCGCCAGCTCCTGCCAGCTCCGGCTGGTGGACCTGTTCGACGCGCTCACCGGGCGGCCAGCTCCAGCGTCCGTCGAACCAGTTGTCCCACCGCTTCGGTCTCGACGAGGAATCCGTCGTGGCCGTAGATGGAGTCGACCACCTCGAGGCCGTCACACCCGGGCAGTAGGTCTGCCAGCTCCTGTTGCAGCCGCAACGGGTAGAGCCGGTCAGAGGTGATACCGCCGACCACCGCCGGCACCGGGCAGGACTGCAGCGCAGCCGTCACCCCGCCACGGCCGCGGCCCACGTCATGGTTGGAAAGCGCATCGGAGAGTGCCACGTAGCTTCCAGCATCGAATCGCGCCAAAAGCTTCCCGCCCTGATGCTCCAGATAACTCTGCACGGCGTAGCGGCCGCCGGTCAGGGGATCCTCGGTGCCCTGGACATCGTTGGCGAAGCGGGTGTCGAGCTCGACCTCGCCGCGGTAGGTCAGGTGCGCGAAGCGGCGGGCGATCTGCAGGCCGGCCTCCGGTACGCGGCCTGTGCCGTGGTAATCGCCGCCCTGCCAATCGGGGTCGGCCTTGATGGCGGCCACCTGGGTGCACTGAGTGCCGATCTGGTCGGCGGTGGCGCGTGCACCGACAGCCAAGATCAACGCGGAGCGAACCGAATCAGGATGTCCGACAACCCATTCCAGTGCGCGAGCGCCGCCCATGGATCCACCGATCACGGCGGCGACTTCAGAGATGCCGAGCGCGGCCAGGGCCGCCACATCGGCGGTCACCTGGTCGCGGATGGAGATCACCGGGAAGCGTGCACCCCACGGTCGGCCGTCGCGGGCCAACGAGCTGGGACCCGTCGAGCCTCGGCAGCCGCCCAGGACGTTCGTCGAGATGGCACACCATCGATCGGTGTCGATGGGGGCGCCGGGGCCGGCGACGCCGTCCCACCAACCCGGGGTCGGATGCCCAGGGCCGTCGGGGCCGGTGATGTGGGAGTCGCCGGTGAGCGCGTGCAACACCATGACCACGTTGTCGCGGGCAGGCGAGAGCTCGCCCCACCTCTGGATCGCGATGCTGACGTCGTCGATGACCTCGCCGCTTTCCAGCGTCACCGAACCGATGTCGATGACGCCCATGTCACCTTCGGCGGGCAGTAGGGCCGTCAACTCGGGGGAGATCGTCACGGGGCGCTCCTCGCTCAAAAGGCCGCCACGGCCTGAGGGTCCGTGGCTCCCGTGCTGATGGGGCCGGCCACCGCAGCGGCGGCCGCGAAGCCCTGCTCGAGGTCGGTCAGGATGTCGGCGATGCCTTCGATACCCACGGCCAGGCGCACCAATCCGGGGGTGACACCGGTGGTCAGTTGCTCCGCCGGGCTCAGCTGGGCGTGCGTGGTCGAGGCCGGATGGATCACCAGCGACCGCACGTCGCCGATGTTGGCGACGTGGCTGTGCAGCGTCAACGCATCGACGAATGCTTTACCCGCGGCCACTCCACCGGCTACCTCGAACGCCAGTACCGCACCGGTCCCCTTGGGCGCCAACGTCTTTGCCCGGTCATGCCAGGGCGACGACGGCAGGCCGGCGTAGTTGACGCTGAGCACGTCGTCGCGGGCTTCGAGGAACTCGGCGACCTGCTGGGCATTGGACACGTGACGCTCGATCCGCAGGCTGAGTGTCTCCAGACCCTGGGCCACCAGGAACGCATTGAACGGCGAGGCCGCCGACCCGAGGTCACGCAGCAGTTGCACACGAGCCTTGAGGGCGAACGCCGGCGGGCCGAGCTCGGCGAACACCACGCCGTGATAGCTGGGGTCGGGCTCGGTGAACCCGGGGAACCGGCCGCTGGCCGCCCAGTCGAAGTTGCCGCTGTCGACGATCACCCCGGCGATGGCCGAGCCGTGACCGCCGAGGTACTTGGTGGCCGAGTGCACCACGATGTCGGCGCCCTGGCTGATCGGCTGGATGAGATAGGGGGTCGCGATGGTGTTGTCGACGATCAGCGGGACGCCGTTCTCGTGCGCGACCGCCGAGACTCCCGGAGTGTCGAGGATGTCGATCTGCGGGTTGGAGATGGTCTCGGCAAAAAACGCCTTGGTGTTGGGCCGCACGGCGGCGCGCCAGGAGTCCAGATCATCGGGATCGTCGACGAAGCTGACGTCGATACCGAGTTTGGGCAACGTGTAGTGGAACAGGTTGTAGGTGCCGCCGTAGAGCCGCGGGCTCGACACGATGTGATCGCCGGCTGCGGCCAGGTTCAGGATCGCAAAGGTCTCAGCGGCTTGGCCGGACGCCAGGAACAGCGCTGCCACACCACCTTCGAGGGCGGCGATGCGCTGCTCGACGACGTCGGTGGTGGGGTTCATGATCCGGGTGTAGATGTTGCCCGGCTCGGCCAGTCCGAACAGTGCGGCGGCGTGATCGGTGTTCTTGAAGGTGTACGAGGTGGTCTGGTAGATCGGCAACGCACGCGCGTTGGTCGCCGCATCGGGGGTCTGGCCTGCATGAACCTGTTTGGTCTCGAACGACCAGTTGGCAGTGGGATCGTCAGCTGGGGTGCTCATCGTGCTCTCCTACGGGTGCCCGGCATGGGCGAGGTATCGGGTTAGTCGGGGGTCATCAAGTCAGCGACGGATAGACAGTCATAGACATATTGACAAATGACGGGCCTCCATCAGGTTGGGGCCCGTCCATGCCGGACCCGCGCTTGCCGTGAAGCCGACTGCTGTCGAAATACAGTCGACTACTCAACCTGGTCGTCTCCCGGGGCACCCCACCGCGGTTGGAGGGTTGCCGGCCAGCAAGCCGGGGCTTATCGCTGGCGCTCATGACCGCTTGCAGCGTATCGCAAGCCGGTGACCTGGTGCCAGCGGGTTATTGACGGGCGCCCGGCTCCACGGGTGTGCGGTTTACCACTGGACTCGCCGGGGTGGGGGTAGTGCAACGCACACGCGTCGACGCGGGCCGGCTGCCGGCTTTGACGGGTGTGCGGTTTGCGACGTGACTCGCCGGGTGGGGGTAGTGGAGTGCACACGCGTCGACGAGAAAGCCCCGCCAACCGCCAACCGTCAGCCGGCGGGTGGCGCCGCCCGGTGCGGCAGGACATCGGCGTCGACGAAGTCGGCGATCAGCTCGGTGATCCGGCCGGGGGCTTCCAGCATCGGGATGTGGCCGAGTCCGGCGAGGTGCGTGATCGTCGACCCCTCGGGCAGGTTCTCGGTGAAGTGCCGGTTGCCGCGCGGGGTGGGAAACACCCGGTCGTTTTCGCACAGCACCAGATGCACGGGTGTACGGACCTCGGTCAGTTCCGCCAGACCCGGCGCCAACAAGGTCTTGAGCAGCAGCGCGACATAGGCGTGGCAGTGGGTGGCGTCGTCGATGAGCGCCAACAGGTCCGGCTCACTGGGGCCGTCGGCGGGACCGCTGACCGGCAGCGTCGCGATTCTGCGGGCGAAGGGCAGGCTCAGGATCCGGGGGCCCAGCAGACGGGCGGCAATCAGCGCCGGACCACCGCCGATGAACTTGGCGATGGTCTCGAATTTGGTGGGGGAGTATCGGGTCCAGCCGCCGGCCGGGGCGATCGCGGTGAGGGTGCGGGCGCGGCCGCGTCGCTCGAGCTCGAAGGCCACCCAGCCGCCCAGTGAATTGCCGACGATATGTGCAGTGTCCCAGCCGAGTTCGTCGAGTTGGCGTTCCACATGGTCGACCAGCAGGGAGGTCTCCATGAACCACGATCCGACGGCCGGTCCGCCGTGGTGGCCGGCCATCGTGGGGGCGAAGACTTCGAAGCGCTCGGTCTCGGCGAGCTGGTCTGCCACGGTGCGCCAGACGTTCTGGGAGCACAGGAAAGGGTGCAGCAGCAGAATCGGTTCGCCGGTGCCCAGATGGATCGGAGGGCGGGTGAAGGCGGGGGAATTCATGTCGACCGACACTAAGGTGATACCGCCGGTACCGCAATAGTGGCGATGCGCACATCGGCAAAAAGCTCGGCTAGGGTCTGGGTCCGTGATCGTCAGCACCATCAACGTCAACGGCATCCGCGCCGCCGTCAAGCACCGCTCGGCCGACAATCTCGGGCTTCTACCCTGGCTGGCGCAGACCGCGGCTGATGTGGTCTGTCTGCAGGAGACCCGCGCCGACGACGAGCAACTGGCCGCCGCACTGGCGCCGGCGCTCGACGACTGCTGGCATCTGGCGTCTGCCGAGCCGCACCTCAAGGGCCGCAACGGGGTGGCCGTGCTGAGCCGGCACCCGTTCGAGGCGGTGCGTCTCGGACTCGGCGTCGACGAGTTCGCGCTGCACGGCCGGTACCTGGAAGTCGATATCGCCACCGCAGCCGGTGGGCTGACCGTCGCCAGCGTCTACGTCCAGACCGGCGAGGCCGAGACGCCGCGCCAGCTGGAGAAGGAACGGTTCATGGTCGCGCTGGCCCAACGCATGAGCGACCTCAGCAGGCAGGAACGCGACGCGGTGGTCTGCGGCGACTGGAACGTCGCGCACACCGAAAATGACATCAAGGCCTGGAAAGCCAACGTCAAGAAATCCGGCTTCCTGCCCAGTGAGCGGCAATGGGTCAGCGAGCTGCTCGATGCCGGCTGGGTCGACGTCGTCCGACACCTGCATCCGGAGATGGCCGGTCCCTACAGCTGGTGGTCGTGGCGAGGTAAAGCGTTCGACAACGACGCCGGGTGGCGCATCGACTATCAGCTGGCCAATCGGCGCCTGGGTGCGCGCGCGGCAGCCGCGCGGGTGGAGCGCGCCGAGGCCTACGCGTTGCGCTGGTCCGATCACGCGCCGGTGACCGTGGAGTACGCCTAGCTGGTCGGGGCGGGGCAGCCCTGACGATTCGGTGTCTGCAGGGCACCGTCGGCGCCGTCGAGCGCAGCGTGCACGGCATCGAAGACTCGCGGATCCCAGGTCAAGCCGGTTTCCCACGGCAGACCCGCCAGGTTGGAGACGAAGATGCTGTGGGTGTCGTCGACGGTGACGCACTTGCGGTGGGGCAGCACGGAATCGCTGATGTCGGTGGCCAGCGAGCTCCACGACGCCACGATGCCGTCGTTGGGCCACACCGTCGGATTGGCGGGAACCCGCGGCGCAGGGAAACGATTGCCGCCGATGAGCACCACCGGAATCTGATCCAGCACTCCGGCCTGGAACTCGTTCCAGCCGCCGGGTCCCATCAGATAGGCCTGATTGACTTCCCGGCCGGACCCCGAAATCAGCCGCTGCACTTCATCTTTGAGGCCGCCCATCCCCGTCTCGCAGAACTGGTCGCCCAGGCAGTCCGACAGCGGCGTGATGTTGTTGGCGTAGTCGGTCAGATACGAGCCCTGCCACGGTGTGCCGAGTGTCGTCAGCGATCGGATCGCCGGCGGTGCACCCGTGCGCTGCAGTACTCGCAGTGCCGCCCGTGAGTAGAGCCCACCCATGGAGTGCCCCACGATGTCGATCGTGGTGACGCCGCGGGTGTCGTGCAGGTAGGTCAGGAACCTCGCCAGATGTTCGCCGGCGGTGTCGATGCTGCCGGTGGAGTCGACGGTCATGATGTCGGGAAGTGTGATCGGGCAGTCGCCGAACGGGCCGAAACCGCCCTGGTCGGTGACGGGTCCGCGGCCGGCCAGAGCAGGGGAGGTGTAGACGGTGTAGCCGTGGTCGAGCAGGTCCTGGCGCAGTGCGGTGTCGGTGTTGCCGGCCGCCAGACCCGACGCGCATGCCTGGTCCGAGGTGGTGAACGGGCTGGTGGCCGCACCGCCGGAGACGATCACCACGGCGTGCCCGGCGGGTTGCGGTGCCGCCTGGGCACTGCCGCCACCGACTGTGGCTGTCAGCGCAGCTGCCAGTAGTCCGACCAAGACGCGACGCATGCAACCCCCGATAGTGGATGCACGAAACCGTGCTGGCTGCGGTGATCGTATCGGTTGCTGGGCGAATCAGGCGCCTGTGACGGTGGGTGCGGCGTGGGCCCAGTCCGGCCTGCGTCCGAGATGACGCAGCAGGCGGGCGAAGTCGGTCTCGGAGGCGGTGGGTTCGACTGCGTGGGCGAACGGCGAGTCGGCGCCGTCGCGGAACTCGTTGTCAGGAACCGCCAGCGCCAGTGGCAGGACGGCGTCGATCACCGCGGCCGGCAACGTGAACGGCACCCCGAGCGAGACGGCGACGTCCCAGCCGTGCACCACGTAGTCCACGAAGTGAAAGCCCATCGCCGTCTTGCCGGGGACAACGACGTCGGCACCGAATTCTGGTAGTGCAAAGGCGATTTCGCCGATACCTTCGGCTGCGAAGGCCTGGAGTACGTCGCGCGCAGCGGCGGCGTAGGTGCCCGCGGGGTCGGCCGTGATCGCCGACGCCAGCGGTGCGGTGTGCCACGCGGCAGGCTCGGCGCCGTGGCCGCGGGCGGCGGCGGCGAAGCCGTGGTGCTGGGCGGTCATGTGGGTGAGTAGGTCGGCCAGGGTCCACCCGGCGCACGGTGTCGGGAGGTGGAGCTGGGCGGGCCGGACCGACGACACGACGTCGATCGAGGCCTGGATGGCAGTGCGGTGCGCCTCTTCGAAAGTAGTCATTCACCTACGATAAGCAGCTGCGTATCGTTTGGCAACGCTTACGCTCATCGGGTGGCTGAACATCGTCGGCAGACACCCGGACGCCCCGACCTGGCCGAACTGCTGGGCCCGTTGATGCGTGAACTCGTCGCCGCCGAGGGCCCGGTCCTCGCCGCGCACGGTCTGACGATGTGGGGCTACGTCGTGCTGACAGCGCTGGACCGCGGATCGATGCGGACCCAGGCTGCGCTCGCCCAGGCCATCAACGCCGACAAGACGCGCATCATCAGCACCCTCGACGCGCTGCAGAACGACGGCTACATCGAGCGCTACCCCGACCCCGACGACCGCCGCGTGCGGCTACTCGCGATCACCGACGCCGGCCGGGCGGTCAAGGAGGCGGCGCAGGCGGAGATCCAGCGCGGTGAAGAGAGATGGCTGGGGGAGTTGAGCGCCGACGAACGGCGCGTGTTCTTCCGCGCCCTGCGCCGCATGACCCCGACGGATTCGGATGGGGTTCGGTGAGCGGTGCGCGTCGGTGAGATGATCGCTGTCATCATGAGCGACAGCAGTCAGGCCCGCCAGGTTGTCTTCTCCGGCGCGCAACCCACTTCCGACTCCCTCCATCTCGGCAACGCCCTCGGTGCGGTCAAACAGTGGGTGAGCCTGCAGGACGATTACGACGCCTACTTCTGCGTCGTCGACCTGCACGCCATCACCGTTGCGCAGGATCCGAAGGTGCTGCGCCGACGCACTCTCGTGACAGCCGCGCAGTATCTGGCGCTGGGCGTCGACCCGGACCGGGCCACCGTCTTCGTGCAGAGTCACGTCCCGGCCCACACCGAATTGGCCTGGGCGCTGGGCTGTTTCACCGGGTTCGGCCAGGCGTCGCGAATGACACAGTTCAAAGACAAGTCGCAGAAGGAGGGTGCGGACGCCACCACCGTCGGACTGTTCACCTATCCGGTGTTGATGGCCGCCGACATCCTGGCCTACGACACCAACTTGGTTCCGGTGGGCGAGGACCAGCGTCAGCACCTCGAACTGGCCCGCGACGTGGCCCAGCGGTTCAACACCCGCTTCCCCAAGACCTTCGTCGTGCCCGAAGCGATGATCCCGAAGGCGACCGCCAAGATCTACGACCTGCAGGACCCGACGGCCAAGATGAGCAAGTCGGCCGTCAGTGACGCCGGGCTGATCAGTCTGCTCGACGATCCGGCCAAGACCGCCAAGAAGATTCGGTCGGCGGTCACCGACTCCGAGCGCGAGATCCGTTTCGACCGGGCCGCCAAGGCGGGGGTGTCGAACCTGCTGACCATCCAGTCCGCTGTCACCGGTGCCGACATCGAGGCGCTCGTCGCCGGCTACGCCGGTCGTGGTTACGGCGATCTGAAGAAGGACACCGCCGAAGCTGTTGTCGAGTTCGTCACACCCATCAAGGCCCGGGTCGACGAACTGCTGGCGGATCAGGCCGAACTAGAGGCGGTGCTGGCCGCCGGGGCAACCCGCGCCCGGGAAGTGTCTGCATCCACCGTGCAGCGGGTATATGACCGTCTAGGTTTTCTCAGACAACAACCGTGATAGCTCGGGAGGCTGGCAGTGACGGGTCCGGCCACGGCTGAGGTTGACGGCACGGCCGCCGACGAGGACGGCGACAAACCGGGCATTCTGGATCGCTACCGGGCGCGCTGGGCCTGGTTCGACCATGTGATGCGCGCCCAGGATCGCTACACCGACAGCAAAGGCGACTTCTACGCCGCGGGTATCACCTACTTCACGATCTTTGCGCTGTTCCCGCTGCTGATGGTCGGCTTCGCCATCGGCGGGTTCATCCTCGCCAGCCGGCCGGATCTGATGGCCGAAGTTGCCGGCTGGATCCGGTCGACGATCTCCGGGGACATGGGTGAACAGATCGTCGAACTGATGGATTCGGCGATCGAGTCCCGCACCACCGTCGGCGTCATCGGACTGGCCACCGCGGCGTGGGCCGGACTCGGCTGGATGGCCAATCTGCGCGAGGCGCTGAGCCAGATGTGGGGCCGGTTCCGCGACGAACCCGAAGGCTTCGTCCGGACCAAGCTGTCGGACCTGCTGGCCTTGGTGTCGACGTTCGTCGCCCTGGCGTTGACGATCGGGCTCTCCGCCCTCGGCAGCGGGGGCGCGATGCGCAGTGTGCTGGACCTGGTCGGCATCGGCGAGTCGCCAGTGCTGGGGGTGGTGCTCCAGGTGGCGTCACGGCTCATGTCGGTGGTGGTGTCGTGGCTGCTCTTCACCTGGATGATCGCCCGGTTGCCACGGGAGTCGATCAGCTTTCGCAGCAGCATGCGGGCCGGACTGCTCGCCGCCGTGGGGTTCGAGGTCTTCAAACTCGTGGCGTCGTTGTATCTGCAGTCGGTGGTCACCGGGCCGGCCGGTGCGACGTTCGGTCCGGTGCTCGGCGTGATGGTGTTCGCCTACATCACCGCGCGGTTGGTGTTGTTCTCCACCGCCTTTGCCGCCACCGCCAGAGACAACCTGCGCGAAGACGTCGTGGCACCCCCCGAGCCTGCGGTGATCAACACCCGGGTGATCACCCGGCCCGGCATCGGACCGCTACAGACGGCTGCCGCCGCGGCCGCGGGTGCCGTTGGCGTGCTGAGTCTTTCGAAGCTCAGGCGGCGCCAGAACGACGATTGACCGCGCGGGCGGCCATGATCAGACCGAAGACGAACACCGCACCCACGACACCGACTCCCACCCGTACCGGCACCGCATCGGCAGCAGGCACCAGGGCGGCGGCCTGGGTGGCGGCGACCGCAGCGATGTCGTCGGTGGGCTCTTTCCGGTCGATCAGCGACGGGTCCGGCTCCACCAGCTCGCCGATGCTGGTGCCCGGTGGGGTGGCGAATCCGTAGTCGAGTAGGCGGGCGGCCTGCTCCCACGGCGCAATCGGCACGCGGGTGCCGCGCAGCATCACGGTGATCAACCGTCGGCCGTCGCGTTGTGCGGCGCCGACAAACGTCTGCCCGGCGTCGTCGGTGAATCCCGTCTTTCCGCCCAGCGCGCCCGGGTAGTTGTAGAGCAGCTTGACGTCGTTGACGATCTCGTAGGGCGGGTTGCCGTCGCGACCGGGAAAGTCGAAGGACCGCGTGGCGACGATGTCGGTGAAGGCCTGGTTCTGCCAGGCATGCCGGTAAAACAGCGCCAGGTCATACGCCGATGTGCTCATCCCCGGGCCGTCCAGCCCGGACGGGGTCGCCGCGCGGGTGTCGCGCCCGCCGAGCTTGCTGGCCAGCGTGTTGAGCTTGCCGAGCGCGGTGTCCCAGCCGCCGAGCTGCATCGCCAGGGCGTGTGCGGCGTCGTTGCCCGAATGCATCATCAGGCCGTGCAGCAGGTCGTTTACGGTGTAGAGGCCGCCGGGTCCCACGCCGACGCTGGTGCCCTCGGCGGCCGCGTCGTCCTCGGTACCGGGCACCTGCTTGTTGAGGTTGAGCTCTTTGAGGGAGGCCAGCGCGGTGAGCACCTTGATCACGCTGGCGGGGCGGTGCCGCGCGTGCGGATCGCGCGCGGCGATCACCTCGCCGGTGTCCATGTCGGCGACCACCCAGGATTCGGCGGACACCTCCTGCGGCACGGGCGGCGTATTGGGCGCGGTGATGATGCCGCATCCGCCCAGTGCGTCACCGCCCACCGGTTTCGTCGGCACCGCCAGCGGTTTCGGCGCTTCCTGGCCGGGCTTGGGTACCTCGGAGGCGTCGATCGCCGGTGGGGTGGTGACCTTGTAGGGGCACGCCCCGTCGGGTTCGGCGTGGGCCAGCGCGGGGCCGGCCAGCGTCAACAGCGCCGCTGCCAATGCGGCAGCGACCCGGAGCAAGGGTCGTGAAGTGGCCATCGGGATGCAGATTAGGCGAATAGCGGGCCGTTTGGGCGGAGCCGCGCTGTGACAGATGTGATGGATGTTGTTTCTGTGGTGGGGGTCGGGTGGAGATGGCGCTGAGGGCGAGATCTCCGCGGAAATCTCGCCCTCAGTGCCAGGTCAACCTCGAACTACATCCGGGCCGACGCCTCCGTCAACACCGTGCGCAGGATGTCGTAGATGGCGTCGAATTCCTTCTGCCCGCTGATGAGCGGCGGCGCCAGCTGCACCACCGGGTCGCCGCGGTCATCGGCACGGCAGTACAGCCCGGCCTCGAACAGCGCAGGCGTCAGGTAGCCGCGCAACAGCCGCTCACACTCGTCGTCGGAGAACGTCTCCTTGGTGACCTTGTCCTTGACCAGCTCGATGCCGTAGAAGAAGCCCTCACCGCGAACATCGCCGACAATCGGCAGGTCGTAGAGCTTCTCCAGGGTGGCCCTGAACGCCGGCGCCATCTCCTTGACGTGGTCGTTGATGCCCTCGCGCTCGAAGATGTCGAGGTTGGCCAATGCCACCGCCGCCGACACGGGGTGTCCACCGAAGGTGTAGCCGTGGCCGAACACCGTCGAGCCGTCGTTGAACGGCTCGAACAGCCGGTCGCTGGCGATCATCGCGCCGATCGGGGAGTAGCCCGACGTCAAGCCCTTGGCGCAGGTGATGATGTCGGGCTGGTACCCGAAGTCGTTGCAGGCGAACATCGAACCGATCCGGCCGTAGGCGCAGATCACCTCGTCGGACACCAGGAGCACGTCGTACTCGTCGCAGATCTCGCGGACCCGCTCGAAGTACCCGGGCGGCGGCGGGAAGCAGCCGCCCGCGTTCTGCACCGGTTCGAGGAAGACCGCGGCGACAGTGTCGGGGCCCTCCATCTCGATGGCCTCGGCGATCCGGTCGGCGCAGTAGCGCCCGAACGCCTTGGGGTCGTCGCTGAACTGCTCGGGAGCCCGGTAGAAGTTGGTGTTGGGCACCCGGAAACCGCCGGGGGTCGGCGGATCGAACGGCGCCTTGAACGCCGGGATGCCGGTGATGGCCAGCGCTCCCTGCGGCGTGCCGTGATAGGCGATGGACCGCGAAATCACCTTGTATTTGCCGGGCTTGCCGGTCAGCTTGAAGTACTGCTTGGCCAGCTTCCACGCACTCTCGACGGCCTCGCCGCCACCGGTGGTGAAGAACACCCGGTTCAGGTCACCCGGGGCGTAGCCGGCGATGCGCTCGGCCAGCTCGATCGCCGGCGGCGTGGCGAACGACCACAGCGGGAAGAACGCCAGCGTCTCGGCCTGCTTGGCCGCAGCTTCGGCCAACTCGGCGCGGCCGTGGCCGACCTGCACCACGAAGAGTCCGGACAGCCCGTCGATGAACTTGTTGCCGTCACTGTCCCAGATGTGGACACCTTCGCCACGGGTGATGATCGGCGGGGTGATCCCGGCACCGTGGCGGGCGAAGTGTCCCCACAGATGCCGATCTGCCTTGGCGGACATTGCTGCGTAATCAGTACTTGCCGATGTTTCGGTGATTGTCATCTCGTACCCCAATTGTATTGTTGCTTAACAAGTCTCAAGTAAACCAAGGTTTCGGTGGATATCACTCCCGGGACAGCTCGGATATGGGTGTTCAACAGGTCCAGCAGGTCGTCGTCGTCCTCGCAGACCACTTCGACGATGGCGTCGAAGGAACCGGCCGTCAGCACCACGTAGTCCACGGACTCGAGCTTCGCCAACTGCTCGGCGACCTTGATGGTGTCGCCGGTGCAGCGAATACCGATCATCGCCTGGCGGGCGAAACCGAGCTGCATGGGATCGGTGACGGCGACGATCTGCATCACCCCGGCATCGACGAGCCGCTGCACGCGTTGTCGCACTGCCGCCTCGGACAATCCGACGGCCTTGCCGATGCCGGCGTAGGAGCGTCTGCCATCCTGTTGGAGATTCTCGATGATGGCCTTGGACAGTTCGTCGAGCTGCATGGCCGGGGCCTGGCTGCCCGCGCGAACATATCCATTGCCGGGGGGAACTCCGGATTCGCGCATGCCGTCGATTGTGCACGGAATCAGTTGTCCTGGGCAACTAATTCAATCAATATACGCAGTCTGGCCCACCTGGCTCGATTGAAAGCGCATCTGCACCGCTGGTCTGGGCTGTCTTGGTCAGCTACCGTGGCACCATGACCGTCACGGCGCCGAAAACAACTCGAAAAGTGGCCTCCAGCTGGATTGATGGCGCCTTCGTCACCACCGGAGGCGCGCTGCACCGGGTGATCAACCCCGCGACCGGCGACACGGTGGCCGAACTCGCGTTGGCCACCCCGGCCGATGTCGACGTGGCCGTCGCCTCCGCCCGCGCCGCCCTGAAGGGATGGGCCACCGCCACCCCGGTGGACCGCGCCACCGTCCTGGCCAAGCTGGCCGAACTCGTCGAGGCCAACGTCGACGAGTTCATCGCCGAGGAAGTCAGCCAGACCGGTAAGCCGGTGCGGTTGGCGCGGGAATTCGACCTCCCGGGCAGCATCGACAACATCGTGTTCTTCGCCGGTGCGGCAAGGCATCTCGAGGGCAAGGCCACCGGGGAGTACTCCGCCGATCACACCTCGAGCATCCGTCGTGAAGCCGTCGGCGTCGTTGCCACCATCACGCCGTGGAACTACCCGTTGCAGATGGCCGTCTGGAAGGTGATCCCGGCGCTGGCCGCGGGCTGCAGCGTGGTGATCAAACCGGCTGAGCTGACCCCGTTGACCACGCTGACCCTGGCGCGTATCGCCAAGGAGGCGGGCCTGCCCGACGGCGTGCTCAATGTCGTCACCGGTGCCGGCGTCGACGTCGGCACCGCACTGGCCGGCCATCCGGGCGTCGACGTGGTGACGTTCACCGGCTCCACCGGCGTGGGCCGCAAGGTCATGGCCGCCGCCGCGGTGCACGGGCACCGGACCCAGCTCGAACTCGGCGGCAAGGCGCCGTTCGTGGTGTTCGACGACGCCGACCTCGATGCCGCGATCCAGGGTGCCGTCGCAGGCTCGCTGATCAACTCCGGCCAGGACTGCACCGCGGCCACCCGGGCGATCGTGGCCAGGGATCTCTACGACGACTTCGTGGCGGGCGTGGGCGAGGTGATGAGCAAGATGGCCGTCGGTGACCCCGAGGATCCCGACACCGATCTGGGCCCGCTGATCTCCTACGCGCATCGCGCCAAGGTGGCCGAGATGGTGGAACGGGCACCGGGCCAGGGTGGGCGCGTGGTGACCGGCGGTGTGGCACCGGATCTTCCGGGCGCGTACTACCGGCCGACGCTGGTGGCCGACGTCTCCGAGCAGTCGGAGATCTATCGCGACGAGGTGTTCGGTCCGGTGCTGACCGTGCGGTCCTTCACCGATGACGACGACGCGCTGCGCCAGGCCAACGACACCGTCTACGGATTGGCGGCCTCGGTGTGGACCCGCGATGTCTACCGGGCGCAGCGGGCGTCACGCGAGATCCAGGCCGGCTGTGTGTGGATCAACGATCACATCCCGATCATCAGCGAGATGCCCCATGGCGGCATGGGCGCGTCCGGCTTCGGCAAGGACATGAGTGACTACTCGTTCGAGGAGTACCTGTCCATCAAGCATGTGATGAGCGATATCACCGGTGTGGTCGAGAAGGATTGGCACCGGACGATTTTCGCGAAGCGGTAGTTAGGGCTCTGCTCGCTGACCTCAGCGTTACTGGCCCTTCGGCACGACGACCACCGGTACGTCGACACCGGCCAGGATGCGCGCCGCAGTGGACCCCAGGAAGATCCGTCGTGGCGCGGCGAACCGGCTCGAACCCACCACCAGCAGGTCCCCGTCGGCCCATTTCAACTTCCGCAGCGCCGATTCCAGTGTGGTGCCGTCGGCGACCAGGGACTGGATGTCCGGCGCCTCGGGAACTGTGCGGGCGGCGACGAGCAGGTTCTGTTCGGCGGCGTCGATCTGCAGGCGCCGGGTCACCGCCTTGGAGCTGTCGTCGGTGGCGTATTCGAGGGTGACCAGAGAGACCATGCGGATGGGCAGAGCGGCCGCACTGGCGAGCGTGAACGCCACCGGCAGCGGGTTGTCGGTGCGGTCGGTGGTCGGCACCGCGACGGTGATCTCCTTGATCTTCACCGGAGGCTCCTCGCCCCAGCCGCGCGGCGCCAGCGCCACCGGAATGGGGCAGCAGTGCAGGAGCGCGCCCGCCACCGGTCCGATGGTGTGCCCACCGAAGAAACCGTCCTTGGCGCCGCCCACCACGATCATGTCCGAGGACTTGCTCTCGGCGAATTCGATCAACGACTGGGCAAACGATTCACCCACCAGGACTGCCGACCCGGCGCTGACACCCCAGTCGGCCAGTGTGGCGACCGCCTCGGCCACCCAGGCCTCACCCTTGGTGACCAGGAGTTGCTGGTACTCCGCGCGTCCGGGATGGCCGTCTGGCAGTTCCTCCCGCACGATCAACACCACGTCGACTTCTGCGTCGAATGTCAGCGCCAGCTCCGCGGCCAGGGCGATACCGTCTTTGCCCGTGGGGGTCGCGAGGTACCCGACTGTCAAATGCATTGCTGTTCCTACGCTTTCACGTCAGAAGGTGTCCGGGACCTTGACTTCGGTACTGGCGGTCAGGGTTTCGCCGCGGAAGAACCGCTTGGTCCCGAAGGCGAAACAGGCCAGCATCAGCGGGATGCCGAGGACCAGCATGCCGACACCGAGGACGAACACGCCGCCGATCGGGCCGAACGCCGTGTAGCCGTAGTCCGGCTTGATCATGTCGGTGGCACTCTGGATGAACGCCCAGGTCATCGCGAGCGCACCCAGCAGCGGGAAGATGCCGCGGAAGAACAGGTTCCGCACCGATTCGGTCAGCGTCCTGCGGAAGTACCAGACGCACGCATAGGCGGTGATGCCGTAGTAGAACGCGACGGCCAGGCCCAGCGAGGCCACCGAGTCGGCCAGGGCGTTCTCCGACAGGAAACTCAACACCAGGTAGAAGAACAGCGCCGCGATGCCCATCACGATGGTGCCGAAGGCCGGCGTCATGTACCGCGGGTGCACGCTGGCGAAGCGCTTCGGGATGGCCTCGTAGACCGCCATCGACAGGGTGCCGCGGGCCGTCGGCAGGATCGTCGTCTGGGTGGAGGACAGGCCCGAGATCGAAACGGTCAGCAGCAGCAGCGAAGCCGCGACGGTGCCGGCCACCGGCCCGCCGAGAATGGTCAGCACATCGTCGGTGTTCTCGGGGTTGTTCAATCCGATACCGGTGTCGCCGAACCCGGCGAACGACTGCACCGCGTAGGCCACCAGCACGTAGGTGCACACCAGGATCAAGGTGGTGATGACGGCCGCGATGCCCGGCGTCCTGCCCGGATCCTTGGTCTCCTCGCCGACCGCGAGGCAGGCGTCCCAACCCCAGTAGATGAAGATGCACAAGATGATGGCCGCGGCGATCGCCGAAGCGTCCAGCCCGGTCGGCACCAGCCAGGACAGCGACGGGGAGATGGCCTGCTCGCCCGCGGTGCCCGAGAAGACGCGGATCAGCGCCCAGATGCTGACCACGATCAGGACGCCGAACTGAATGGCGATCAGCACGTTCTGCACCCGTTCGGACACCACGATGCCGCGCGCGGAGAGCAGGGTCATGGCAATGATGAAGAACGTGCCGAGCAGCACCTTGGCGTAGAGGTTCTCGGCCAGGTCGTCCATGCCGAGGAACTTGAACAGGTAGATCGCGGCAACTTCGGACACATTGGCCAACACGATGATCGCCGACACGGCCAGACCCCAGCCGCCGATCCAGCCGATCCACGGCCCGAAGGCCTTGGTGCCCCAGGTGAAGGTGGTGCCGCAGTCCGGGGTGTCCTGCGAGAGCTCCTTGTAGGCAAAGGCGACCAGGAGCATCGGGATGAACGCCAGCACGAACATCGACGGGGCTTTCTCGCCCACTGCCAGCACCACGTACCCGAGGGTGGCGGCGAGGCTGTAAGCGGGTGCGACGGCCGCCAAGCCGATGACGATGTTTCCGACGAGCCCGAGGGCGCCGGCCTGCAGGCCCTTGCCGGTGACAGCAGGAGAGGCCGGCGGTTCAGCTATAGCCATGGTCGCTGAATATACGGTTCCGGTGGTTGCCACGGAGTGTTACGACGGCATAGTTTTCCTGTGGGTAACACAGCAACGAAATCGGTTGCTGTGTCCCGTCGTGCGCGAGTGTGCGGGTTCCCGCCGAACATGCCGATCTGTGCGCGTAGTCCACGCACTCGCGCCCCACGGACGGCGTTACGCTCGAATCATGACCTCGCCTGCGGGCCGTGCCGACGTCTTCGAGACATTGCGTCCGCACCTGCTCGCCGTGGCCTATCGACTGACCGGAACCTTTGCCGATGCCGAGGATGCGGTGCAGGACGCGTGGCTGCGCTGGGACCGCAGCGACGAGGTTGTCGATCCCCGAGCCTGGTTGACGACGGTGGTCAGCCGGCTCAGCCTGGACCGGCTGCGGTCGGCGGCGCGCCGGCGTGAGTCCTACGTCGGGCACTGGCTGCCCGAGCCGGTGGTGACCGCGTGGGGGGAGCCGGATCCGCTGGCCGCGTTGGTCGCTGACGAGGACGCCCGCTTCGCCGCGATGGTGGTGCTGGAGCGGCTGACGCCGGATCAGCGGGTCGCCTTCGTGCTGCACGACGGCTTCGGACTGCCGTTCGCCGAGATCGCCGACGTCCTCGGCGGCACCACGGCCGCCGCCCGTCAACTCGCGTCGCGGGCCCGGCGGCTGGTGGCCGACGCGCCGGCGCCGAGCCGCGACCCCGGACACGACGAGCTGGTGGGCCGGCTGCTCACGGCGATGGCCGCCGGCGACCTGGCCGGTGTGGTGGCCCTGCTGCATCCCGAGGTCACCTTCACCGGCGACGCGAACCGTCGGGCGCCGACGGCCGCGCAGGTGATCCGGGGTCCCGACAAGGTGGCGCGGTTCCTGTTCGGGCTCGCGCAGCGGTACGGCCCGCGGTTCTTCACCTCCGGTACGCCGGCGCTGGTCAACGGCGACCTGGGGATCTACACGGCCGGGTTGGCGGCCGGCGATGACGGCCCGGAGATGCAGCCGCACATCCAGGCGCTCACGGTCCGGGACGGAAAGGTCTTCGCGCTGTGGGACATCGCCAACCCGGACAAGTTCAGCGCGTCTCCGCTACGCGATCACCCGGCTCGGACGGCTCCGACGCCCACGGGAGGCGACACGCGTCCCCGGAGCTGAACCCCTGCTCGGTGATCCCCAGGGCAGTGTTCATCCGGGCCCGCATGTTCTCCACCCCGATCTGGTAGCTCAGCTCGATCACGCCGTCGTCGCCGAAGCGCTGTCGTAGGTCGGCGACCTGCTGATCGGTGATGGTGTGCGGATCGGTGGTCATGGCATCGGCGTAGGCGATGGCCGCGCGCTCGTCATCGGTGAACAGGTCGGATGTCGCATAGTCGTCGATGTGTTGCAGCCGGTCGATGTCGAGGCCGTCGAGGCGCATCAGCATCGAGCCGAAGTCCACACACCAGGAACAGCCGACGGTGCGCGCGGTCCAGAAGACGGCGAGTTCACGCACATTGGCGGGCAGGGTGGTGGAGGCCCGGTCGATCATGCCCTCGTGCATGCCGCCGGCGAGTAAGAGGCCGCGGTGGTGGGCATAGACGGCGAACGGTTCGGGCACCTGGCCGAAGCGGCGTTTGGCGTAGCGGTACAGCATTCGGGTCAGCAGTGGAGCGTTCTGCGGGGCGACGGGTTGGATTCGTGGTGTGGTCATATCTCTTGGACGAGACTGCCTGCCGATGTGTGACGGAGGTTCTGCTGAGCTGGGGGGTACCTCCCGCTTGCCGAGCGAGCGGGTTTGTACGTCAACACGCCGCACTTTGTGTACAGATCTGTGCGCTCACCCCCGCTCGGCGGAGGTCCGGCTGTAGTGTCGCCGCGCTTTCATCCGGTTACCGCAGACGGCCATCGAGCACCAGCGGGCGGTGTTGGGCTTGCTGCGATCGATCAGGAACAGGTGACATTCGGTGTTGGCGCACGGTCGTAGCCGGCCCGGGCTGTTGATGCGCAAGCCGTCCCAGGCCAGCGCCGCCCGGACCGCGCCGGAGGTGGGGCCGTCGACGGTGAGTTGCCAGTCGATCCCGTCCTCGGAGAAGGTTGGAACCAGTTGTGTGCCAACAACGATCGTCTCCAGCATCGACGGTGGTCGGTCGCCACGGGTGACTGCCTGCAGTACCTCCCGCGCTTCGATGAGCGCGGCCCACTGCGATCTGTGCGCGGGAATGCCGCGCTCGCTCATCCACTCTGCGGCGGCGCTGAAGTCGGCGAGAGTGTCGGTGGGAGAGCCGTCGATCACCGGCGTTGTATTGAGTAGAGCGAGCAACAGCGCCTCATCGTCGGCGGTGGTGACAGCCACGTCCATATCTAACCTCCAAAGAACTATTGACAGGTTACATCGGGAGGGGTTCTATGTGCATAACCTTCAAATGTAGTTTTAGGAGTTAGTCATGACTGTGGTGCATCATCAGCACGCGACCATCGCCGGCCGCCAGATCTTCTACCGCGAGGCCGGCGCTGTCGATGCGCCCACCATCGTTCTGCTCCATGGCTTTCCGACCAGTTCCTTCATGTTCCGCAACCTCATCCCGGACCTGGCCGACCAGTATCACGTGATCGCGCCCGACTTCCTTGGCTTCGGGTACTCCGATGCGCCGTCGGTCGACGAGTTCGACTACACCTTCGACGCGCTCGCCGAGTTCACGGCAGGCTTGCTCGAGCATCTCGGAATTACGCGGTACTCGATGTACGTGCAGGACTACGGCGCTCCCGTGGGCTGGCGCCTGGCACTGCGCGATCCTTCGGCCGTCACCGCGATCATCACCCAGAACGGCAACGGCTACGACGCCGGCTTCGTCCCCGCCGGGTGGGAGGGAGTGTGGGCCTACCAACGCGAGCAGACGGCCGAGACCGAAGCGCCGCTGCGGGAATTCCTCTCGTTCGAGGCCACCAGGTTCCAGTACCTGGGCGGGGTGCCCGACGAGAGCATCGTCAGCCCGGACACCTGGCATCACGACTTCGCCCTGCTGTCGCGCCCGGGCAGTACCGAGATCCAGCTGAAGCTCTTCCTCGACTACGCCTCGAATCCCCGGATGTACCCGGCGCTGCACGAATATTTGCGCACCAGTGGCGTTCCCGTGCTTGCGGTGTGGGGTGACAAGGATCCGTTCTTCGGGCCGGACGGCGCCCGCGCCTTCGCCGACGATGCCGTCGATGCGGAGATCCACCTGCTCGACGGCGGCCACTTCCTGCTCGAGAGCGCACTCGACGAGGTGGTGGCGCTGATCCGCGACTTCCTGTCCCGCCGCCTCTGAACCCAGCGTTGGGTACCTCCCGCAGGGGTTGCGAGTCCCGGCCCACACGGCGGTTGCATGTAGTCAGAAAACCTGCGTCCACCCTGGAGCGCGACGTCAAGGCGCGACCGGGGTGAGTTCCACCCGCACAGAATCAATGTCCGGCAGGATCACCGTGGGTGATCCCGTTGACCATGGTTCCTGGATCAGGATCCACCGTTGATTGGCGTAGGTAAGTAGCCGATATGAGTTGTAAATGAAGCGACACTCGCCGCCACCCTGTGGAGCTTTACAGTTTCTGCCCTGCTGCCCGGCTATCCCCAGATCTGTTGTGCTGTGGACGACCGCATACGCGAGCGACGAGTGTCCGGCCTCAACATTCTCCGCAAAAGTGTCTCCGAGGCGTTTTGCGTAGATCGACACGGCCCAGAAGGTCGCGGCCAGAGTCATCAGGACACCAACAGCAAGCATCGTTTTCGGCGGTTGCACGCCGGCAAGAACGTGATAGTGCACGTACTGCAGGACAGTCAGGGCCCCAGCGACGCAAAGTAATACTGAACCACTGCTTGCATCTGCTGACTCGTCGAGTGCCATAAGCCCGTACACGAGGCATCCGAGGGTGGCTATCGCAAGGGCGGCTCTGACAGCGAATCGCACTGATGTGGAAGCCGATTGGGTGCGTTCCACTCGAATCGCTGCTACGGAAGTTGCTACTAACGCGGCAAGTGCCAGGATGGTCCAGATCGCCGGCTTGAACAGGATCTCCGCGCTACGAAGCAGGTATTCGGTGCTGCTGTATTGAAGGAGGCTGACTGGTACGCCGAAGTGCCCAAAGAGCACGCGAGTCCTTGTCCACCCAAAATAAATCAACAACGCAGACAGGAAAGCTCCGAAACTCGCTATCAGCGCGGCCATTTCAAGGAAAGATTTCACCTCCGACCGTAGGTCGGGAGGTTGTTCGGTCGTCATGACGTCACTCTGCATTGAAGCTCGGATACGGAAATGGTGCGTCGGTGGTGGGAAGTCCAACATGGGCACCAGAGACCGGGCCGTCACTGGGTATCGCGTCGGCGGTCGTCGGAGGCGCTGAACTGGTGCCCTCCTCTTGCGGAACCAGTGTCGGCGGCGCCGGAGGTACCCCGGGGATTGCTGATGGTTGGCTTCCCGGGCTGGTCGTCTGAGATGGATCGGGCGGCACGCCCCGTCCGGCTGGGCCCGGCGGCGCGGGAGGGACACCGGGGACGGGATTGAGCACAGAGGGTGGATCAGAAACTGGGCTTGGAGGTGCCTCGTCAACGCCTGGTATCCCTGTGGAGCTACAACCGACGCACGCGACAATTAACGCTGTCGCCAAGTGGAAGATCACGCGCTGCGGGGTCATGGACCGATTGTCTCTGTCCAGGGGCCGCCTGAAGCGAGTAGCCGCCTACTCCAAAGACCCCGCGTACGACTCATGTGTGCACGCACCTCGAGGTGCCGACAGAAGCATCGTCCCAGATTCTCGTCGAATCGCCACGTCGCGCTTGCTGCGGGTACTTGGCTTCGTCAGTCTGACCGCACGACCGACCGACTGTGGGTGAAAATGTTACAGGCGCGACAAGCTGTCGCACTCACGCTGCCTTCGTGGCCAACTGGTGATCAATCCGTCGCACCATTTCCCGCCTGCGTTTGCGCACGTCATCGGAGACGATCGACATCACTGTCCAACCGAGTTCGGTCAACGCAGCCTGCTTCTGCCGGTCCTTCGTGAAGTCTTCGGGTCCGGAATGCCAGTCATAGCCGTCGTATTCGACCGCCAGCATCTGATCGGGCCAGGCGAAGTCGACTCGCCACAACCGGCCGTCTCGGTCGATGATTTCGTACTGGAGTTCCGGATCGGGCAACCCGCCGTCGTACATCGCCAGACGCGCTTCGCTTTCCATTGGCGACTCCGCCTCCGGCCGGGCCAGCGGTATCAGCTCACGAACATGGACGATGCCGCGGCGACCCTTCTGCTGAGCCGCGGCAACCGTCAACGCCGCTGGGGTGCACGTGCCGCTGCGCAGCGCGGCGTCCAGTGTCGCAAGCGCACGGGGGCGACGCAGACCACGCGCCACTTCCACGGCCGTCCAGGCGGGTGCCGTCGAAAACCGACCCTCGATCATCACCAGTGGCGCGCCCTCGCGGCGGTGGATCACCAAGCCGTCGCTGTCCCGCAAAAGATGCCCGTCGGGGTTCAAGACGTGAATGTCGATGACGTCCTCGGTATCGAAGCCGAACGCTGTTGCGGCCGTTCCGAGGCAGATCGCCACTGGTTCACCGGCACGGAGATCTAGGCCGCGAAGTCGAAGAAAAGCGTCGGGTTCAGCGTCACTGTAGACGCCGGGCCACACTTTCCAGAGGTCGCCGCGGTTGAGGGCGGACTCCATGGTGCGACGGCTGATCACATCGAGAATCTGCGCGGAGGTAGCGACTCCACCTCGGCTGGCGAGAAGACGGCGAAGCTCGTGAAACATTCACGCATGCTGCGACGGCTACTGGTGCTGAGGTAGTCAGCAAGTCTGCGCGCTGTGGATACCGTGCTTGAGCGCACGGTCTTGTACAAGATCTGCGGCGTGTTGACGTACAAACACGCACGCTCGCGGAAGAGGGAGGGAGAAAAGCTAGCGGGCGAACATCAACGCGCGCTTGACCTCTTGGATCGCCTTGGTGACCTCGATGCCGCGGGGGCAGGCCTCGGTGCAGTTGAACGTGGTGCGGCAGCGCCACACCCCGTCGACCTCGTTGAGGATGTCGAGCCGCTCGGCGGCGGCTTCGTCACGCGAATCGAAGATGAACCGGTGCGCGTTGACGATCGCCGCCGGCCCGAAGTACGAACCCTCGCTCCAGAACACCGGGCAACTGGTGGTGCAGCAGGCGCAGAGGATGCACTTGGTGGTGTCGTCGTAGCGGGCGCGGTCGGTCTGGCTCTGGATGCGCTCGCGGGTGGGCGCATTGCCACTGGCGATCAGGAACGGCTTCACCGCGCGGAACGCGTCGAAGAACGGCTCCATGTTGACGATGAGGTCCTTCTCCACAGGCAGGCCGCGGATGGGCTCGATGGTGATGGTGAGCTGCTTGCCTGCCTTCTTCGGCAACATGTCCCGCATCAGCACCTTGCAGGCCAGCCGGTTGACACCGTTGATCCGCATGGCGTCCGAGCCGCAGACGCCGTGCGCACACGACCGGCGGAAGGTCAGCGAGCCGTCGAGGTAGCTCTTCACGTAGGTGAGCAGGTTGAGCAGCCGGTCGGTCGGCAGACACGGCACGCGGAAACTCTGAAAGCCCGCGCCATCAGGGTTTTCCGGGTTGAAGCGCGAGATCTTGAGGGTGACCATCACCGCTTCTTCCGGAATGGGAGGCAGCGGTGGATCTCCGGCTTCGGGCTTGTCGAGAACAGCAGTCATGCTCAGTACTTCCGTTCCATCGGCTCGTAGCGGGTTTGGACCACGGGCTTGTAGTCCAGCCGGATATCGCTCAGTAGGTCAGGACCGTCTTTGTAGGCCATGGTGTGGCGCATGTAGTTGGTGTCGTCGCGGTTGGGGTAGTCCTCGCGGGCGTGGCCGCCGCGAGATTCCTTGCGGTTCAACGCACCCACGACGGTGACCTCGGCCAGCTCCAGCAGGAAGCCGAGTTCGATGGCCTCCAGGAGATCGCTGTTGTAGCGCTTCCCCTTGTCGTGCACGGTGATTCGCGAGTACCGCTCCTTGAGCGCATGGATGTCGGTCAACGCCTGCTTGAGGGTCTCCTCGGTGCGGAACACCGCGGCGTTGTTGTCCATCGACTGCTGCAACTCGCCGCGGATGTCGGCGACGCGCTCGTGGCCGTGTTCGGAGAGGATGTCGCCCACCCAGCCGACCACCATCTCCGCCGGCCCCTCCGGGAGGTCCACGAAGTCATGACCCTGGGCGTAGGCGGCGGCAGCGATGCCGGCCCGACGGCCGAACACGTTGATGTCCAGCAGTGAGTTGGTGCCCAGCCGGTTCGCTCCGTGCACCGAGACACACGCGCACTCACCGGCGGCGTACAGGCCGGGGATGACGTTGTCGTTGTCGCGCAGTACCTGGCCGTTGATCGTGGTCGGGATACCGCCCATGACGTAGTGGCAGGTGGGGTAGACGGGCACGAGCTCGGTCACCGGGTCCACACCCAGATACGTGCGGGCGAACTCGGTGATGTCGGGCAGCTTCGCCTCGAGCACGTCGGCGCCGAGGTGGCGCACGTCGATGTAGACGTAATCCTTGTTCGGTCCGGCGCCGCGGCCCTCGAGCACTTCGAGCACCATGGACCGCGCGACGATATCGCGTGGTGCCAGGTCGACGATCGTGGGCGCATAGCGTTCCATGAAGCGTTCACCGTCGGCGTTGAGCAACCGGCCGCCCTCGCCGCGCACGGCTTCGGAGATCAAGATGCCCAGGCCCGCCAGACCGGTCGGATGGAACTGGTGGAATTCCATGTCCTCCAACGGGAGTCCCTTGCGGAACACGATGCCCAGGCCGTCGCCGGTCAGGGTGTGCGCATTGGAGGTGGTCTTGTACATCCGGCCCGACCCGCCCGTGGCGAAGACGATCGCCTTGGCGTGGAAGATGTGGATGTCACCGGTGGCCAACTCGTAGGCGATGACGCCGGTGGCCACCGGGCCGTTGGGCGTCTCGGTCAGCGAGATGTCCAGGGCGTAGAACTCGTTGAAGAACTCGACGTCGTGCTTGACGCAGTTTTGGTAGAGCGTCTGCAGGATCATGTGACCGGTGCGGTCGGCGGCGTAACAGGCCCGGCGTACCGGCGCCTTGCCGTGATCGCGGGTGTGACCACCGAAGCGGCGCTGGTCGATGCGGCCCTCCGGGGTGCGGTTGAACGGCATCCCCATCTTCTCGAGATCCAGCACCGCGTCGATGGCTTCCTTGCACATGATCTCGACCGCGTCCTGGTCGGCGAGGTAGTCGCCGCCCTTGACGGTGTCGAAGGTGTGCCACTCCCAGTTGTCGTCCTCGACGTTGGCCAGGGCCGCGCACATGCCGCCCTGGGCGGCGCCGGTGTGCGACCGCGTCGGGTACAGCTTGGTCAGCACGGCGGTGCGGGCGCGGGGTCCGGCTTCGACGGCCGCGCGCATGCCTGCGCCGCCGGCGCCGATGATCACGACGTCGTAGCGATGTTCCTGAATCATGTATTAACTCCCGATGTTCGCGTCGAACGTCAGCAGCACGTAGGTGCCGAGTACCAGCGTGAAGATCATCGACAGCCCCAGCAGGGTGTTCAGCCAGAACCGTGTCGAGTCTTTACGGGTGTAGTCGGCGATGATCGTGCGCATGCCATTACCGCCGTGCAATTGAGCCAGCCAGAGCAGCATCAGGTCCCAGGTCTGCCAGAACGGTGATGCCCAGCGCTGTGCCACATAGTTGAAATCGATCCGGTACACGCCGTTCTGCCACATCAGCATGATGAACAGATGGCCGAGGGCCAGGAACACCAGCACGATGCCGGAGAAGCGCATGAACAACCACGCGTACTTCTCGAAGTTCGGCATGCCGCCGCGGCGCCGGGGGGCGCGCGGATTGTCCAGTCCGGCAGGCCGGTCGTAGCTGGTCTCCAGGATGGGCGCGATGGGCCGCTCGCGGGGGCGATCAGGCGCGCTCACAGGAACCGCTCCGCCATGTGCATGCCGATCACCACGAGGGCGGGCACCATCACCAGCAGCCAGACGGCGGCGACGCCGGCGAGCATCTTGCGTTGGTGACGCGGACCTTCGGCCCAGAAGTCGACGAGGATCACGCGGACGCCATTGAGTGCGTGGAACAGCACCGCGGCCACCAGTCCGACCTCCAGCAACCCGACGATGGGCGTCTTGTAGGTCTCGATGACCTCGTTGTAGGCCTGCGGACTCACTCGCACCAGTGCGGTGTCGAGCACGTGCACGAAGAGGAAGAAGAAGATCGTCGCACCCGTGATGCGGTGCAGGACCCAGGACCACATTCCTGGATCGCCGCGATACAGGGTGCGCCGGTTCGGCTTCGCCTGTTTGGCCGGCTGTGCCGGTGCCGCTGTACTCATCAGCGCCTCCAACTGCATTGGTGGACGCTGGAGCAATGCGAGCAACCCCAGCGTGGCGGTGTTTGGATGACCCAATTGTGCTTCGGGCAACCGTCGGATGGACTCTAATCCCATTTGTACTAGCGAACGAATTGCCAAATCCGTCCCTGGCGAGGTCAGGGGGCGGAAGTTAGGGTGTCCTTCCTGAATTGCCCGGTCCGGACAGGTGCGTGGTGAATGGATTCAGAAACAGGGAACGGTGGGGTAAATGCCAGCCAAAATTGACTGGAAACTATTGCAGGACAAGGCAATTAAAGTTTCAAAGACTGCCTATGCACCGTACTCGAAGTTTCCGGTGGGTGCGGCGGCTCTGGTCGACGATGGGCGAGTTGTCGCCGGATGCAATGTGGAGAATGTCTCATATGGCCTGGGTCTCTGTGCGGAGTGTTCTGTGGTCTGCGCCCTGCATTCCGGGGGCGGCGGACGTCTGGTCGCACTGGCCTGTGTGGCCGCCGACGGCGAACTCCTGATGCCGTGTGGCCGCTGCCGTCAACTGCTCTACGAGCACGGCGGGCCCGATATGTTGATCGCCCACCCAGCGGGCCCCAAGCGGTTGGCCGAGCTGCTGCCCGACGCGTTCGGTCCCGACGATCTGGGGCGTATTGACGGGAGTCAAACCTCGTGACGCAGTTCACATTCGACGCCCCTACCGTCATCCGAACCAAGCGCGACGGCGGGCGCCTCGCCGACGAGGCGATCGACTGGGTGATCGACGCCTACACCCACGGCCGGGTCGGTGACGAGCAGATGGCCGCGCTGCTGATGGCGATCTTCCTGCGCGGAATGGACCGCGGCGAGATCGCCCGCTGGACCGCCGCCATGATCGCCTCGGGGGAACGGCTGGACTTCAGCGACCTGCGCCGGGACGGCGCACCGCTGAGCTTGGTCGACAAACATTCCACCGGGGGCGTGGGGGACAAGATCACCATTCCGCTGGTCCCGGTGGTCGCCGTCTGCGGGGCGGCGGTGCCGCAAGCCGCCGGCCGTGGACTCGGCCATACCGGCGGCACGCTCGACAAGCTGGAATCCATCCCAGGGTTCACCGCCGAGATCGGTAAAGCTCAAGTGCGCCAACAATTGTGTGAGGTGGGCGCCGCCATCTTCGCCGCAGGCGACCTGGCCCCCGCCGATCGCAAGATCTACGCCCTGCGCGACATCACCGCGACCACCGAATCGCTGCCGTTGATCGCCAGTTCGGTCATGAGCAAAAAGCTCGCCGAAGGAGCAGGCGCGCTGGTCCTCGACGTGAAGGTCGGCTCGGGTGCCTTCCTGAAGAAGGAGGAGGAATCCTGGGAGCTGGCGCGCACCATGGTGGCTCTGGGGGCCGCGCACGGCATCCCGACCCGAGCGCTGTTGACCGATATGGCCTCGCCCTTGGGGCGGGCGGTCGGCAACGCGGTGGAGGTCGCCGAGTCGCTGGAGGTGCTGGCCGGCGGCGGGCCCGCGGACGTGGTGGAGCTGACGGTCGGGCTGGCCCGCGAGATGCTCGAACTCGCCGGTCTCGATGCCCGCGACCCAGCCGACACCCTGCGTGACGGCACCGCGATGGACAGCTTCCGGGCCATCGTGGCAGCCCAGGGTGGGGACGCGGCCGCACCACTGCCGAAGGCAGCTCATTCCGAGACCGTCACCGCCGCCCGAAGCGGCACAATGGGGGACATCGACGCGTTGGCGATAGGTCTGGCGGTATGGCGGCTCGGCGCGGGCCGCGCGGCTCCGGGTGAGCAGGTGCAGGCCGGCGCCGGGCTGTACATCCACCGCAAGCCCGGCGAGCCCGTCGCCGCCGGTGAGCCCGTCTTCACGCTCCACACCGACACCCCCGAGAGATTCGGCCCCGCCCTGGCAGAACTCGACGGCGCCTGGGTGGTGCAGGATCAGGCTCCCGAGTCACGTCCCCTCATCATCGATCGGATCAGCTCATGACCACACCGTTGACGCTCGAGAACATCCAGCAAGCCCCCAAGGCGCTGCTCCATGACCACCTCGACGGTGGTCTGCGGCCGTCGACCGTCCTGGAGATGGCCGCCGAGATCGGCTACGACGAACTGCCCGCATCCGACGTGGACGGGCTCGCGGAGTTCTTCCGGACGGCCGCGCACAGCGGTTCGCTGGTGCGCTATCTCGAGCCGTTCGCCCACACCGTGGGTGTCATGCAAACCCCGGAGGCGCTGCACCGGGTGGCGTACGAATGTGTCGAGGATCTGGCCGCGGATTCGGTGGTCTACGCCGAGGTGCGCTTCGCCCCCGAACTCCACATCGACCGCGGGCTGTCCCTCGATGCCGTCGTCGACGCCGTATTGGCCGGATTCGCCGACGGTGAGAAGGCCGCCGCGGCGGCGGGCCGGACGATCACGGTGCGCTGCCTGGTGACCGCCATGCGCCATGCCGCCCGCTCCCGGGAGATCGCCGAGTTGGCGATCCGCTTCCGCGACAAAGGCGTGGTCGGCTTCGACATCGCCGGGGCCGAGGCCGGCTACCCTCCCACCCGGCACCTGGATGCGTTCGAGTACATGCGGAACAACAACGGCCGCTTCACCATTCACGCGGGCGAAGCGTTCGGGCTGCCGTCCATCCACGAAGCCATCGCGTTCTGCGGCGCCGACCGGCTGGGGCACGGGGTACGCATCGTCGACGATATCGAAGGGCTCCCCGAAGGCGGTGCCCAGCTGGGCCGCGTTGCGGGCATCGTGCGCGACAAGCGCATCCCGCTCGAGCTGTGCCCGAGTTCGAACGTACAGACCGGGGCCGTCAAGAGCATCGCCGAGCACCCGTTCGCCGAGCTGGCCAGGCTGCGGTTCCGGGTCACCGTCAACACCGACAACCGGCTCATGAGCGACACCACCATGAGCCAGGAGATGCTGCGGCTGGTCGAGGCGTTCGGCTACGGGTGGAGTGACCTGGAGCGGTTCACCATCAACGCGATGAAGTCGGCGTTCCTGCCGTTCAATCAGCGGCTGGCCATCATCGACGAGGTGATCAAGCCGCGCTTCGCGGTCCTCATCGGATAACTCGGCACGGAGTCAGTTACCCAGGACCTCGCGGATCCGCGCGGCGAAGGCGCCGGGTGCGCTCAGGAAGCCGGTGTGATCGCCCGGGAAGTCCACCGGTGTCGCCCCGATCAGCTCAGCGAGGGCGTGGCTGGTCTTGCAGGTCAGCAGACGACGTGAGCCCACACCGACGCCGACGATCACCCGGGCCGCGCGGAGCGCCTCGACATCGGGGCGATAGCCGACCGTCAGCCGCAGCTCGTGATCGAAGAACCGGGTGTCTTCGGCGAACTGCTTGGCCTGCTGTGCGGCGCCGGGCTCGGGTCCCGGTGGCGGGCCCGACTCATCGTCGACGACGAACCCGGCGTTGGCCATGAACTTCCGCCACGCCGCCGCCGGACCATCCCGATGGAATGTCTCGATGATGTCCGCTGTGGCCGCGCGCTGTTGCTCGGCCTCCGGAAGGAGCTCGGTCAGCGGCGGCTCGTGCGCGATCAGCGTGCCCACCTTGCCGGGGTGGCGGGCCACGAGCGCCAGACCGGTGACGGCCCCGCCGCTGCTGCCGACGACGTCGGCGGGTCCGGTGCCGAGTGCGTCGATGATCGCAGCCACGTCGTCGGCGCGCAGGTCGGGCGTGGCGTCCTGGGCCGGGTCGTCGATCGTGCTGCCGGCCAACCCGCGGGGGTCGTAGGTGACGACGGTGTGGTCGCCGGCCAGCGCGTGCGCCACCGGGGTGAACGCCGCGGCTGTCATCGGGGAACCGATCACCAGCAGAAGCGGGCCGTCGCCGCGCACTTCGTAGTGCAGTCGTGCACCGGGAACGTCGAGCGAGCGGGAAACGAGGCCGTCGGTGATGGTCATGGAGCCCTCCGGGTGGGGGATGCGGTCATCCGTTCCGACCGCACCCGCCCCCGGAACTCATCGCGAGCGCTCAGCTGTGTACGCGCACCACGGCGTGTTGCCGTACCGACGCGCTTGTTCGCGCAGAAGTGCTGGGTTCGCGCAGACCCCCAGCTCACTCGCGGCGCAGTCGCGTCTCCAGGAATCGCTCCAGCTTCTCGAACTCGGTCACCGCGGCCGTGTAGGGCGCCGCAGGCCGGGCCGTCTCGTCGGGCTCGCTCACGTACTGGATGAACTTCCCGAGCGCGGTGTCGGCAGCCAGGATCTTGTCGACCGTGTCTTCCTCGGAGTAGTCGCCGACGTCTTGCAGCAGTTCCACCGCCAATGCCAGCTGATCACGATCGATGGCGTCGGGACCTTCGGCGAGCTCATCGGCCAGGCCCGCCAGCACGTAGATGTTCTCATCGGTCACGCTGACGTCCAGGGACCCGTCGGTGGCAGCGGTGCGGATGTCGTCGTAGGTACTCAGGTCCGACAGATCGTGATCGTGTTCATCGGCGAGGTAGCGGGCCAGCGCCCGCTCCGAGGAGAACACACTGATCCGGCCGTTCCGGCCCAGGAACAGCGGACGGTCCTCCATGTAGCAGCGCAGCGTGTAGAAGGTGCCGCCACTGGTCATCAACCGGACCGGGTCGATACCGACCTTGGTCCAGAAGTCGTCGTCATCGCCCAGGACACCGGCGGGGACGGGCACCTCCTCGTCAGCTTCGACATCCGGGTCGTCGGATTCGGCGTCGTCGGAGTCGGCGTCGAATTCATCCTCGACGGCGATGACCTCGGCGTCGGGCTCTTCGGGCGCCGGCTCGGCCAGTTCCGCGGCCGCCTTCTCCGAGAGTTTCGCATCCACCTCGGGGGTGGTGATGATGTCGTCGATGGCGGCGATGATGCCGTCCCAGTTGCGCCCGATGATCGCGGCGATGTTGTTCCAGCGTTTGAGCCCGGCCTTGCCTGCGAACTCCTCCACACCGCCGTTGACGCTGCTCAAAGAGGGGTTGCCGTTGAAGAACTTCGTCACTGCGGGCAGCTCGCACACCGACCCGATGGACGACACGATCGCCATGGTGCGGGCCAGGGTCTGCACCGATTCCTCGGTGGGATTGTCCGCGGCCAGCTCCTCGACCGCGATGAGGTCGAACTGGTGGGCCTCAGCGGGATCGAGCTTGTGGGCCGAGGCCTCCAGCAGGGCCCCCCAGGCCGGATGATCGACCAGGTCGTTGTCGGTGTTCGTCCGCACAAAGGCCACCAGGTCGGCAGCGCTGGCGAAACCGTACAGGTCTTCCTCTTTGCCGAGGAACGCCTCCCACTCGTCTCCGGCGTCACGCCAACGCGGCGCCCACACGGTATAGAAATCTCCCTCGGTCAGAACGAGGCGGATCGGCACAAGCTCAGCAGCCATGCGGCACAGAATAACGACGTGCCCTGACCGCTCTGCCGCGAGCGTGCGCAAACCACACCGATGTGCCCGCGTGTCGGCCAGGAACACGCGGTCCCGCCGGGATGGATCTAGGGTTCCTGCCTATGGATGTGCACGTCGTCGACCACCCCCTGGCAGCCGCGCGGCTGACCACCCTGCGTGACGAGCGCACCGACAATGCCGGGTTCCGCGCGGCGTTGCGGGACCTGACCCTGATGCTCGTCTACGAAGCGACCCGTGACGTGCGCTGCGAGCAGATCACCGTCCGTACCCCGCTGGCGGAGACGGCCGGCTACCGGCTGGCGACGCCGCCGCTACTGGTGCCGGTGCTGCGTGCCGGACTCGGCATGGTCGACCAGGCCCATGCGCTGATCCCGGAGGCAAAAGTCGGCTTCGTCGGGGTGGCCCGCAACGAAGAGACCCACCAGCCGACGCCCTACCTGGAGTCGTTGCCCGAGGATCTGAGTGCTCAGCCGGTACTGGTGTTGGATCCCATGCTCGCCACCGGCGGTTCGATGGCGCACACCCTGGGCCTGCTGACGGCGCGCGGGGCGGTCGACATCACGGTCATCTGCGTCGTGGTGGCTCCGGAGGGGATCGCCGCGCTGGAGGAAGCCGCACCCGGAATCCGATTGTTCACCGCCACCATCGACGAGGGGCTCAACGACGTGGCCTACATCGTGCCGGGGCTCGGCGACGCGGGCGACCGTCAGTTCGGTCCGCGCTGAGACGGTGCGCCGCCTCCTGATCTGTGCGCTGGTCGCGGTGTGTGTCGCCGCGGCGGGTCTCCTCGTCGGCGGCTATTTCCTGTTCAACCGGCCGCAGGCCGACGAATTGACCAAGGCCGACGCCATCATCGTGCTGGGCGGCGATATGGATGGCCGCATCGACTACGGCCTGGGCCTGGCCCACGAGGGTTACGCCGACACCGTGGTGATCGCAGACTCCTACGGCGAGGACGACCGGGAGATCAACCAGGCCTGCGCATCGGGGACGTCAACGCTCACGGTGATCTGCTTCGTCCCCGACCCGTTCAGCACCAGGGGTGAGGCGATGTTCACCGCGAGGCTGGCCCACGAACGCGGCTGGGAACACCTGATCGTGGTGTCCTGGAACTGGCACGTGGTGCGGTCGCGCTTCATCTTCGAGCAGTGCTTCGACGGCGAGCTGACCATGCGGCCCGTACCCCGCCGCTACGACTACAACGTCTTCAACTGGATGTTCACCTACGCCTACCAGTACTCCTCGCTGGCCAAAGCCGCGCTCCTGGGCTGCTGACCTCACCGGGAAAGCAGCTGGGAGACGTCGGCTTCGACGGCCTCGAGCAGTTCGTGGGCCTGAGTCCGCGCCGCGACCAGGTCTGCGGTCGCCGGAAGTGCAATCTCGATGTAGCCCTTGATCTTCGGCTCGGTACCGGACGGGCGGATGGCCACCCGGATCGACTGGCCGGTCAAGATCAGGGCGTCGGTGCGGTGCCGGCCGCGCTGGTCCAGCAGGTCGGTGACGTCGACGGCGACGCCCGCCAACTGCGCCGGGGGCTGTTCGCGCAACCGGCCCATCACGGCGGTGGCATCGTCGACCCGCTCGGTCACCGCCGCAGTCAGGTGCACACCGTGCTGGACGGCCAGCTCATCCAGAGCTGTTGTCACCGAACGCCCCTGCGACTTGAGCTCGCCCACCAGATCCGACACCAGCACTGCGGCACTGATGCCGTCCTTGTCGCGCACCGATTCCGGATCCACGCAGTGGCCGATGGCCTCCTCATAGGCGTAGACCAACGTGTGCCCCGGTAGGTCCGCATCGGCCCGGGCCAGCCATTTGAACCCGGTCAACGTCTCGACATGGCGGGCGCCGTGCGCGGCGGCGATGGCGGCCAGCAGCTGCGAGGACACCACGGTGCTGGCTACCGCGGCCCGCTCCGGTGCCGACCGAGAAAGAATGTAATCGCCCAGCAGCCAACCGGTTTCGTCGCCGGTGAGCATCCGCCAGCCGTTGGCGGTGGGAATCCCGACGGCGCACCGGTCGGCGTCGGGGTCGAGCGCGATCGCCACGTCGGCACCGACCTCGGCGGCCAGCACCAGCAGCTGGTCGGTGGCACCGGGTTCCTCGGGGTTCGGGAACGGCACCGTCGGAAAGTCGGGATCCGGCCGGAACTGAGACGACACGGTGTGCACATCGGTGACCGCAGCCCGGCGCAGTGCCTCCACCACCACCGCACCGCCGACGCCGTGCATTGCGGTCAGCGCCACCCGCACCGGGGCGCCACCGCGGCGCACCTCGGCAGCCCTGTCGAGATAGCGTTCGACGATATCGGTGTCGACGGGCTGGACGGGTTCGCGCGAGATGACGTCGGGGGCCCGGCGCATCGCCGTTTCGATCTCGCGATCGGTGGGCGAGATGATCTGCATGCCGCCGTCGAAGTAGACCTTGTAACCGTTGTCCGCAGCCGGATTGTGCGAGGCGGTGATCTGCACCCCCGCGGCCGCTCGCAGCCGGCGGACGGCGAACGCCACCACCGGGGTGGGCAGGGGATCGGCCAGCAGCATCACCGAAAAGCCGCAAGCGGCAAAGACTTCCGCCGTTGCCAGAGCGAAGTCGTCCGAATTGTGCCGAGCATCGCGGCCGACGACCACGAGGGACCCGCCCAGGCATCGGTCGGTGAGGACCTGGGCCACCGCCCAGGTCGCGCGCATCACGGTCGCGACGTTCATGCCGTCGGCGCCGTCGCACATGGGTCCGCGCAGCCCTGCCGTGCCGAAGGTGATCACGACGCTGATTGTGCCGGTGGTGCCTCACTGTCGGCCAGTTTCCGCAGCACCGGGGCCACGAGCATCAGCAGGTTGAACTCCAGATCCGACAGGTTGTCGCGCATGGTCGCCTGCAGCCACGCGTCGCGCTCGGCTCGGTCGCCTTCGAGTAGCCGTCGCCCGTCTTCGGTGATCTCGATGAGCTGACGGCGGCGGTCAGCAGCGTCGGCGCGGCGCGAGATCAGGTCGCGGGTCTCGAGTTCGTTGATGCTGTCGGTCAGCGACTGCACCCGCACCTGCAGGCGTGCGGCCATCTCGGCCGGGGTGGTCACCCCGGATCGGCTGGCTTCGCCGAGCAATTCGAGCTGGCTGAGGGTCAGGCCCCTGTTGGGGCGGTGCCTGCGCATTTGCCGGGCGAGTGCCATGACGGATTCGCGGAGCTCCGTTGCTGAAGCTGTGTCCTTGCTCATTACCAAGGTATACCTTGGTAATCTCGAGATGAGAAGCACATCGAACCGTATTGAAACGAGATAAAAGTAAGGGCATACTTGTCATTGATGATGAAGAGGCGGCGGGAAATGTGGCAGACGGTGGGCAGATGGTCACTGCTGGCCCTGGTCACCGTCGCGGTTTCCGTCGGACTCACCCTGGTGGGTGTCCCGTCGGCGGCGCTGTTCGCCGCGCTGGCCGTGGGCATCGTGCTTGCCCTGTGCTCGTTGGCGCCCACCAAAGTTCCTCGACGCGCCGGGCAGGCCGCCCAGGCCGTGCTCGGTGTCTACATCGGGACGATGGTGCACGAAGATTCCATCGACTCACTCGGGCCGCACTGGCCCATCGTGCTCGCTGTCGTCGTCGGCACGCTCGTCCTCAGCATTCTGGCCGGCGCCCTACTCGGGATGCGCCGCGACATCAGCCCGCTCACCGGTTCGCTGGCCCTGGTGGCCGGCGGGGCCTCCGGACTGGTGGCCATCGCGCGGGAACTGGGTGGCGATGACCGGGTGGTCGCCGTGGTGCAGTACCTCCGGGTGGGCCTGGTCACCGCGACGATGCCGGTGGTGGTGCTCTTCATCTTCCGGCCCGACTTCTCGCACCCGTCGGCGCCGATCGTCCAGACCGACGTGGCGCCGTGGTATCTGAGCATGGCGCTGATCCTGGTGATCGCGGTGGTCGGAGTGACCCTGGGCAAGCTGATCCGGTTGCCCGGCGCCGGGTTGCTGGGCCCGATGGCCGTCATGGTGGTGCTGGAGATCACCGGCAACGACTTCGGTCTGTCGGTACCCCAGGCCATGGTTCAGATCGGTTACGTGCTGATCGGCTGGCAGGCCGGCGTCGCGTTCACCCGTGAGTCGATGCGCGCGATCGGGCGGGCGCTGCCGCTGGCGATCGGCTTGATCACCGCGCTCACGGTGGCCACTGCCGGCCTGGGAGTCCTGCTGTCCCACGTCACCGGGATGACGCCGCTGGAGGGATACCTGGCGACCAGCCCGGGCGGGGTGTACGCCGTGCTGGCCACCGCCGTCGACACCGGATCGGACGTCACGTTCATCGTGACCGCGCAGGTGTTACGGATTCTGGTGATGCTGTTCGCCGCGCCGCTGATGGCGCGCGGCCTGGTCAAGCTCACCGAGCGCTACGGGCGCAGACATCACAGCCGGGAGATCACCGAAGACAGCAGAGATCCCATCGCCGTGGCGGACTGACGGCCGGCTTCGAGTACCTCGGCGTGGCTCAAGGGCTGCCCGGTCATCCCGGCGGCCAGATTGGTCACCAGCGACACCGCCAGCACCTGGGCGCCCTCGGCGCGGGCGGCGATGGTCTCGTGGACGGTCGACATGCCGACCAGATCGGCGCCCAGGGTGCGCAGCATCCGGATCTCCGCCGGCGTCTCGTAGTGCGGGCCGGGCAGACCGGCGTAGACACCCTCGGCCAGTGACGGGTCGATGTCGCGGGCGAGAGTGCGCAAGGCGGGCGAATACGCGTCCACGAGATCGACGAACTGCGCGCCGACCAGCGGGGAGCGCGCGGTCAGATTCAGATGGTCACTGATCAGGACGGCCTGGCCGACCTGAAAATCGCTGCGGAGGCCACCGGCGGCATTGGTCAGCACCACCGTCCCGGCACCCGCGGCGCACGCGGTCCGCACCGGATGCACCACATGGGCCAGGTCGTGGCCTTCATAGGCGTGGATGCGGCCCACCAGGACCAGCACCTGATGCTGACCCAGGGGGATCGACAGCACCCGGCCGCCGTGTCCGGCTGCGGTGGGCGGTGTGAAGCCGGGCAGCGCAGCCATCGGCAGGACGGCTGTCGGCTCGCCCAGGGCCTCCACCGCGGGCGCCCACCCGGACCCCAGCACCACCGCGATGTCGTGCCGGGCGACGCCCGTGCGTTCGGCAATGGCAGTGGCGGCCTCAGCGGCGCGGGCAGCGGGTTCGGTCACGTTTTGCCAGCCTAGCCAGGACTGGCCCACCGGACGTCAGGAGATGGGGGGCCCGAGTCGGTGCGATACTGCTCTGATGCCGAGTGCCACCGCGTCCTTGAGCGTCGAGGATGTCGTCCTGCGGCACCGAGACGACTTGGTGGCGTTGTCCCATGCGATCCACGCCGAACCCGAGTTGGCGTTCGACGAGCACCGCAGCTGCGCCAAGACCCAGGTGCTGGTCGCCGAGCGGGGCTTCGAGATCACGACGCCGGCCGGCGGGCTCGACACCGCCTTTCGGGCCGTGTTCGGCAGCGGCCCGCTGGTGGTGGGCGTGTGCGCCGAGTACGACGCGCTACCGGAGATCGGACATGCCTGCGGGCACAACATCATCGCCGCGTCCGCGGTCGGTACCGCCTTGGCTCTGGCCGACGTCGCCGACGACCTGGGGTTGACGGTGGTATTGCTGGGCACCCCGGCCGAGGAGGCAGGCGGCGGCAAGGCGGTGCTGCTGGACGCGGGGGTGTTCGACGACATCGCCGCCACGGTGATGCTGCATCCCGGACCGATCGACATCGCCGCGGCCCGGTCGCTGGCGCTCTCGGAAGTGGCGGTGACCTATCTGGGTCGGGAGTCGCACGCTGCCGTCGCGCCCTACCTCGGGATCAATGCCGCCGACGCGGCGACGGTCGCCCAGGTCGCGATCGGCCTGCTGCGCCAGCAGCTGATGCCCGGACAGATGATGCACGGCATCGTCACCGAGGGCGGGCAGGTCACCAACGTGATTCCGGCCCGGAGTCAGCTGCGCTACACCATGCGGGCCGGCGAATCGTCGTCGCTGCGCGAACTGGAGGACAAGGTGTCGGGGTGTTTCCTGGCCGGCGCGGTAGCGACCGGGTGTGAGTACGACGTACGGGAGATTTCGCCGATGTATCAGGAGCTGACGCCCGATGGTTTTCTGGCCGAGACATTCCGCGCCGAGATGATCCGTCTCGGCCGCAACCCGATCCCCGCCGAGCTGGAGGCGTCGCTGCCGCTGGGCAGTACCGATATGGGCAACGTGACCCAACGGATGCCCGGAATCCACCCGATCGTGGGAGTTGATGCCGGCGGCGCCAGCGTGCACCAGCCGGGATTCGCGGCCGCGGCGGTGAGCCCCAGTGGGGACAACGCTGTCGTGGAGGGGGCCATCATGCTGGCTCGGACCGTGGTGGCTTTGGCCGAGTCGGCCGCCGAGCGCGACCGGGTGCTGGAACTGCACGAACGACGGGTGGCGTCATGAGAACCGAGCTGGGGGCACCTCCTGCTTGCCGGGGCGCAGCGAGTGCGCGAGGTACGAGCGTGGGAGTGGATCGCGCATGAGCTTGGCCGATTTCACCGAGACCTGGCTGGCCGCCCACTACGACGACCTCGTCGGGTGGCGTCGCCATCTGCACCAGCACCCCGAGCTCGGACGCCACGAGTTCGGCACCACCCAGTTCATCGCCGCAAAACTCGCCGACGCCGGGCTGAACCCGAAAATCCTGCCCGGCGGCACCGGGCTGACCTGCGACATCGGCCCCGAACATCGCCCGAAGATCGCGCTGCGCGCCGACATGGATGCCTTGCCCATGGCCGAGCGCACCGGCGCGCCCTACGCGTCTCTGGTCCCGGGTGTCGCCCACGCCTGCGGGCACGACGCGCACACGGCGATCCTGCTGGGCACCGCGCTGGCGCTGAACTCGGTGCCGGACCTGCCCGTGTCGGTACGCCTGGTCTTCCAGGCCGCCGAAGAACTGATGCCCGGCGGCGCGATCGACGCCATCGAGGCCGGGGTGCTGACCTCGGTGACGCGCATCTTCGCTTTGCACTGCGATCCACGCCTGGCGGTGGGCCGAGTTGCCACCACCCCCGGCCCCATCACGTCGGCGGCGGATTCGTTCGAGATCACCCTGCATTCACCGGGCGGGCACACCTCACGCCCGCATCTGACCAGCGACCTGGTCTACGGACTGGGCACGTTGATCACCGGTGTTCCCGGCGTGTTGTCGCGGCGCGTCGACCCGCGGCACAGCACGGTGATGGTCTGGGGCGCGGTCAACGCCGGCGTTGCCGCCAATGCGATCCCGCAGCTCGGGACACTCGCCGGCACCGTACGCACCGCCAGTCGGGAAACCTGGCTGGATCTGGAAGCCATTGTTGCCGAGACGGTTTCGGCACTGATGGCACCCCTGCACATCGAGCATTCGCTGAAGTACAACCGCGGGGTGCCGCCGGTGGTCAACGAAGAGATCTCGACGCGGATCATGATGCACGCGATCGAGGCCGTGGGGCCTGACGTGCTCGCCGACACCCAGCAGTCCGGCGGCGGGGAGGACTTCTCCTGGTATCTGGAGGAGGTGCCCGGCGCGATGGCACGGCTGGGTGTGTGGAGCGGCCGCGGCCCGCAACTCGATCTGCACCAGCCCACGTTCGATCTCGATGAGCGCGCCCTCGGGGTCGGGGTACGCACCATGGTCAACCTGGTGGAGCAGAGCGCCGCCTTCTAAAAGGTCAGCCTTCTAGAAGGTCAGCTTCGAGCGCAGTTCGGTCAGACGGTGCCGGGGCCGATGTTGCGTGCCGGGCGGGTACGCAGATCGTGTACGTAGTCGGTTGGCGCCCCGGCGATCTCGGCGGCTTCGGCCATCACGCCCAGATAGCGGGCCGAGGGCACGCCACCTTCCCAGGCGTCCAGCACATACAGCCATGCCAGCACGGGATCTGTTGTGGTGTCCGATGTTTCGCGATGGACGCGGCAGCGGAGCTTCTTGTGGACGCCGAATTCCGAGCCCTCCCAGCGGTCGAGGTTGCTCTCGTCGGCCGGCGTCATGTCGTAGAGCACCACGAACACCTTCGACAGCGGGTCCTCGACGACCGTCGCCAGCGCGCCCTCCCAGAAGATGTCCTCGCCGCCGAAGGTCAGCCGCCAGCCGTGCAACCAGCCGGTTCCGGCCATCGGTGAATGCGGCGCCCGTTGCAGCATTTGCTCCGGATGCATGTTCGACCCGTAGGCAGCGTAGATGGGCACCGGAAAATCCTAGTCGGAAACCTCGGCCGGCGGCTGCCGAGTCTGTGCAGATCGACACACATGCCACCGCAGCAACGCCGATGTCCTAGGTTTGAGCGGTGCCAACCCGCATCGTGATCATCGGCGGCGGCCCCGCCGGATATGAAGCGGCCCTCGTGGCTGCGGCCCGCGGCCCGGACGTGCAGGTCACCGTCGTCGACTCTGACGGCATCGGTGGTGCCTGTGTCCTGTTCGACTGCGTGCCGTCCAAAACGTTCATCGCCTCCACCGGCGTGCGCACCGAGCTGCGGCGTGCCGAAGGCCTGGGCTACGACCTCAGCATCGACGACGCCAAGATCGAGCTCAGCCAGATCAACAACCGGGTCAAGACGCTGGCGCGGTCCCAATCCGCCGACATCGGCTCGCAGCTGCTCAACCAGGGCGTCACCATCATCGGCGGCCGCGGCGAACTGGTCGACGACGTGTCCGGCATGGCCCACCACCGGGTGAAAGTCACCACCGCGGACGGCAAGACCGGCGTGCTCAAGGCCGACATCGTCCTGATCGCCACCGGTGCCAGCCCGCGCGTGTTGCCCAGCGCCGTGCCCGATGGCGAGCGCATCCTGACCTGGCGCCAGCTCTACGAACTCACGGAACTGCCCGAGCATCTGATCATCGTCGGGTCCGGGGTCACCGGGGCCGAGTTCTGCAACGCCTACACCGAGCTCGGGGTCGACGTCACCGTGGTCGCCAGTCGTGACCAGATCCTGCCGCACGAGGACAGCGACGCCGCCGCGGTGCTCGAAGAGGTTTTCCACGAACGCGGTGTGACGCTGGTCAAGAACGCGCGCGCCGAGTCGGTGCTGCGTACCGACGCCGGGGTCCGGGTGAAGATGGCCGACGGCCGCGTCGTCGACGGCAGTCATGCACTGATGACGGTCGGGTCGGTGCCCAACACCAAGGGGCTGGGTCTGGAGCGGGTGGGCGTCGAGCTCAAGCCCGGTGGCTACATCCCGGTGGACCGGGTGTCGCGCACTCCGGCGTCGGGTATCTACGCCGCCGGTGACTGCACCGGGCTGCTGCCCCTGGCCTCGGTGGCGGCCATGCAGGGCCGCATCGCGATGTACCACGCGCTCGGCGAGGGGGTGGCCCCCATCCGGTTGCGCACGGTGGCGTCGGCGACCTTCACCCGGCCCGAGATCGCCGCCGTCGGGATCCCGCAGACCGCCATCGACGACGGCAGCGTGCCGGCCCGCACGATCATGCTGCCGCTGAACACCAACGCCCGCGCGAAGATGTCGCTGCTGCGGCACGGTTTCATCAAGATCTTCTGCCGGCCGGCCACCGGCGTGGTGATCGGCGGCGTCGTCGTCGCCCCGATCGCCTCGGAGCTGATCCTGCCGATCGCGCTGGCGGTGCAGAACCGGATCTCGGTGACCGACCTGGCGCAGACGCTGTCGGTGTACCCGTCACTGTCGGGGTCGATCGTCGAGGCGGGTCGACGGCTGATGGCCCACGACGATCTGGACTAGCGGGACCTCGACTAGGCGTGGCGGAGCCGGTGATTTGTGGAGTCACAGCGGCGCTGAGCGCCGCGCGAACTCCACAAATCACCACGTGACCTAGCCTGGACGGGGACGTACTGACGAGTAACGAGGAGTACGCGTGACCGACAGGCAAGCCGAGCCGGGATCGATCCTGAGCCCCGAGCACCGCAGACGCGCCTGGGAGCAACTGGGTAGCGAACAATTCGACGTGGTCGTCATCGGCGGCGGGGTGGTCGGCGCCGGCAGCGCCCTGGACGCCGCGACCCGGGGACTGAAGGTCGCGCTGGTGGAGGCCCGGGACTTCGCCTCGGGTACCTCGAGCCGCAGCTCGAAGATGTTCCACGGCGGGCTGCGCTATCTCGAGCAGCTGGAGTTCGGCCTGGTGCGCGAGGCCCTGCACGAACGCGAACTGTCGCTGACCACGCTGGCGCCGCACCTGGTCAAGCCGTTGCCGTTCCTGTTCCCCCTGACCAACCGGGTGTGGGAACGCCCCTACGTCGCGGCCGGGATCTTCCTCTACGACCAACTCGGCGGGGCCAAGTCGGTGCCCGCGCAGAAACACCTGACCAAGTCGGGCGCCCTGCGGCTGGCGCCGGGGCTCAAGCGCAGCTCGCTGATCGGCGGCATCCGCTATTACGACACCGTGGTCGACGACGCCCGCCACACCATGACCGTCGCCCGCACCGCCGCGCACTACGGCGCCGTGGTCCGTACGTCGACGCAGGTGGTGTCGCTGCTGCGCGAAGGCGACCGGGTGGTCGGGGTCCGCATCCGGGATTCCGAGGACGGCGCGGTCACCGAGGTGCGCGGCCACGTGGTGGTCAACGCCACCGGCGTGTGGACCGACGAGATCCAGGCGCTGTCCAAGCAACGCGGGAGATTCCGCGTCCGCGCCTCCAAGGGGGTGCACATCGTGGTGCCGCGCGACCGGATCGTCAGCGAGGTCGCGATCATCCTGCGCACCGAGAAGTCCGTGCTGTTCGTCATCCCGTGGGGCACGCACTGGATCATCGGCACCACCGACACCGACTGGAATCTGGACCTGGCCCATCCGGCGGCGACGAAGGCCGATATCGACTACATCCTCGAGCGTGTCAACACCGTGCTGGCCACTCCGCTGACCCACGGCGACATCGACGGCGTCTACGCCGGGTTGCGTCCGCTGCTGGCGGGGGAGAGCGAGGAGACCTCGAAGCTGTCCCGCGAGCACGCGGTGGCCAGTCCGGCGCCGGGGCTGGTCGCCATCGCGGGCGGCAAATACACCACCTACCGGGTGATGGCCGCAGACGCGATCGACGCCGCCGCCGAGTTCATCCCCACCCGGGTGGCGACGACGATCACCGACAAGGTGCCGTTGGTGGGGGCGGACGGCTACTTCGCGCTGATCAACCAGACCGAGCACGTGGGCTCCCGCTTCGGGCTGCACCCGTATCGGGTGCGGCATCTGCTGGACCGCTACGGCTCGCTGATCGACGAGGTGCTGGCGCTGGCAGCAGACAAACCGGAACTGCTGGCCCCCATCACCGACGCGCCGGTGTACCTCAAGGTCGAGGCCGCGTACGCCGCGGCGGCCGAAGGGGCGTTGCACCTCGAGGACATCCTGACCCGGCGGATGCGGATCGGCATCGAATATCCGCACCGTGGCGTGGATTGCGCCCGCGAGGTGGCCGAAGTCGTCGCTCCCATTCTCGGGTGGAGCGCCGAGGACGTCGACCGTGAAGTCGCCACCTACATCGCGAGGGTCGAGGCCGAGGTGCTGTCGCAGACCCAGCCCGACGATTCCTCGGCTGACGCCTTGCGCGCCGCGGCTCCCGAGGCGCGTGCGGAGATCCTTGAACCGGTCCCGCTCACCTAGCCCCCTCCCGGCCGGCGACCGATGCAGAGCGAGGGACGAGCGATGAGGAGGAGCGGCCGCAACAAACCGCCGGATCGGGACGGTCTGGGTCCCACCCGGGTTCGGCTGCGTGGCGGCGCGGTCCTGGTGGAGCTGGCCAGCCGGTTCGGTGAGGCGGCGGCTGACAAAGTGCTCGGCGGAGAGGTGGTCGACGCCGACGGCACCGTCGTGACGGTGGGAACTGTGCTGCCGCCAGGGGCTTTCGTGTACCTGTACCGCGATCTGCCCGACGAGGTGGTGGTGCCGTTCGCGATGCCGATCCTGCACCGTGACGACGACCTGGTGGTGGTCGACAAGCCGCACTTCCTGTCGACGATGCCGCGGGGTCGCCATGTGGTGCAGACCGCGCTGGTGCGCCTGCGCCGGGAGCTGGACCTGCCGGAGTTGAGTCCGGCGCACCGGCTGGACCGGCTGACGGCGGGGGTGTTGCTGTTCACCACGCGTCGTGAACTGCGCGGCCGGTATCAGACGATGTTCGCCCGGGGTGAGGTGTCGAAGTCGTATCTGGCGGTGGCGCAAGGTAATCCGTCACTGACATTGCCGACAGTGCTGAGCAGCCGGATCATGAAGTACCGCGGCCAGCTGCAGGCCGTCGAAGAGCCGGGCGATCACAACGCCGAGACATTGGTGGAAAACCTTGGCGGCCAACACTATCGGCTGACTCCTCGCACCGGGCGCACCCATCAGCTGCGGGTGCACATGTCGTCGATCGGGGTGCCGATCCTCGGCGACCCGTTGTATCCCGACATCATCGAGGTGGCCGCCGGAGATTTCTCCACGCCGCTGCAGCTGCTGGCGCACACCCTGGAGTTCGACGACCCGCTCTCCGGGGTGCGCCGGAGCTTCGTCAGCGACCGCACGCTCGGTCAGTGATCCGCAGCGCCACGCCTTTTCGCCGCTCCCGGTGCTGGACGTAGGTCTTGACCGAGGTCGGCCGAAATGGTCTGGTTAGGGCCCCTGATGGCTGATGAGAGGTTTGTCGATGCGTGCGGCACTGAGTGCGATGACGGTTCTGCTGACCGGTGCTGTGATCGGAGCCGGCGTCGCGACGGCTGATCCGCTGCCGCCGACGCCGTCGAGTGAGCAGCTGCAATCGCAACTACAGAAGGTCCTCAACCGCAGCCTCGGCGACGAAGAGCGGGCCGGTGAGCTGCAGGGCGGCCTGGCTGCCGTGCCGACGGCCGACAACATCGCCGGCGTCATGGACCAGTACAGCTCGATGATGTCGTGGCAGGTACAAAACGCCACCCTCAACGGCGACCAGGTGGACGCGCAGCTGGCGGTGACGATTCCGGTGTTCGGCACCAAGACCCACCCGATCTATTGGGTGAACCAGGACGGCGCCTGGAAGCTGAGCAACCCGTCGGCCTGTGTGATCGCCGCCCAGGCGGCCGGCGTCGCCTGCACGGTGTGACCGATCCGGTTAAACACGCGCGCGGCGGCGTCCGGTATCCGACGATATAGGCATGCCGAACAAGCTGGTCTACTGGATTGTCGCCGCGGTGGTGTCGACCGGTGTGAGCGCGGGTGCCGGTCTGGCGAGTTCCCCTGCGGCCCATGCGATATGTGGCTCCATCGGGGGCAACCACATCGATGTGTCGGGCTGCGGGGATCCGCTGTCCGAGCTGAACTACCTGGACGCGCCGCCGCCGCCGCCTCCACCGCCGCCTCCGCCGCCGCCGCCACCTGGAGCGCCCCCGCCACCACCACCACCTGGAGCGCCCCCGCCACCGCCCCCGCCACCCCCGCCGCCCCCGGTGTACTACGACCGGACGCCGAACGTCGACGTATGCGCGAGCGTGGGCAGGCGGGTCAGTGTGAGTGGCTGCATCTGATTCTTGAATGACGCGTCGGTCGCCGGCCCGCCTCAGTCGGTGAGCGGTGCGCATGGCTGCGATGCTCACCCGGCGGTCGGTTTGTCACCCCGCCGCGGCGCCAGCGTCACCGCGCTGACGGTGCAGGACGCCTTCGAGGTCACTCAGTTCCTGCCGCAATTGCGGGACTCTCTCGGGGCTGCCACCGCCAGCGCCGCCGACTGGTACCGGCGATATGGGGAATCCGGCACCGACTGCACGCCCGAACTCCGAACGGCACGAAAACCCTTGGTTTTCGCGCCCGTTCGTGAGTGTGGGCGCACGACACGTGCCACATGGTTACCTGCGTTAATACGTCGGTAACCATGAGGCCGTTTCCTCCTATTACTCTCTGTTTCACCACAGAGGATTAGGGAAGAGGGCCATGACAGACACCGCGCCGACCACCGACGCAGGACCGACCTTCCGCGTGACCTCCGGCTTCTGGGAGGAACTGCCGCAGATGTCGCTCGAGAAATATCCCGCCACAGAGGGATTCATCGACGACGTGTACGTCAACCCCGACGGCGTGCCGATGTGCTCGGGCTACTTCGAACTCCGGCACACCGACGCGCCGCTGGACTATTACTACGACTACGACGAGATGAAGGTGGTGCTCGAAGGCGAATTTCGACTGGAGAACGTCGACACCGGGCAGATCTCGATCGCCAAGGCCAAGGACGCCATCTTCTTCCCGAAGGGTTCGCGCATCCTGTTCTCGACGCCGGACCGGGCGCTGGCGTTCTACACCGGGTACCGGTCGTTCGCGCCGTAACCCGCCCACGTGACACTGTCCACACCGGTCCTCGAGACCTACCGGGTGCAACCCGGGTCGGTCACCGCTTTGCGTCTGCACCCCGGTGACCGCATCGACATCATCGATCGTTTCGGCCGTCAGCCCGCCGAGTTGACGGTGCTCTCGTCGGCGCCACGGGCGCTAACGGGAGTCCATGCTGATGCTCCGGCCACGGTGCTACGCGGGCTGTCAGGCGGCGACGACGAAGAAGGCTTTGCGGCCCAACGCATTCTGGCAATGTTGTCCGCCTATGGTGTGGTGCCTGCGGAGGCGACGGCGACGAGGCTGTTCGGTCCGGCCACTCCCGCAGGCTCGCGGGTGGACTTCAGTGCCGACGACGAGGCCGTGGTGCTGTTGGCGGCGCCGGCCGCGCTGATGAGCCTGGCCGGCGCAGATCCCAACCCGCCCTCGGAGTTGTGGGTCGAGGTGCGCCGCGCGGATCCGAATCTCGCGGCGCAACGTGAGTTGCCGCCACCGCTGGCCGAACCGCTGCTGGATCTGCGCATCGACGCCTCCAGCGCCTGCGACTACCAGGTGCGGGCCGGGCAGTTCATCCAGATCATCGATGTCGAGGGCCGGCAGTGTTCGGACTTCCTGGCGTTCGACGCCCGCGCACTGCAGGACGGCACCGAGTACGGTCTCGACCCCACCACCACCAGAACACTGGTGGGCGGCGCGTATCCACAGCCTGGCCTGCACGGCAAATTCTTCGACGGGCGGGGGCGTCCGCTGGTCGAGGTGGTCCGCGACACGGTGGGCCGCCACGACACCTTCGGCCTGGCGTGCAACGCGAAGTACTACGAAGACATGGGTTACCCCGGCCACATCAACTGCACGGACAACTTCAACGCGGCGCTGTCGGGCTACGGCGTGGCGCGCCGCGCCGGGTGGCCCGCGCTGAACCTGTTCTACAACACCGCATTCGACGCCCACCACCAGCTCATCATGGATGAGCCGTGGTCGCGCTCCGGCGACTACGTCCTGTTGCGGGCCAGCAGTGACCTGGTGTGCGCCTCCTCGGCGTGCCCGGATGACATCGACCCGGCCAACGGCTGGACACCCACCGACATCCATGTCCGCGTTTATGATTCGACCAGGAGGTTCTCCGTGGCGCTCGGCCATCGGGTCACGCCGGACGCTGAAACGGTGCTCACCAAGAAGACCGGGTTCGCGCCGCGCACCGAGGCGCTGACCCGTCAGTTCACCGAGTACGTCGGGTACTGGTTGCCCAACAGCTTCGATGCCACCGGACCACACCAGGAGTACTGGGCCTGCCGGGAACGTGCCGCGGTGATGGATCTGTCGGCATTGCGCAAGTTCGAGGTGCTCGGGCCCGACGCCGAGACCCTGCTGCAGGCGACCCTCACCCGCAATATCCGCAAGCTGTCCCGCGGGCAGGTCGTGTATTCCGCCCTGTGCAACGACGCCGGCGGCATGGTGGACGACTGCACGGTCTTCCGATTGGGCGACAACAATTTCCGGTTCGTCGGCGGCAATCCCTATGACGGGGAGTGGCTGCGCGAGCACGCGTCGCGCCTTGGCCTGGACCGGGTGTGGATCAAGGACTCCAGTGACCACCTGCACAACATCGCGGTGCAGGGCCCGGCGAGTCGGGACCTGCTGTCCGAGGTCATCTGGACACCGCCCACCCAGCCGGGTCTGCGCGAACTGGGGTGGTTCCGGTTCCTGATCGGCCGCCTCGGCGGCCCCGAGGGCGCCGCGGTGCTGGTGTCGCGGACGGGCTATACCGGCGAACTGGGCTACGAGCTCTGGGCGCACCCCCAGGATGCGGTAGCGGCGTGGGATGCGGTGTGGACCGCCGGCGCCCCACATGGATTGGCACCCCTGGGGTTGGAGGCCCTGGAGATGGTGCGGGTCGAGTCGGGGCTGATCGCTGCCGGTGCGGAGTTCGACGACCAGATCGACCCGTTCGAAGCGGGTATCGGCTTCGCGGTGCCGCTGAAGACCAAGACCGACGACTTCGTGGGCCGGGACGCACTGCTCGAGCGCAAGGCCCACCCCCAGCGCACGCTGGTCGGGCTGCGCCTGGACGGCAACGAAACCGCCGAGCACGGGGACTGCGTCCATGTGGGCCGCAGCCAGGTCGGTGTCGTCACCAGCGCCACCCGGTCACCGATCCTGGCCGCCAGTATCGCGTTGTGCCGCATCGCAATTCAGTACGCCGAGCCAGGAACCATCGTCGAGATCGGCAAGCTCGACGGATACCAGAAGCGTCTTCCGGCCACTGTCGTCCGGTTCCCATTCTACGACCCCGACAAGACCCGACCCAGATCGTAGGTCGGATTAGGAGGACAACCTCATGACCCGCACGGCGATCATCGGTGCCGGCCCCTGTGGCCTGGCGCAACTGCATGCCTTCGAACTCGCGCGCGCCGATGGCGTCGACGTCGGCGACGTGGTCTGTTTCGAAAAGCAGAGCGACTGGGGCGGCCTGTGGAACTACTCGTGGCGCACCGGGCTCGACGAGCACGGGGACCCCGCCCACGGCAGCATGTACCGCTACCTGTGGTCCAACGGGCCCAAGGAATGCCTCGAGTTCGCCGACTACACCTTCGACGAGCACTTCGGTGCGCCCATCCCGTCGTTCCCGCCGCGGGAGGTGCTCTTCGACTACATCACCGGCCGCGCGAAGAAAAGCAATGTGCGCCAATTCATCCAGTTCGACACCGCGATACGCGGGGTGAGTTTCGACGACGACACCCAGCTGTTCAGCCTCACCGTGGAGTCGTTGGAGAACAAATCACTGACAGTCGAGGAGTTCGACTACGTCATCGTGGCCACCGGGCACTTCTCCACCCCGCATCTGCCGGAATACCCTGGCTTCCAGACGTTTCCGGGACGGATCCTGCACTCCCACGATTTCCGCGACGCATGCGAGTTCACCGGCAAGGACCTGCTGGTCCTGGGCAGCAGCTACTCGGCGGAAGACATCGCGCTGCAATCGCGCAAGTACGGTGCCGCGTCGGTCACCATCGCCTACCGGCACAACCCGATGGGATTCGGCTGGCCCGAGGGCATCAGCGAGGTGCCGGCACTGCAGCGCATGGAGGGCCGGACTGCTCACTTCGCCGATGGCAGTACCCGCGATGTCGACGCGATCATCCTGTGCACCGGATACCAACACCACTTCCCGTTCCTGGAACCCGATCTCAAGCTGACGACATCCAACAATCTCTACCCCGACGGTCTGTACAAAGGAGTGGTGTGGACGGCCAATCCGAAGCTGCTGTACCTCGGGATGCAAGACCAGTTCTACACCTTCAACATGTTCGACCCGCAGGCGTTTTACGCCCGCGACGTGGTGTTGGGCAAGGCCGCACTGCCCGCCGTGGAAGAGATGACCGCCGAGATCGCGCAGTGGGTGGCCCGCTTGACGACGCTGGGTTCGCCGGCAGAGCAGATCGATTTCCAGACCGACTATGTGCGCGAGTTGCTGACGCTCACCGACTACGCGGACTTCGACCTCGATCTGGTGCGGGCGCATTTCGTGACCTGGGAGCACGACAAGGACGACAGCATCACCGGCTACCGCGACAAGTCGTTCTCGTCCCCGTGCACCGGCACCGTCGCTCCGGTGCACCACACGCCGTGGTGGGACGAACTCGATGACACCTCGGCGGCCTTCCTGCGTCAGCCCTGACCTCCACGTACACCCCACGCAGCTCTGATTTCAGCGCTGGCAGTGCGGGCACCAGTAGGTGACCCGGTCGCCGTCCTCATCCCGCTCGATCCGGGTGCCGCAGCGGCTGCAGGGTTCGCCGCCGTGGCCGTACACCCAGAGGTCTTTGTGGCGGTGGGTGTCACCGGTGGTGGTGCGATTGGATCGGGACCTGTTGGCCCACAGCATCTTCTGTGCTCGAGTGACAAGGCGTAAAGGGTCGGAGACCTCGCTGACGGGAGTGGTGGGGCGCAGGCCGAAGAGGAAGCAGAGTTCGTTGGCGTACACATTGCCGACACCGGCTAGGTTGCGCTGGTCGAGCAGGGCGGCGGCGAGCGGGCGTTCCGGATCGGCCACCAGGTTGGCGGCCGCGGTTTCGGCCGACCAGTCCGCGCCCAGCAGGTCCGGTCCCAGATGCGCGACAGCGGCCATGTCGTCGGCGCGGTCCAGAATCTCCAGGACGCCGAGATCGATTCCGTAGGCCACACTGTCGGCGGTGCCCAGGATGATCCGGATCTTGTAACCGGGGCCGCGGAACCGGCCGAGCTGCCAGCTGCCGTCCATTTTCAGGTGTGAATGGACACTGGCCGGGCCCACGCGGATGAACAGGTGCTTGCCGCGCGCGAGCACCTCGTCCACCACCTGGCCGGTGAGGTCGACCGTCGCATATCGCGGTACCCGAATATCGCAGCGGGTCAGCGTTTTACCGACCAGTGCGGTGCGCAGCTTGTCTGCCGCGCGGAATACGGTGTCGCCCTCGGGCATGCTTAGGACGGTACCCGAGCGATGCAAAAGCAAACGAGAGCGAGGCTGAGCCTCGCTCTCGTTTGAGAGTTTTGGTGTCTTAGTGGATCACCAGTCGCCGATGGGCGGCGAGAACTGGAACGATCCGTTGCTCTCCAGGTTGAACGGAGAGGCGACGGTGCCCGCGATTGCCTTCACGCCGTCTCGGACCTCGCCCTGTGCGCTGACGATCCCGAGGTCGGCGGTGGTGGTCTCGCCGAAGCCGCGGGCCTCGCCGATGGCGGACGCCCGCAGCGAGTTGTCGTCGATGATCAAGGCCTGGCGGCTGGTCACCTGCGGTGAGGGGGCCATCTCTTCGACGTCGGCATTGGCCACCGCGCTGCCGAGGCTCATGAACGCGGCGGCGACGGCGAACGCGCCAAGACCGAGAGCACTGACCTTCTTGGCATTTGCCATGAGTGCATTGGAGTTTTCAGCCATCGGGCGTTCCCTTCATCGGGCAGCGTCGAATTCATCGGTACTGCGCAAACGGAACGCTACCGGTGCCAGCACCGTGAGGGCGGTCCAGCAGCGGCATTCCCACCATGCTCACAGGAACCCTCCATGAATTGCACAACAGCGAGGTCGAGACGAGGAGCACCGGCGAATTTAATTGACCCACAGGAAGATTCCGTTTGCCGGGAGCTAGGCCCGGCCACGGTGCCCTGAACAGGGCCGACACCGCGAGCGCCGAGTCCGCTGGCGACTGTGGGCCCGCCTGTCCTCGAGGGTCGGGACACTCGGTTGACGGGGAACTCACAGGAAGGCATTCACAGGAAGGGGGCGTCGACTGCTGAAGAGATTCGACGTGCGCGGCGAGGTACGCACGTGTTCGTCGCACACACCTCGGCGGTGTTTCAGGCCGGGGCCACGTCGCGGCCGGGTAGCGGCGTGGAGTAGACGACACTGGTGGTGATCGAGCCGAGGCCGGCGATGCGGCCGGCAATGCGTTCCAGATCTGCCATCGACCGGGCGATCACTTTGAGGATGAAGCAGTCGTCGCCGGTGACGTGGTGTGCCTCCACCACCTCGGGGGTGTTCGCCAGCAGTTCGTCGAAAGCCCGGTAGTTCCCCGACGGATAACGCAGTCGGATGAACGCGCTGATCGGGTACCCGACCGCGCCGGGCTCGACCACGGCGCGGTAGCCGCTGATCACGCCGAAATCCACGAGTCGTCGAACACGGTCGGCCGTCGAACTCGGCGACAGATGGACGGCGCGGGCCAGATCGGCCATCGAGACGCGCCCGTCGGTCTGCAGCGTGCGCAGGATCTCAGCATCGGTCTGATCCAGCTCCAGCCGTTGATTCGAGGTCACTTCGGCGAGTTTGCCATTGATCCACCGGTGAGAGGGCCTCAAGCACGTAGACAACCTCTCCCCGCATCACCGCCGGCCGGCGACAATTCTGTTCATGACATCAGCCATTGCCTTCTTCGAAGCCCGTCTACGTTGGCAGACCGATCCCGCAGACCTGGCCGCGGCCCGAATGGCCGGAACGCACTCTGGCCTGGTTCTCGACGTTCGAGACGACGCGGCGTGGGCGCAGGGGCACATTCCGGGGGCAGTGCATGTGCCGCTGTCGCTGCTCGGCGAGCGCATCGGCGCGGTTGTCCCCGATCTGGACACCGGGATCGTCGTCTACTGCTGGGGCCCTGGCTGCAACGGCAGTACGAAGGCGGCGCTGGCGCTGGCGAAGCTCGGCTATCGGGAGGTGCGTGAGCTGGTCGGTGGCTTCGAATACTGGGCCCGCGAGGGTCTGGCCATCGAATCGGTCACCGGGCGCAGCCGTCGTGATGTCGATGACCTCACCGGTGCTCGTCCCGGACGGGGGTGAGCGCGTCGAGGATGACGGCGGCCATCCGTTCGAACAGGGCGTCGGTACCGGCGCCGGGGCGCCTCGACACCCGCAGCATGGCGGTGCCTTCGTGGAGGGCAAGGATCACATCGGCCAGGTCGTCGACATCGGTGTCGAGCCGGCGATTGGTGGCCGCGGCGACGTTGGTGATCAAGTCGCTGAGTTTGGCGGTGAACCGGTCACGGTGTTCGGTGAACTGCGTGCGCACCTCGGCGTTGCGCGCCGCGTGCACGGTGAATTCCGCCAGCGCCAGGAACCAATTATCGCCCCCTGCACCACCTTTGGCGGCGTACGCGAGCAGTACGGGCACCGGATCGCCATCGCTGGGCGTGTTTCTGAGGATCTGATGGAACTCGGCGAGCATCTCGTCGGTCTTGCGGTCGTAGACAGCGAGGAACAGGGCCTCCTTGGTGGGGAAGTTGGAGTAGAAGGCGCCCCGGGTCAAACCGGCTGCCGCGGTGATGTCGTGGATCGACGCCTGGTGGAATCCACGCTCGAGGAACGTGTGGAGTCCCGCGTCCAGGACCGCCGCGACAGTCACGGGCCTGCGTTTGGTCGGTGACTTGGGCACGTGACCTGCTCCTTTCCTGACGGCTGGACACCGCCAGCAATCTGATACAGTGTGTATCCGATACAGACTGTATCCGATTGAGCGCTGTCTGCGCCGCCAGGCGCGCCGTACCGCAGAAGGAAAACGTCATGAGCAAGCACGAGCGCAGCGAATCGTTGCTCGAGGGTCTACGAGATGCGGTGGCACCCCGCACCTTGCTGCTCGGAGTGGGAGTGCTGCTGCTGCAGTTCGGCTTCATCCTGTCCTATATCGGCGCGTTTCACGCACCCGTACCGCAGCACATTCCGGTCGCCGTCGTCGCGCCCTCCCAGGTGTCGCAGTCGGTGGTCGACCGACTCAATGACATTGCGGGTCAACCCATTACCGCCACCGCGGCTACCGACGAACAGAGCGCACGAACCGCGCTGCGTACTGCCGCGAGCTCAGCGGTCTACCTCGTCGACCCCGCCGGGAGCAATGACCGCCTGTTGGTCGCCTCTGCCGGCGGCACCTCGGTGTCCGGCGCCGTCGAGCAGGTTTTCACTCAGGTCGCCCAGACAGAAGGCCGAACCGTCACCGTCGACGACATCGTGCCCCTCGAACCCGGCGACGCCCGCGGACTGAGCGGGTTCTATCTGGTGATCGGCTGGGCGGTCGGCGGGTACCTTTTTGCGTCCATGCTGGGTATCGCCAAGGGCACGCGTCCTGCGACCTTCCCGCGCGCGGTGTGGCGCCTGGGTGCCACCATTCCCTACGGTCTGGCGTCGGGAATCGGGGGCGCCATCGTGGCCGGCCCGATCCTGGGGGCCTTGACCGGCCACCTGTGGGCACTGGCGGGAGTGGGCACTCTCGTGGTGCTGGCCGCCGCCACGGTCACCATGGCATTCCAGATGTTGTTCGGCACGTTGGGCATTGCTCTGACCGTCATCGTGTTCGTCATCCTGGGTAACCCGTCGGCCGGTGGCGCCTACCAACCCGCGCTGTTGCCGCCGTTCTGGCGGGCGTTGCACGGGGTGCTACCCAACGGGGCAGGCACCGACATCGTGCGCAAGATCATCTACTTCAACAGCCAGGGCATCGGCGGCCCGCTGCTGGTGCTCATCATGTGGGCCGTCGCGGGCATCCTGCTCACCCTGGGCGCATCCGCAATCGTCAGCCGCCGACGCGCACGTGCCGCCGCGCACCATCGGCACGATCTGCTGGCCGGTCCCGTGGCCGCGCCGGGTCTGCCCCTCAGCGCAACCGCAACCCCCGCGGTGTCCGGCTGAAACCCGCCGCGGTCAACGCCGCCGCGGCGGCGGCATGGTCGGCCGGTGCGGCCGGGTCCAGCACGGGGGAGCCGTTGATGCGCTCGACCAGCAGACCGTCGACCCGGCCACCGGTGACGAGATCGGTCAGTGCCGCCGCGGCGGCATTGAGCGTCTCGGCGTTGTCGGTGAAGCTCAACAGCGAACGGCCGCCGCGTTCGAGGAACCACACCAGCTCGCCGTCGACCAGCACCACCAACGCGCCGGCTTTCCGGCCCGGACGATGCGCCTTGTCGGTGTCGGAGGCGCGCGTGGGCCAGGCCAGCGCCGCGCCATACGGATTGGCGGGGTCGGTGGCGGCCAGCGCCACCGCGGCCAACTCACCGCGATCGGCGTCGACGGTATCGGCGTGGGTGCGCAGGCGATCGACCGTGGCTGCTGTGGAGAACTGCGCACCCCCGAGCGATTCCACGAAATAGCCGCGTTGACAGCGGCCGGCGTCTTCGAAGGCGGAGAGCACCTTGTAGAGCATTGCGAACCCGCCGGGGAGATTCTCGGCAGCGGCCGCACCCTTGGTGAGCACACCGTAGCGGGCCATCAGCAGCTCGGCCGAGAAGTGGCTGCGCACAGTGGAATCGAGCTCCGCGGCGGGCAGTGCCGACCAGCGTCCGGCCACCGTGGGATCGACGCTGCGCGCTTGTGCGTGGGCCACGCTGTAGCGGGTGAGCCGGGGTGCGCGCCGGTGCCGGTGTGTCGGAGTTCCGGGTTTTCGGGCACCGGGGCGACGGCCGCCGGTCAACAGAGCGCGCACCGGGGCGAAGGTGTCGCCGGTGATCCACCCGGCCCAGATGAGTTGCCAGAGCGCTTCTTTCAAGGTCTCGGCGGTGGTGCCGTCGACGGCGAGCTGACGGAAGAAGAAGGCGCCGTGGGCGTCACCCGGCCGACCGAGGATGTCGAGAATCGCGCGGTGCACGTCGGTGAGTTCCAGGTCGGTGGGTGCGGCGAGGGTCAACGGCGCGGTGTCGGCGGTGTGGAAGGTGACCCACCCGTCGGCGCCGGCCAGCGAACCTGCGCCCGACCAGAGCACGTCGCCGGAGGCCAGCAGCTCATCCAGCAGCGCGGGGGAGTAGCCGCGGACCCGTTGCCCGAAGATCAGCGGCTCGATGGCCGACGCCGGCATCGGCACCCCGGAGAGCTGTTCGATCACCGAGGCCAGCCCGTCGATGCCGGAGGCGCCACCGAGCTGCTGCCAGCCCGGCAGGAACCGGGCATAGGCCGTGGTGCTCACCGGTTCGACCTGGGCGCGCAGCGCGGCCAGCGACCGGCGCCGCAGGATTCGCAGCACCTCGGTGTCACACCACTGGTCGCCGCCCACGGCCACCACGGTGTCGGTGAACTCGCCGCGCACCAGCTTGCCGTCAACAGCGAGCCGGCCGAGGACGTCGGCGGCCACGCGGAGCCCCAACCCGAACCGGGCTGCGGCATCGGCGGTGGTGAACGGGCCGTGCGTGCGGGCATAACGGCCCAGCAGTTCACCGAGCGGGTCGGTCACCGAATCGGTGAACGTGGCCGGGACCCCGACCGGCACGGCGACACCAACTCCGTCGCGCAGCCGGCCGATGTCTTCGATGGCCACCCACCAGGTGCGGTCGGCGTAGGACACCCGCAACACCCGTTTGGCCTCCAGCAGGCCGTCCAGCCAGCCTCCCACGTCGGGAACGGTGCTGCGTTGGGCTGCCTCCTCTTCGGTGAGCGGGCCGAGCAGCCGCAGCAGGTCGGCCAGCCCCTCGGCGTCGCGGACGGCGCGCTCGTCGGTCAGGTGCTGGAGCTGCCTGCCGGTGGAGACGATCACGTCGGCATCGAGCAGTTCGCGGAGTTCCACACGGCCCAACAGCTCGGCCAGCAGCGTGGAATCCAGCGACAGGGCGGCTGCGCGGCGTTCGGCCAGCGGGCTGTCGCCCTCGTACATGAACGCCCCGACATACCCGAACAGCAGTGAGGAGGCGAACGGCGACGGCATCGAGGTCTCGACCTCGACGAGCTTGACGCGGCGCTGCGCGACACGGGCCATCAACTCGGTGAGCATCGGCACGTCGTAGACGTCCTGCAGGCATTCCCGCACCGCCTCGAGCACGATCGGGAAGTCGGGGTATTTGCGCGCCACGTCGAGTAGCTGCGCGGCGCGCTGGCGCTGGTGCCACAGCGGGGAGCGTTTACCCGGATGGCGCCGCGGCAGCAGCAGCGCCCGGGCCGCGCACTCGCGGAAGCGGGACGCGAACAATGCCGAGCCGCCGACCTCGGCTGTCACCAACGGTTCGATCTCGTCGGGATCGAAAACGAAAAGATCGGCCCCGGGCGGGGTTTCGTCGGTATCGGGCAATCGCAGGATGATGCCGTCATCGGAGGCGGTGGGTTTTTCGTCGATACCGAACCGCTCATAGAGCCGTTTGCCGATGGCCAGCGCCAGAGGGCCGTGCACCCGCAGCCCGTACGGGGAGTGCAGCACCACTCGCCAGTCGCCGAGTTCGTCGCGGAACCTCTCGACCACCAGCGTGGTGTCGGTGGGGACGGTGCCGGTGGCTTCGCGCTGCTCGTCGAGGAGCCGCCACAGGTTGTCGATCGCGAAGTCGTCGAAGCCGATGGTGCGGCACCGCGTCTCGAAGGTGGGTCGGTCCATCCGGGCCAGCTCACCGGTGAAGGCGCCCACCGCGGCACCGAGCTCCGCGGGCCGGCCCACCGCGTCGCCGCGCCAGAACGGTAACCGGGCGGGCTGGCCGGGAGCCGGGAGCACCAGCACCCGGTCATGGGTGATCTCGGTGATCCGCCAGCTGGTGGCGCCCAGGGAGATGACGTCGCCCGGCCGGGATTCGTAGACCATCTCCTCGTCGAGTTCGCCTACCCGCGAGGGCTTGTCGGTGTCGGCGCTGGAGGCCAGGTACACCGTGAACAGGCCCCGGTCGGGGATGGCGCCGCCGGAGGTGACCGCGAGGCGCTGGGCGCCCGGGCGGGCGGTGACGGTGCCGGTGTCACGGTCGTAGACGACACGGGGCCGCAGTTCGGCGAAGTCGGTGGACGGATACTTGCCCGACAACAGGTCCAGGGTGGCCTCGAAGGCGCTGCGCGGCAGCGTCGCGAACGGGGCGCAGCGCCGGACCGTGTCGAACCAGGCGTCGGCGTCGAGTGGCTCCAGCGCACACGCGGCGACGGTGTGCTGGGCCAGTACGTCGAGTGGATTGGCAGGCACGTGCATGGTCTCGATCTGGCCTGCGAGCATCCGCTGCACCGACACCGCGCAGCCGATCAGGTCGGTGCGGTGTTTGGGGAACAGCACGCCCTGGGACACCTCGCCGACCTGGTGGCCGGCGCGGCCGACGCGTTGCAGACCACTGGCCACCGACGGTGGCGCCTCCACCTGGATCACCAGATCGACCGCGCCCATGTCGATTCCGAGTTCGAGACTGGACGTGGCGACCACCGCTTTGAGCCTGCCGCTCTTGAGCGCGTCCTCGACATCGGCGCGGGCTTCCTTGCTGACCGATCCGTGATGGGCGCGGGCCAGCACCGGCTCGGCGCCGAACGTCTGGCCGCTACCCATGATGTGGGCGGGCGGCCCGCCGGCCACCCCGGGATTGCGTTCACCCGAGAGCTCCACCCCGGTGCGCTCGGCGTGAATCTCGTTGAGCCGGGACGTCAGTCGCTCGGCGAGGCGTCGGCTATTGGTGAAGACGATCGACGAGCGATGAGATTCGATGAGGTCGACGATGCGCTCTTCGACGGCGGGCCAGATGCTGTTGTTCTCGAGGTTGGCCATATCCGGCACCGGTACCTGGACCTGGAGTTCGAAGGTCTTGGCTGCGGGCGGGGCGACGATGGTGGTGCGGGCCTGCCCGGACAGGAACCTGGCCACCTCCTCGGCCGGGCGCACCGTCGCCGAGAGGCCGATGCGCTGTGCGGGGGTGGCCAGCATGGCGTCGAGGCGTTCGAGCGACAGCGCCAGGTGCGCGCCGCGCTTGGTGCCTGCGACGGCGTGGACCTCGTCGATGATCACCGTCTCGACGCTCGCCAGCGTTTCGCGGGCCGCCGACGTCAGCATGAGGAACAGCGACTCGGGTGTGGTGATCAGGATGTCCGGCGGTTTGGCGATGAGCTCCCGGCGCCGGGCCGGCGGGGTGTCGCCGGACCGCACCCCGACACTGATCGAGGGCGGGGCCACTCCGCGCCGCTCGGCGACACGGCCGATGCCTGTGAGCGGTGTCCGCAGGTTGCGTTCGACGTCGACGGCCAGCGCCTTGAGCGGCGACACGTACAGCACCCGGGTGCCGGGTTTGCGGTCCGGCTCGACCGGGCCGGTGAGCTGATCGATGGCCCACATGAAGGCTGCCAGCGTCTTGCCGGACCCGGTGGGGGCGATGACCAGCGTGTTGTCGCCGTCGGCGATGGCCGACCACGCTTGTGCTTGCGCGGGGGTGGGCTCGACGAAAGTGCCCGCGAACCATTCCCGCGTCAGCTCGCTGAAGCGGGACATCGGGTGAGTCTGGGCATCGGTCTCACGGGCCACGTGTCCATGGTGCCCGGGACCACCGACAAGTTCGTCGGCGTTCGCGACCAGCCGATTCAGCGGCTGCTGATCGCCGCGCGGAGCGACGCCGGAATTCCCGGCACCCGGGCCGCTGCGTCGAGCAGGGCGTGGGCGCAGGAATCAGCGACCTGACCGGCGTCCAGTGACGGATCGACGATGCGCCGGCGGCACAGCTCCAGGGTGAAGGCCAGCCAGCCGTAGACGGTGACCCGCAGGTCACGCTCCACCGTGGCATCCAGGTCGGGGGTGAGCGCCCGCAGTTCATCGAGGATGCGCTGCATCTGCCGCACATTGTCGGCATCGTCGATGCCCAACAGCATGGGGTCGGTGCGGCCGGGCCCCACGTAGGCGGCCCACGATCCGTGCGGGTACTGCTCGTGATACTCGACGTAGGCCAGCACACCCGCGCGCAGCCGTTCGAACAGCGACTGCCCCTCGACCGCCGGGGTACTCGTGGCGGCGAACAGCCGCTCGCCCTCGGCGCGCACCACTTCGGCGAAGAATGCGCGTTTGTCGGGGAAGTAGTGATACATCAGGGCACGCGAGACCCCGGCGCGCTCGGCGATCTCGTCGATGCGGACATCGTCATAGGGGCGCTCGCCGAACACCTTGGCGCCGAGGGTCAGCAGTTCGGCGCGCCGGTCATCGGGCGACAGCCGCCGCCGCGACGGCTTGGTAGCCCCTGAGAGTTCCGGCAGGTCGGGCATACTGCTGATACTAGTTGACACATGTACAACAGCGGTGGAGGCTGACGTTTATGGCAGTGGTCGTGGGCGGAGTCTCGAGCGGTCGGCCGCTGCAGGATGTCCGGGTGCCGCATCCGCCCCGGCGGGTACCGCTGCTCGGTGACGTCCTGGCCTTCCGCGGTGACGACATCACCCACTCGATCACCGATCTGGCCTCCCGGCTCGGACCGATCTTCGAATTCGCTTTTCTGGGAGCGCATTACGTGGTGGCCGCCGGTGCGGACGTCGTCGCCGAGCTCAACGACGAAACCCGGTTCTGCAAGCACCTGGGGCCGGATATGGTGGCCCTGCGGGTAATGGGTGGTGACGGCCTGTTCACCGCACACAACGACGAGCCCAACTGGCGCAAAGCGCACACCCTGCTGATGCCGGCCTTCACCCAGTCGGCGATGCGGCGCTATCACACGGTGATGCTCGACGCCGCTGCCGAACTCACCGAATCCTGGGATGCCTGCGCCGCCACGGGAGAGACGGTGGACGTGTCCGCCGACACCACGCGGGTCACCCTCGAGACGATCGGACGGTGCGCCGCCGGGTATTCGTTCGGGGCGTTCCGGTCGGCGCAGACGCATCCGTTCGTCGAGCACATGATCGCGGGGCTGGTGGGGTCGGATCGGCTGGGGATCTTCCGGGCCACGTTCCTGCCGAGGTTCATCGGCGACCACTATGAA
>JBEVFK010000096.1:0-34108 GCA_040512325.1 Mycobacterium sp. | reverse complement strand
ATGTGGCAACGGCGACGGTTGCATGCCGGGTGTTCGGGCAGTTGTTGACCATCCACTGGATGTGCCCGCTGGCGTCGTTGGCCCCGCCGGCGGCGGCCAGGAAGTCGAAGGTGGCCGGGTAGTTGACGGCATAGGCGCCGACGGACCGGCCACCCACCTGCTCGCGCAGGGAGTCGACGAAGGCGCCGCCGACGCGACCGAGGCCCGGTGCCTCGTCCGTACCGCGGGCGAACACCACCTCGATATCAGCGCAGGACGGCTCGGCCCCTGCTGTGGGGAGGGCGGCCTGGGGGGCCACCACCAGCGCCGTCATCGCCACCACGACGGCGGCCACTGCGCCGACCCCACGCCTGAGAGTTCGGGAGATGAGCACAGGGCGCACTGATTCGCTGGTCACAGCAAAAAGGTTAGCCGATCACCACAGCCCGCTGCCGCGTGATTTCGGCGCCGGTCATTCGATGCGGGTGGTGTCGAGCCTGTCCCGGCTCTCGAAAGCGCCGCCATCGGGCCAGGTCGCCGCGGTGACCGGTGCCGATCGGTCACCCGAGCGCGCCAACACCAGTCCGCCGAGGACCACCAGTCCACCGATTGCCTGAGTGAGGCTCATCGCCTCGCCCACCAGCAGCCACGCCCACAACACGGCGAACAACACCTCTGACAAGCCCACCAGCGAGGCGAAGCTGGGCCGCAGCCGGGCGACGCCGCCGATGCCGAGGGTGTAGGCGACGGCGGTGGGCAGGAGCGCCAGCAATGCCACCGGCACCACCCAGGAGGTGGTGAACCCGGCGACCACCACATCGTTGGTCGTGAAGACCATCGGCATGAGCCCCGTCAGTCCGAGTGTGGCGACGGCGGCCGCGCCGACGATCAGCCCGCCGGCGGACAGCGTGATCGCGTCGAGTCCGCTGCCGTCGGTGGTGACCTCGTCGCTCATCAGGAAATAGCACGCCGCGCAGATCGCCGCGCCGAGGCCCCAGGCGACGCCGACGGTGTTGACCTGCGCCGATGACAGCCCCTCGAAGACGCCGAGAACCAGCATGATGCCCGCGACGGCCATGGCGACACCGGCGAGCGTCCGATTGCTCGGTCGCCGTGAGGTGCTGACCCAGATCCAGCCGACCACCAGGAGCGGCGCGGTGTATTCGAGCAGCAGGGCCACGCCGACGGACAGATGCGAGACGGCGTTGTAGTAGCACAGCTGTGCACCCGCGATCGGGATCAGGCCGTAGAGCACCACGGACCTGATGTTGTGCAGTGCCTGCTTGAACCAGTCAGGCTTGACGGCAGTGGCGAACACCGCCATCGCCAGGGCGCCGACGGCAAGTCGGGCGGTGACCGCGGCCGTGGGGCTCCAGCCTGCCGTCATCAGGGATTTGGCGAACGGGCCCGACAGACCGAAGGTGAGTGCTGAGCCGAGTGCGAACACCAGACCGAGACGGAATGTGTTGTTGGCGGGCTTGTTCGTGCGGTCCATCAGCATGCGAGCCACCTCCCCGAGGGTGTGTAATGAGTAAAATGAGCTTTGGTCATGACGATAGGACGACGGGAGGTCACGAGTCAAATGCTTTTCAGTCATGACACGGAACTCACCCTGCGAGCCGCGTGTGTACTGGTCAACACCGACCGGATCGACGGTGAGCAGTTGTCCGACCAGGCCGCGCTGGACACCTACCTCCGCGGTTACGGCTGGACGGGCCGCCGTGACCACGACGACGACGAACTCGCGTCCGTTCACCGGTTGCGGACGCGGCTGGGCAAGATCTGGTCGGTCGCCGACGACGAGGAACGCACCGTGGGCCAGGTGAACGCCCTGCTGTCCGACACCCGCGCTTCGCCCTGGCTCACCCGTCACCCCGAGATGCCGGAATGGCATCTGCACCTGGCCTCCATCCACGACCCACTGGCGCAGCGGATGGGCGCGGAGATGGCGATGGCATTGGCCGACCTCATCCGCATCGACGAACTCCGCCGCCTCAAGATCTGTGCGGCACCCGACTGCGACGCCGTGCTGATCGACCTGTCGCGCAACCGGTCCCGCATGTTCTGCGACACCGGCAACTGCGGCAACCGCCAACATGTCGCCGCATACCGGGAACGACGGGCCAAGGACGACTGAGGTTCAGGGCAACCAGTAACCACGGAGCCGGTGAAACCGGCCACGGCCGAGCACCGCATTGGCGGCCTCCAGCCCCGACATCACCGCGGCCTCGATGCATCCGGCGTTCAACCCGCAGTCGGTCCAGTCACCGGCGAGCACCAGATTGTCGTAGCCGCTCTCGTCCGGGCGCAGCCGGAACCTGTCCGAACCGGGGACCGATTGCACATACCGATCCGAGGGATCGATGTTGACGCTGACGTGCTGGGTGGCCATGGCCTCGACGCCGCGGGTGTTCCCGGCTCCGGCCACCAGACTCCAGTCGAAACCGTTGTGGGTGAGGGCATTCGGGAAGAACAGCCCGAGGTGTTGTTCGACGTGCTCGGCCGCGTCGGCGAGCACCGTGTCCCGGAGGCGGCGCACATAGTCTTCGGGCGGTTCGGCGGTGGGCCAGTCGGCGCACAGGCTGCCGCAGAAGTAGGCGACGGTCCGGGGTTCGTCGCCGGGCGGCCACGTCTCTGCCCACAGGGTCTGCGGCATCGACGCCCACGTCTCGAACGGACGGAGGTACGCACTGACCGTCGACCCGGGTTGTGGCCACCCCAGCGTGGGTTCGTCGGGATGCAGCCAGAGCTGAAACGCCTGGGTGGCGACAGTGCGGACCTGGGTGGTCATGGCCCGCCACTCGGACCGGTCGGCGAGCAGTTCCCCCGCGACCATCGGCACCATGCCCAGCGACACCGCCAGCACCACGTGATCAAAATCGACGCCCCGGCGCAGGGTTCGGGTCTCGGCATCGTCTCGGACGCTGAAGTGGGATTCCAGCTCCCGCAGGTTCTGGTGTGGCCGTAGTTGTTCTGCGCGTGGCGCATCCGGGAACACCGGCAGGCCTCGCACGGTCACCAGTGGTGCGTACTCCTCGAGGCCGTCGACCAGCCAGGCCTGCCGCCCCATCGTGATGGACTCGACGTTCTGTCGCGCCCGGTCCAGGTGCAGCCCGTCGAGGCGGTGAAAGAACTCGAAGCGCACTCCACGGCGTTTCAGCACTTGGTACAGCGGGGCGATGACGATATCGCCCATGCCTGCGGTCATCTTCCAGAAGAAGGACCCGCGATACGTGAAGAGTGCCTGTCCCACCAGGAACACCATCACGCCCGCGGCGACGTGCGGACGTTCGGAATCAACCGCGTCATAACCGAATACGAGATCGTAGAGGCCGCGGACCATGGCCGAGTCGAGTACGTCGGGATGGCCGCCGTGCCGGAGCACCCACTGGCCGAACTCTTCGTCGTTGATCGCCCGGAACCCCGTCGGGTTCGTCACCAGGTTGTCGGCGAGGACGCCACGAATACACGCCGTCACCAACGATGCCAGCAGCCAGGCGCGACGGTGGTCGGCGCGGGTCTCGTAGTCGATCGCCTCCCGGACGGCGATCAGCGCCGAATCCAGCCGCGCGGAACCGAGATCGGTTGGTGCCGCCGGATCTGCCAAGGCGAGCGCGGCAACGGCGACGGCCCGGGTGAGCGCGCCGGCAGCGTCGGTCCGACCTCTGGTGGGTTCCGGCGACGTCGACAGCGACAGCCCGGCGGGGCCGGCGTCCCCCGACGACTGTGCGAAGGCGTGCAACAGCAGCAGTGCACGTTCGACAAAAGAGGTGACCGTGACCTCGCGGCCGTCGTTGCCGGGATCACCCGGCAGGCCATGCTCACGCGGATGAGTACCCAACCAGGTCAGCCAGGCCCCGTCCCAGTAGTCGGCCAACCCCGGATTGTCGGCGGGGATCACGGCCTGGTCCCACCGGCGGATCGGGGCGTGCGGGTCGGTGACGGATCGGTCGAGTTCGGCGTAGCACTCGCGCAACAGGGTGAAGGCGTTCTCGTAGGAACCCAGCCAGATGTGCAGGCCGTGTTCCTGGATCCGGCCGTGCTCGCCGCGGCTCGACGCGCCCTTGCCACCGAGGCGCCAGCCGCGCTGATAGACCGTGATGGAGTCGAACCGATCACGCCAACCCGGCTGGCTGAGCCGCCAGGCCGCACTGAGGCCGGCCATGCCGCCGCCGAGAATGACGACTTTCCCGCCTGGCCCCTTCACCGGAGCAGGCTGCGCGCCGCCGCGAACTCCGGCCAGTCACAGTCAGCGGGAAATCGGCTCAGGGCGTCGGCGAGCCCCGCACGGGCGGCATCGCCGCGATACCCGAAGTCGTCGACGGCCGCCCGCAACTCGAAGACGCGGGCGTCCTGCGCGCGCGCCAGCTCTGCCGCGGCGCGCAGGTCGGCGGTTCGTGCTGCATGGTCGTCGGTGGTGCCCGCCCGGAGCCGGAGGAGTTCGGCGTCGTAGAAGTGCATTCCGGTGCGCGCCGCCTCGTCGAGTCCGACCTCCAGTCGGGCCGCGGCGTCCTCCTGTGCGCCCGCCGCGAGCAACAACCGCGCCAGCACCGCGTCGTAGTAGGTGATCAGCGAGATGACCCCGTACGCCCGCCAGGCGTCGACGAACGCGGTCAAGGTGGCGATGTGGGTGGCCAGATCCGCGGATCCGGGGGTCGCCGACAGTGCCTTGAGCGCGGCAACCGTGGCGTGCTGTGCGGTTCCGGCCAACGCCCACGAGAAGAATCCGTGTTGTTCGCCGAGTTCGGCCAGACTGGCGGCGACCGCCGAGGCACGCTCGAGTTGTCCGGCCTCACTGCGGATCAGGACCTCGGCCTGCCGGGTGTAGGCGAGGCTGAACGCACCCTGCGGGAAATCCAGTTGGGCACAACGATGCTCGGCGGTGACCAACTCGTTCTCCGCGCCCGCCAGGTCGCCGTCGAGGTAGCGCGACAGCGCGCGGTGGGCGTAGAGGCCGGCGGTGGCGTCGTTGGGCATGAACAGCATGCTGTCGAGTTCACGGGTGGCCTTGGCGCTCAACGTGTTCGCCGCCAGTTCCAGCTTGTCCCGGCTGACCTCGAACTGGCCGCGGTACCAGGCCAGCATGCCGAGCGCGAAGTCGTTGATCGGCAGGAATCCCTCCCGGTCACCGGTGAGGTTAGCGCGGATCGAGTACACCAACCTCTCGGCGCGGTCCAGATCCGCCCGCATCGTGTAATACGGGTACAGCGACATCACCGTGGAGAACAGATCGTCGTCGCGCAGGTCGGTGCTGCACATCGCAAGACAGTGTTCGAAGTCGACGGCGGCATTGGGACTGGCAACACCCTCGGCGGCCTGAGAGAGCAGGGCCCGCCGCAACCGCAGTCCGATCTCGACGTGATCCCGGTCGGGCCCGCCGTCGGCGCGTTCCACCTGGGTGATCGCCTGACTCAGATGGTTCCTGGCCTCACCGAGGGCGCCGCGCTGCCAGGCGTTCATCGACGCCCGGTCCAGGGCCGACGCCGCCTCGGTGAAGCGCTCGGCTCGCCCGTAGTGATGGGCGATCAGCGGCCAGTCCGGGTTGCCGTGGGTCGCGGCCGAGATCAGCGCGTCGGCGATCCGGCTGTGCAGACGCCTGCGCAGACTCGGCGGCGACAGTTCCGCAGCGACCTCGCGGAGCAGCTCATGACGGAACCGCCAGCCGCCGTCATCGAGCGGATCGAGCACCCGGCCCGCGACCAGTCTGCTCAGGACCAGATCGATGTCGGCTGCCGGCATCTCGACCGCCGACGCCAGCAGACTGCGCTCGACTCGGCTGCCGAGCAAGGCGGCCGCTTCGACGATCAGCATCGCCTCGGTGCTGGAGCGCAGACGCGCGAACAAGGCCTCATAGAGCGAGTCCGGCACCCCGGCAGCATTGGACAGGTCTGCAGGTTGGTCCTTGAGTTTCGCGACCACCTCTTCGATGTAGAGCGGCACACCGTCGCAGCGCCTGCGTACCGCGCGTTGCGCTTTCGAGGACACCCCGGGGTGCAGCGCCAGGATCAGCTCGTCGGCTTCGCGCTCGGTGAGCGGCTTGAGTTCGAATACCCGGGCCGATTCGGGCGTGGGCAGCGCCACGTGCTCCCGACTGGTCATCACCACCATGACGTGATCACCCAGCCGTGCGCTGAGCAGGGATTGCACCACTTCGACGGAGTCCTCGTCGAACCAGTGCATGTCCTCGGCCAGGACCAGGGTGGGTGAGTCGCGGACACACGACATCAAGTAGGTCAGCACGGCTTGTGCGATCGACTCGTAGAGCTTTTGCCCCTCCACCTGGACGGGCCGGTAACCGGCCTTGGGGTCTATTCCCAGTACCGGCGCCAGCAACGGGACCAGATGTTCGTTGTCGAGGCCGCGGGTGTCGAGTTCCTGCCGCAGACAGCGCAGCCGTTCGTCGGGATCGGATTCTCGGCCGATGCCGCACTGACGCTCGAGCAACCGCCTGATGGGGCGCAGTCCGACATCGGTGTGGAACGGAGAACCGATGAGCTGCAACACAACTGCGTGTGACCGCTCGGCCAGATCCACCGCAGACCAGGCCAGCCTGCTCTTGCCGATGCCGGCATCGCCGACGAACAGGACGCCGGGTTTGTCGAGCCGGTTGTGTGTGGCGTCTCGCCAACTCTGTCGCAGATAGTCGGTTTCGGACTGTCGCCCCACCAACGGCCCGAGCTCGACCGGGGGGAGATCACGTTCTGCCACCACCCGGAAATGCCGCAGCGGATCGTCAACCCCCTTGACCGACTTCGGCAGCCGACCCTGCAACTCGAACCTGGTGTTGACCAGCGGCTCGATGGCCTCGGAGACCGAGACGGTGCCGGGGTCGGCGAGGCTGCACACCCGGGCGGCGAGATTGGCGGCCAGCCCGTACACATCGTCCTGGGCAGTGTCGAGGTACACGATGCCGCGGTGGATGCCCACGCGCACGTCGATACCGAAGCCGAAGCGCTGCCGTACCCTGCCGCTGAGACTGGCCACCTCACGGGTGATGTCGAGCCCGGCCTGGACCGAGCGCCGCACGTCGTCTTCGTGCGCCCGGGGATGTCCGAAGAACGCCAGCAGGCCGTCACCTTTGGTGGAGCCGATATGGCCTTCGTAATTCCGGACAATCCTGATGACGTCATCGCGGTAGCGGCCCACCACGGTGCGGTAGACCTCCGGTTCCACCCGCGTCGACAACGCCGTCGAGTCCACCAGATCGGCGAACATGATTGTCAGACGGCGGATTTCGCCCTGACCTTCCGGCGCGGCGAGCAGATCTTCTGCCTCGGTGTTGCCGTGGTCGATGGCCAGCACCTGTTCGGCCAGTTGATTGGCTGTGCTGCGGTCGCCCGCTTCGATCGCCTGGAACGCCAGGTCGAGGAGATCGTCGATGCGGCTGGGTTGTTCAGGTTCGGTCACAGGGCAATCGCGACCGGCTTCTCGTCGTCGCCGACTCGAATGGTGCCGTGGTAGAGCCCACTGGGGATTCCGGCGGCGTTGACGGTCAGGGTTACCGCAGGCGCACCCTTCACCAGCACCACATCTGCGCCGCGCGCAGCGATGGCATCTGCAGGCCCGAACCGGACCAGGTCTTTGATGTCCTCCTTGACCCCGAGCCGGCCCAGCTTCACGACCGCAAGCTTGCGGTCGTTGTTCTCATCGGCTCCGATGACCACAGGATCGGAGGTCTTCTCCGGGTTTCCGTACCGGCCCGGGCCTGCGCCGACGGTCTCGATCACCTCGGCGCCGCGGATCATCGCGATACTGGTCAACTTGATCGCGGTGTCGACCCACTGGTTCTGGGTGTAGGCGTTCCTGTCGATCAGGGTAGCGGCCTCCTGGGCCACCTTGTCGATGTCGGCGGCTGACCGTGCGGCGACGGTGGCGAGATGATCGGCCATCAGCATCGGCTGGTTGTCCGGTTGGCTCTGCAGCGGCACGCGTGCGAGATTGATCGCCCCGGTCACCGCGACTTTGACCAGACCGCTCAGTGTCTTCACCGCTTCTCCAGCGGTGTAGTTCCCGGTAGAGCCTGACTCGTGACCGTTATCCGATTGTGCAGGAGGAGGATTGGTGGGGGAGTCCCGGTTGGTCTTGGCGAACGCCGCTTCCGCGACGGCTGAGGTCTCGGCGACGATCTTGTGTGCGACCTGGCGATACCGTTCGGCGATCGCTCGGGGATCATCCATGGGCGCCGTCTCCTTTGTCCTCTGCCCGCACGAACTGGGGGCGGACGTTGTCCGCCGCGGTGTCGTAGATGGCCTCGGCGATGGCGACGGCATCTGCGCCGACGTCCGAGACGATGGCGGTGACGTCCTTGCGGGTGAGCCCGTCGAGCCAGAGGGTGGCGGCGCGTCCCCATGTTGTTGCCGCCCTGTCGATCACCTTGTCGGCCAGTGCGGCGGCGTCACGCACGGTATCGCCGAAATTCGGCGGCAGCGACGCCTTGGCCGGGGTGGGGCCCGGCGGTAGGCGGTCTGTTTCCGGAAGCTGTTGCGGTGGTGAGACTTCGAAGGGGAAATACTTGGCGTCGGCCTCGATCTCGGCGATCGATCCGCGGGTACGGATGTCGTCGACGATCTCCAGTGCTTTGCCGGCCAGCATGTCGCGGCTGATCTGGCCCCAGCCCAGGTGGCAGGCCAGCGCGGAGGTGGCGGTGGGGCTGAGCCCGTTGACCCGCTCCTGCTTGCTCGTCCGGATCCGCACACCGCGGTCGTCACCGGGGGACAGCTTGGTCACCCAGATATAGCCGCTGTCGACTTCGACCAAGCCGGCGTCCCGTTGTTTGGACGGGTCGATGTCGTAATTCAGATAGATCCCACCGTCGTCGAACTCGCCGTAGTAGAACAACAGCGCAGTCTGCAGCAGGTAGTCGTCCGGTTCGGGGCTGATGGTCTCCAGCACGCGACTCCAGCCGTTCATCGTCACGTCGGGGTCCTGGAGTGTGACCTCGTGGAAGAAGTCGCAGCACTCCGGCCAGTTCCTCGGATCGAGGACCCGGCGGACGTCGGCGATGGTCAGGCCGGGCTCGCAATGATCGGTGTAGATGGTGCTGCAGTACTGCCCGTCGACCTCCTCGAGCATGCCGAAGCAGGTCAGGCACTTCTTGGCGACATCCTCACCGAGATCGTCCGCCAGCACGGACACGAAATCCCGCCGCTCGTTGATGAGACCCAGCTTGGCGTTGATGGCGTCGAACTGTGTGCCCGCGATCGCGGAGGCCGGGATGTCCCTCGGCGCACGGGGCCCGGCCCCGGGAATGGCGCACAGGATATCCAGCGGCTCACGTAGCCGCGATGGCCCCGCGGGCACTTCCGGGTCTGCGGCCCTGTTCCGGAGTTGATCGATCTTCGCCAGGACCATCGAGGGATAGGCCGCGCCGGTCGCAACGGCGTTGCGTACGACCACGTTCGACACGGTTTCCGCGCGCGCCTCCACCAACGGATGCCGGTCGGTTCCGAAGCTCGAGAAGTCCTGCAACGACGACAGGCTCTGGTCGAAGGTCGGCAGCTGAACCGGCTTCTCTGCTTCAGCTTTTCGGTGGCTCTTGGTGTCGAGGAACTGCTGTAACTCGGCGTACCAGCCGGCCTGGCCGTACCCGGTGGTGTTGGGCAGCAGTCGTTCTACCGCGTCGATGATCGCGAGGTCGGTGGGATTGCCACGGTGGCGCGCACGGACGACCTCGGCGTCGATTTCGCCGAACAGCCCCAGTTGGTATCCGAAGAGTGAGTTCATCTTCGTTTCCCCGCCTTTCGCCAAGCGCGGTCATAGCATACCGTTGTCGGCGCATCTCGACGGGGAACGAGGAGGGGCGATGGCCACGGAGGCGGCCGGAGGGGGTGCTGGCAACGGGGCCGATGTTCCCTGGGCTTCGGTTTTCGATCCTGCGGTTAACGTGCGCGCGCTCGGTGAGATCCAGGCTCGCGGGTTCCGGGCGGCCACCGAACTCGTGGATCGATTCGTGCGGATGGCCGACCGGATGTCAGGTGACGCCCCGCAGAACAGCTCGGCTGCCGATCAGCCCGGCACTCACGGAGGTGGCGATCGAGGTGGCACCGAAAACCCCACGGCGGCATCTGCTCCCGGTGCTCCCGGTACTCCCGGTTCCGCCGTCGATCTCGAAACGCTGATCGGTACCTGGCAGGGCATGGTCGGGCAGTGGGCCGGGTCGGTGCGCGGGGCCACCGCGCCGACACCAGCGGGTGCCACCGTCGATCTGGTCACCGCCGAGGCTGCCGGCCACGTCGTCCTGACCGTCGCGGAGCCGGGCCCGGTGGCGGGCGAGGTGTGGCTGCACAACGGTGGCGGCGTGGATCTCGGCAAAGTGCGTCTTCGTTGCAGCGATCTGATGGCCCACGACGGCACGGTCCTGTCCGGCGAGCTCGTCCGGTTCGAACCCGACTCGGTGCCGATGCCCGCACGGTGCAGCCGTGGCGTCACCATTCAGCTCGATGTCGCCGAGAACGTACCGTCCGGCCGGTATCGCGGAACGCTGCTGGCGGAGGGGTACGCCGACATCTGGCTGCCGGTCACACTGGTCGTCTCGTCAGCGGTCCCGTGACCCGGTCCGCCGAGGTGGGGCTGATCGCCGAGGTCGAGGGCCGGCTGCGCGAGGTCGGTCGTTCGGTGCGTCGCACCATGCTCGACGCCCTGCCCGACGGGGAGCCACACCACTGGCTCTACAGCCTCATGCGGGAATATCCGAGCCGTCCCGGCAAAGCGCTGAGACCTGCGTTGTGTCTGGCAGCGGGGCGGGCCTTCGGGGCCGACCACGACGATGTCGCCGGATTCGCGGTCGCCATCGAGCTGCTGCACAATGCGTTCCTGGTACACGATGACGTCGCGGATGGAAGCGAAATACGGCGGGGCAGACCGACTCTGGCCGCCCGGCATGGAATGGCCGCGGCAGTCAATGCCGGTGACGGGCTGGCAATCGTCGCCGGCCAGGTACTGCGGCGTGCGGCGCGTCGGTTGGACCGTGATCTGGCCGACGCGGTGTGGGCGGAGTTCGACACCATGGCACTGCGCACCTTGGAGGGGCAAGCCACCGAAATCGGTTGGCAGCTCGACAATGTGGACGGTCTGGGCCCCGAGGACTACCTCGAGCTGATCATGCACAAGACGTGTTGGTACACCACGATCCACCCACTGCGGGTAGGGGCACTGGTGGGCTCGGGTGGCACCGTCGACCTCGGGCCGCTGGTGCGGTTCGGCTTCCACTTCGGGGCGGCCTTCCAGATCCGCGACGACCTGCTGAACCTCATCGGCGACGAGCACACCTACGGCAAGGAGATCCTCGGCGATCTCTACGAAGGCAAACGGACGCTGACATTGGTGCATCTGATGGCGACGGCCACCGGCGCGGACCGGGTGTTGCTCCAGGATTACCTGCACCGCAGCCGCGCCGAGCGGACGGCCGAGCTGGTGGCCCGGGTCCGCGCGCTGATGGACGACTACGGCAGCATCACCTTCACCCGCGAATACGCCGAGGGCATTCTGTTGGTGGCCGAGGACTATTTCGAGCATGCCTTCGCCGACGCCCAGCCAGGGCCGGACCTCGACTTCCTGCGATCGCTGGTGCCGTATGTGTGGGCGCGCTGGCGCTGAGGCTGTGGATGGCCGAGTGGCGCGCCTGTCCGTCCGTCGTACCGTGAGCCGGTGGCACGCCCCTCGACACGGCTGACGCTCAGCGGTCAGCGCTTCCTCACGCACCGGATGGAGCGGGCGGTGGCGCACGGCGACATCCATGCCGATGACGATTCGCCACGTGCACAATCTGTTTCGATGTTACTGGGGGTACTGCTGGCCCTTCTGGCACTGGCCGGTACCGCGGTGTTCGCGGTGTGGCGGCCGCCGGCCGAGCTGGGCGATGCCACCGTGGTGATGGTGCGCGGCACCGGAGCGCTCTATGTCCGGGTCGAGGACGTCTACCATCCGGTGTTGAACCTCACCTCGGCGCGGCTGATCGCCGCAACGGGCGAAAAGCCCCGCCAGGTCGCCGAAGCGGCAGTGCGCCGGGTGAAAACCGGTGCACTGCTCGGGATTCCGGGCGCACCGACGATCATCGGGCCGCCTCTCGTGGAGTCGGAGTCCGCGTGGACGGTCTGCGACGACGCAACCACGACGGTGATTGCAGGGCCACCTGCCGAGATGGCGGCCGCCGGTGCGGCCGTGCTGGCGGCAGGCCCGTCCGGCACGCCGTATCTGCTCTATGACGGTCACCGGGCCCGGGTCGACCTCACCGATCCGGTTGTCCTTCGGGTGTTGGGTATCGAGGGCAGGCAGCCGGCACCGGTGTCGCGGGCGTTGTTGGACCTGGTTCCGGAGGTGCCGCCGATCACCGCGCCGCGGATCCCCGGGGTGGGTACACCGGGGCCGGCGGCGTTGCCGGGTTTCCTCATCGGTGAGGTGGTCCGCATTCATCAGGCGTCCGGAACGGAGTTCTTCGTCGTCCTCGCCGGCGGCGTGCAACAGGTCGGCGAGGTGGCCGCCGACATCATCAGGTACAGCGGCCCGAGCGCGGCGGTCACCGCGGTGGCACCGTCGTTGGTGAACCGGCTGCCCAGACTGGGTACCCTAGCGGTGCAATCATTTCCGCAGCACGTCGGCACCATCGGCGGTGCCGACGTGGGTACCGTCTGCGCCTCGTGGACAGCGGGCAGCATCGAGATCCTGCTCGGCGTGCGGTCCCCGGGCCCACGGCGGGTGCAGCTCGCCCAGGCCGACGGCGCCGGGCCCCGCACCGATGCGGTCGAACTGCCGGCCGGCCGGTCGGCCTACGTGCGGGCCGAGGGGACGCAGGCACCCGTCGGTGCGCTCGTCACCGAACACGGTGTCCGGTTTCCGTTGGGGGACACCGAATCCGCCCGCATCCTCGGCCTTCCCCGCACCCCGGCAGCGGCGCCCCGTGCGGTACTCGAGGCACTGCCGCTGGGGCCTGTACTCACCAGATCAGCCGCCCTCACCGCCTACGACGCTGTTCCGGCCGGCTCCCGATAGCCGGGTGATCAGCATGCCGCAGGCCAGCAGCACCGCGCAGACCCCGGTTCCGACCAGGGCCACCGAGGTGCCCGGGCCGGCCGCGCGGACCGGGGCGGCGGGCGCTGCAACGACCGGTACGGGAGAGGGCGGCGCCGGCCGGGAGGTCGGTACCTCGGTGCTCAGCGCCGCGGTGGGATCCACGATGCCTGCGCCGGTCACCGGATCCCAGCCGTCGCCCACCCGGCGGGCCGTCACCTCGATGCGCCGCATGACCTGCCTAGCGCTGAGCTCGGGGAAGCGGGCCCGGATCAGCGCAGCCAGGCCGCTGACCACCGGCGCCGCGTAGCTGGTGCCCGATATCGGCAGGTCGCGGCCGAAGGACGGCAGGGTGTCGACGACACCGGCGCCCGCGGCGCTCAACGACACGATCTGTTCACCGGGAGCTGCGACATCCACCCACGGCCCCGGCAGATTGAAGTCGGAAGGGGAGCCGTCGGGACCCACCGACCCGACGGTGAGTACGTAGTCGTCGTACCAGCCCGGACTGGCTGCCACGGTGGCTGTTTCCCAGGTCAATTCGTTGTCTTCGGTCTGCTGCGGACAGTTGCCTGCTCCGCCGACATTGCCTGCCGCGGCCACCACCACGGCATCCTTGGTGTCCACGGCATAGGCCAGCGCCGCGCCGAGGGCACCGTCCTCGAGCGCTCCGGCCGCACAGGCGATCGACGAGATGTTGATGACGGTGGCGCCCAGGTCGGCGGCCGTGCGCACCGCCATCGCCATGGTCATCACATCGCCGAACCCAGCGGAGGTGGGGTTGTCCGCGGCGCCGAACCTGGTACTGGATTGGCGGATGGACAGCACGGTGGCGGCAGGTGCGATTCCGGCGAAGCCGGTCGGGTCGGCGACATCGGGCGCAGCGGCGATGATGCCGGCCACGATGGTGCCATGGCCGTCGCAGTCCTGGGTGCCGTCGCCGGTCGACACGTAGTCGCCGCCGGCCTCGACCCGGCTCAGCCGGTGATGACGGGCTACTCCGGTGTCGATCACCGCGACCCGTTGTCCCTCACCTCGCGACAACGCCCTCGCCGAATCGAGGTCGAGTTGAGCAGGCGCTGAGCCTGGCGTGCTCTCCGTGGGGGCTGCGCAGGGGCTGACCTGCACGCTGGGGTGCGGCGGCCGCGGTGGCTGCGCGGCGGGCAGTAGGGCGACGTCGATGGCCGGCGGGGTCAGGGCATAGGCGGCCGGAGGTGCGGCGCCGAGCGCCACCACGGCGACGACGGCCCCGAGGCCGACGGACCCGGCACCGCGGCGCGCCGTCACGACACCCACCGGCGGGCCTGCTCGACGGCGTCGAGCGACCAGCAGGCCAGCGGCACCACCGCCATCAGCAGCACGTGCTCCAGCGCTCTCAGGAGGCGGGCGGACACCGGTGACAGGGTGACCGCGGGCGGGTGGGCACCGAGCCAGGCCGCACCGGCTCCGGTTGACAGCGCCAGCAGGCACACCAGCCAGGTCAGTGCTGGATCGTGCTGCTGTAGGTCCACCAGAACCACAGCGCAGCAAGTCATTCCGGCGCCGGCGAGAGCTGTCGAGGGGAGTGCCCCGGGGTATGCCCGGGTGCGCAGCAGGAGCACCGCCGCCACTGCGGCGGCAAAGGCACACCGCGACCAGGCCGGTGCCGCACTACCCGCCGCGAGCACACCCAGAGCGGCGCCCACCGCGGCGCCGCCGGCGAGCCCGTTCGACAGGCGGTGCGCGTCAGCAGCCTCAGCGGCCAGCAGTTGCGCGCCGTGCAGGCGCACCACCACGCGAGTGGTCAGCGTCAGCAGCAGCACCGCGGCCACCGCGAGGACAACACCGGCCTGCGTGATGTCCAGTCCGCACAACGTGGCGGCCAGCGCGGCCGCGGTGCACAGCAGCGCCCCAGACGCCGCCGCTGCCGCGACCCCGGCCGGATCTCCGACCGTTCGCGCGGCCACCACCGCGACCACCGACGTTGCCGCGGCCGCCAGCAGCACGTGGGCCAGACCGGGTTCACCCGGTACCAGGACAGCTCCCGTGAGACCCGCCATCGCCGCCGCCACCGCCAGCCCCATCCGGCGCGCCACCATCGGCCGGCGCAACCACGGCGCCGTCCGGCAGGCGCCGGCGACCATGGCGGCGGCGTCGATCACCGGCGGCCGGTGCACAGGGCCCGCCACCGTCAACGTCGTCAGGATGCTGCCATCACGAATGTGGTTTTCGCGCAACGTGAGTCCCGGCTCGAGTGGGCCTCGCCCTGGTACCGCGAGTTGGTGGAGCCCGATTCCGCGTTCGCGGGCGAGGTCGTGCAACACCGGCATCAACGCCGCGACCGGCACGTCATCGGGCAGCGCCAGATCGATGGCGTTGCCGTCGGCGTACAGCGTCACCCGGCACACCCCCCAGGGTGAATCGACTGCGGTTCTCATCGGGGATCCCTTCCGTCACGCCGGGACACTACGAGCCGGGCGCTGACCGCCGTGCACCTCCGTCCACAGGTGAATTGCCAAGTGGCACGCCCACGCTTAGGTTTCGGCTCACATCGACCTCGGGAGGATGAGTGGACGAATCGCCTCGGCAGGTCGCGGTCCCGGTGGCCGCGCCGCCGCCGGTGCCCACAGTGGTTCCCGCAGGCCTGCTGACGCGGCTCATTCCGGTGGCAACCCTGGTGGTGACAGCCGCCATGGTGGCGGTGGTGGTCGCGATCGGGTCGCCGATGCTGAGTAACCCGATGTTCCTGGCGTTCCCGGTGATGATGGCGTTGTCGGCGGTCGCCGGCCTGGCCCAGGGCGCAGGCAGGCAGGCCGCGACCGAACTCACCGCCGCTCGGCGCCGCTATCTCGAGTATCTCAACAGCATCGCGGGGACGTTGGCGGAGAGTGCTGCAGCGCAACGGGTATGGCTCGGCCAGGTCCATCCCGACCCTGACACCCTGTGGGCACTTGTCGATACGGCCCGCCGGTGGGAGCGGGACCGCAGCCACCACCTGTTCGGCTGTCTCCGATTCGGGGTGGGGTCGGTCGCCGCGACCGCCCGGCCGGTGCCCCCCGCGCAGCCTGATCACGACGAGGTGGATCCGGTCACCCAGGCTGCGATGCACCGTCTGGTGCGCGGCTATTCGTCGGTACCGGGCGCGCCGGTCACGGTCGACATCTGGGCGGCACCGCTGTTGCGGCTATCCGGCGACGGTGAGAGTGCCCGGGCGCTGGCGCGGGCACTGCTCTGTCAGCTCACCGTCTTCCACAGCCCCCAAGATGTGGCGGTCGTCGCCGCTGTCGCCGAACAGCAACGAGCGCAGTGGGATTGGCTCAAGTGGCTGCCGCACCACGGACATCCTCACACGATCGACGAGCTCGGGCCTGCGCGTCTGACGTACCCGACGGTGGATGCCGCGCTGGCGGCGACCCGCAGCGCGGGCCGGCACGTCCTCGTGGTGGTCGACGGCATCGAGGCCGCCGCGGATCAGTTCCAGTTCCCCGCCCACGTCGGCGTCACCGCCGTCTGCATCGGTGGCCCCGAGGCGCCCGGCGAGGCGCTGCTACCCACCGGCCAGGACGGGTGCGCCGATGTGATGTCGGTGACCGCTGCCACGGTGTGTGCACGCCGCCTGGCCGCCCATCGAGGCTCGGAACCGTGGGCCCGTCGGGATTGGCTCGGATTGGCAGGGGTGCCCGATCTGAATTCACCCGGCGCGCTGCCGGCGCGGTGGGGCACCCGCGGCGCGGCGCTGCTGCCGGTGCCGCTGGGCCTCGGTGAGGACGGTGAGGCCGTTCACCTCGACATCAAGGAGGCGGCCTTCTGTGGCATGGGGCCACACGGATTGTGCGTGGGGGCAACGGGTTCGGGGAAGTCTGAGCTGCTGCGCACCCTCGCGGTGGGGATGATCGCCCTGCACTCACCCGAGGACCTCAACCTCATCCTGGTCGACTTCAAGGGCGGCGCCACCTTCCTGGGCCTGGAATCGGCCAACCACGTCACCGCGGTGATCACCAACCTGGCCGAGGAGACCTACCTCGTCGACCGGATGCAGGAGGCGCTCGCCGGTGAGATCCACCGCCGCCAGCAGGTGTTGCGGGACGCAGGCAATCTGCCCGGTGCGGCGGCCTACACACAAGCCCGCCGGGGGCGCCCTGACCTCGCCGCGCTGCCCGCACTGTTCATCATCGTCGACGAGTTCTCCGAGTTGCTCAGCCGGCATCCGGATTTCATCGACGTCTTCGTCGCGATCGGGCGCCTCGGCAGGTCGCTGGGCATCCACCTGCTGCTGGCCAGCCAGCGACTCGACGAAGGCCGGCTCCGCGGACTGGACGCCCACCTGTCCTATCGGATCTGTCTGAAGACGCTGTCACCGAACGAATCCCGCGTGGCACTCGGTGTGCCCGACGCCTATCACCTGCCTGCCATTCCCGGAGCGGGATACCTCAAGGTCGGTGCCGACGCCCCGATCCGGTTCCAGACCGCGTACGTCTCGGGCGCGGCGCCGCGGGAACACCGACCCCCACAGCGCACCCTGCAGCGGCCCGTGATGTTCACGTGTGCCCCGCGCGGCCCACTGCGGGTGGCCGCCGGCGTCGACGAACCCACAGACCGCCGGGTGTTGGACTGCGTACTGGATGCCGTGGCCGGCCACGGCCCGCCCGCGCACCGGGTGTGGCTGCCACCCCTGGCCGGCGCACCGCGGCTCGACGGGCTGCTGGCGCTTGCTCCTGCTGCCGGGTCGCTGAGTGTTCCCGTCGGGATCTCCGACCGGGCCTTCGAGCAGCGACTGGTCCCGGTGGTCCTCCAATTGTCAGGCGCAGCAGGCAATGTGGCCGTGGTCGGGGCGCCGCAAGCCGGCAAGTCCACGGCGTTGCAGACGATCGCCCTGGCGTTGAGCGCCACCCATCGGCCCGACCAGGTGCAGTTGTACTGCCTGGATTTCGGCGGCGGAACGCTGGCATCGTTGTCGGCGCTACCGCACGTCGGCGTGGTCGCCGGTCGGCAACAGCCCGATCTGGTCCATCGCACCGTGGCACAGGTGGCCGCCGTGGTGCGCCGTCGGGAAGAGCTCTTCGCGCAACTCGGTGTCGGTTCCATGGCCGAATACCGGCGGCGCCGGGTCGCCGAACAGGTCGCCGCCACCGACCCCTACGGTGACGTCTTCCTGGTGATCGACGGCTGGGGCTCCCTGCGGCAGGAATTCGACGCCGTGGAATCCACCATCACCGCGCTGGCCGCCGACGGCTTGTCGTTCGGAGTGCACATCGTGCTCACCGCGTCCCGGTGGGCCGATATCCGGCCGGCGCTCAGAGATCAGATCGGTACCCGCCTGGAACTACGACTGGGGGACCCCGCCGACTCCGAGATCGACCGCAAGCGAGCGCGTCTGGTGCCGCCGGACAAACCCGGGCACGGTCTGGGCGCCGACGGCTACCCCATGGTGGTCGCGTTGCCCGCACTCGACCGCAACGCCGGTGAGTTCGAGGGTCAGCGGGCACCGGGTGTCCGGGTGCTGCCCGAGCATCTCGACTACGAGGAGGTGCTCCGCGGGCCGGCGGCATCGTCGGCCGAACCCGTGCTCGGCGCGGGTGACGGCGAACAACCCTTCCTCACACTGGACTTCAGGGAACAGCCCTTCCTGGTGATCTCCGGCGACAGCGGCTGCGGGAAGACCTCGGCGTTACGACTGCTCTGCGGTGAGATCGCCAGGACGGCACGCTCAGAGCTCTATCTCGTCGACCCGCGGCGCACGCTGGGTGACGATGCCGATCCGGACCGGACCACCGGATACGCCGCCACCGCCGAGCAGTGCACCGAACTGGTCGCTCACCTGCGACGCCGCCTGTCGGGTGCAGGTCACGAGGTGTACCTCGTCGTCGACGACTACGACCTGGTGGCCACCCCCGGAAATCCCTTGGCGCCCATCGCCGAGCTGTTACCGCGCGCCCGCGACATCGGTTTGCGGGTCATCCTCGCCCGACGCAGCGCCGGGGCGGCCCGGGCCCTCTACGACCCGGTGCTCGGCGTGCTGCGCGATCTCGACGCGGCGGGACTGCAGATGAGCCACGCCGGAGATGACGGGCCGCTGCTGGGGAGGTCGCGTCCACGACCGCTGCGGCCCGGTCGCGGCGTGCTCATCACCCGCGCGGGGGAGGCGCCGGTCCAGGTGGCCTGGGTGCCGCCGCGATGACGGCGGTCTGCGAGCTCGGCCCCGTCACGGTGCGCCGGTGCGGCTGCGGGACAACCCCGCCGGCAGACGCCGACCGTATTCTCGGTGACGCTGCACTCGAGGGCGGCGACGGCCGCACTGTTCTCGTGGGTCACGAGGCCCGACCGCTGCCGGAGGTGTGGCGCGCCGTCCTACAGCCGTTACTCGCCGGGGTGGACCGCGCGTTGTTGATCCACCCGTCGTGGTGGCCGGTCACGCAGGTCGAGACCGTGCGCGAGGTCGCCGCCGCCATGACCGACGTCGACATGACCACCAGAGCAGTGCTACTGGTGCAGCGGCACGGCGGCGTTGTCGTCGAGCTCGCAGAGCACCTGGTCGCGGTGGTCGGCGCCGGCGCACCGATCGCCGTCCACCCACGCGCGACGGCACCGGAGGAGGTGGCAGACCGGGTGGCGGCGGCGGTGGCGGCCCGCCATGACGGTCGGCCGGTGCTTGTCGATGCGCCAGCGGGTGTCCCCGGCGCCGCGGCACTGGCGTCGCTGGTCATCGGGAGACTTGCAGCCGAAAGGGTACGCGCCCGGGTGGCCAACGAGAGCCAGTTACGTTCAGCGGCAACGCTGCTCGCCTCAGCGCGGGACGCGCCGCCAGCTGCCGGGGCCACCGAGGTCGGCAGAGGCGGGCGACGCCGGCGTACCGCACTGGCGTTCGGGATCGCGGTGGTGGCCCTGGCCTCGGGAACCATTGTGCTGGGGCGCACCCATGGGCCGACCCAGTCGCCCGCGATCCCGGTCAGCGTCCTGCTCGACGGTCGGGTCAGCATGGACGTGCCTGCCGGGTGGACGGTGCAACGTATCACCGACGGTCCGGGATCGGCACGGGTGCAGGTGATATCGCCGTCGGAGGGCGATGCGATGCTGCACCTGACCCAATCCTGGACCCCCGGTGCGGACCTGGTGGCGACCGCCGCCGCACTGCGACAGGCCGTGGACGACGAAACCGCCGGGGCCTTCGTCGATTTCAATCCCCGTGACACCCGGGCCGGCCGGGCGGCGGTCACCTACCGTGAGCTGCGCCCCGGACGTGAGGTGCGGTGGGTGGTGCTGGTCGACGAGGGCGTGCGGATCAGCGTCGGCTGTCAGAACGCCTACGGTCGTGCGGCAACGGTGGCCGCCGCGTGCGACGGCGCCGTGCGCTCGGCGCGACGGGTCCGGTGAAAAATCGTGGGTGCTCGGGAACCAAAATGCCTCGGCGACAGTCTAATCAAAGGACAGCGCGTAGAACTCCACGCGACCACCCCCGAGCAGGGAGATACATGAGCTCACCTTCAGCACCCAGCGTCGGTCCTTCCGGTAGCGCCCTCAGCACGGACTTCGGGCTCATGCACGCCGCCGCCGAGGCCACCGACACCCGCTGCGCAGAGATCCGTGCCCTGCTGCAGGGCTGCATCGGCCGGCTCTCGTCGGTGCCGCCGTCGGTATGGGGTGGGGCCGCCGCCACCCGATTCCGGGATGTCGTCGACCGCTGGAACGCCGAGTCGGTGAAGCTGTGCCATTCATTGGACAGCATCGCCGCCACCATCCGGCACAACGAACAGACCCTCCGCGAGGCCGGCCGGCACCATGCGCAGCAGATCGCGGCGGTGTCCGCCGAGCTGCGTACCACCTGACAGGAAGGACACGACATGGACGAGATCCTCAGCTACAACTTCACCGAAATCGAGATCACGGTCCGGCAGGAGATCCACAGCACCGCCGCCCGACTCAATGCCGCGCTCGACGATCTGACGGCGCGGATTGCGCCGTTACAAGAAGTCTGGACACGGGAAGCCGCCGAGGGCTATCGCATCCAACAAGCCGCGTGGCATCAGTCGGCGGCCGCGCTCAACGAGATCCTGATGCGTCTCGGCGCTGCCGTCGGCGACGGTGCCGGCCAGCTGGCCGACACGGACCGGGCGGCGGCCAACGCCTGGCGCTGAGGCGCCACAGACCCTGTGCGGCCCGGCGGGAGGAGAGCCCTGCCGGGCCGCACAGCACTGCCACATGACTTCGAGAACGACTATGGTGGCGGTCACACGGCGAGCCGGAGATCTCGGCGCTCGCCAGGGAGCAGTGATCGCCGGTGGAAACAACAAAGAAGACGCGCAGGGCCACCCCCGACGGGGTGAGCGCCCCGGCACTGCTTGCTGTGCACGGCAGGTTCGTCGCAGGCGAGGTCGATGCCACCCACCTCGATGCCAATCAGGTGCGTCCGGTCGTGGCCGAGAGTTGGCAACGGAGCCTCGCCGGGGGCGTCGACCCCGATCTGGCCAGCGCGCGGCCGTCGCCGGCGTCGCTCACCGTCGCCCGACTGCGGGACACCCATCCGCTGGCGCCCGCACTGCCGGTGATCCGCCGCCTACTGGTCGACGATGCCGTCGACTCCGGTGTGGTGGTCGCCGTCAGTGCCGCCGACGGCACCCTGCTCTGGGTCGAGGGGGACCCGACGGTCCGCCGCCGGGCCGAGGCCATGAACTTCCTGCCCGGCGCCGACTGGAGCGAGCGCGGCGCGGGCACCAACGCCCCTGGCACCGCGCTGGCGCTGGATCGCGAACTGCAGATCCGCGGCGGCGAACACTTCTCTCGCATCGTGCAGCCGTGGAGCTGCACCGCGGCACCGGTGCACGACCCCAGCACCGGAGCCCTGCTGGGCGCCATCGACCTGACCGGCGGCGCCGAAGTGGCGTCATCGCAGACGTTGGCCCTCGTCAGGGCCACCGTGGTAGCCGTAGAAACCCACCTGGCGCTCCTGCGACTCACCGGGAACAGCCCGGAACCCGCGACCCGCAAACCGCACCTGGTGGTCCTCGGCCCCGACCGCCCGCGCTGGGTCACCACCGACGACTTCGGGCACCTTCGCGCCAACGGACTCACCGGCCGCCACGCCGACATCCTGGTGTTGCTCAGCCGGCACCCCGAAGGCCTCAGCGCCGACCACCTCGCGATGCTGCTCGACGACAAGGACCTCGACGTCGTCACGGTGCGCGCCGAGATGTCGCGGCTGCGCAAGGTGATCGGGCCGGAGTACCTGGCGTCGCGGCCGTACCGGCTGCTGGTCCCCATCACCTCGGACATCGGGGAGATCTTCGATGCCCTGGATGTCGGCGACGTGGACTCGGCCCTGGCCCGCTATCAAGGACCGTTGCTGCCGCAGTCGGCCTCGCCGGCGATCGCCCGGGTGCGCACCCAGCTGTCGGCGTCGCTGCGCGGCGCGGTGCTCGCCGAGTCGGCCCGGGGGCGCACCGATCTGCTGCGCCGCTGGCTGGAACTGCCCGAAGGACGCGACGACCGGGACGGCTGGCGGGCGCTGGGTGACAGCGCCGCGGCGGATCCGCTGCGCCGGGCTCAGGCGCGGGGCCATCTGGCCGGCCTCGACTACGAGCTGAGCTGACCCACCGCGTCGACGGTGATGTGCCGCGGTGCACGAATTCAGGTTTGATGAGGCCAGTCGGGGGAATATGGCCCCCATGACGGCCTGAACAGCGTTTATCGAATCACCGAACCAGGGTGGCGAACAGATGACCATCACGTACTTGCGGTGCGGTCCCGCGCTCGCGATCCCGCCCGCCACGCGGGCGCATCCCATGACCGTCACCAGTGCCCGCCGCGCCTGCGGCACCTCTACGCGGCTCGCTGTCGCCGTACGCGGGGACGTGGACGCGGGCAATGCGAAAGCCTTCGCCGATCAGGTGTGCGCCCTGATCGCCGACGCTACGCAGGTGCGCCTGGACCTCACGGGCCTCGACTTCATCGCCGTCGACGGCTGCACCGCGCTGCACGCCATCAATGCCCTCGTCATGCGCAAGGGTGCCCAATGGTCGGTGATACCCAGTTCCGGGGTGAGTCGGGTACTCGCGCTGTGCGACCCCGCCCACCTGATTCCGCTCGCCGGCGTCGAGGAGCTCGCCGAACCCGCCTGAGGCGAGTTCGCCGATGCAACCGTGCTGCAACGGTCTGCCTCCTAGTGTGGTGACGCACGACACAGTCGTGACCCATACCAGCTGGCAGACAGTCCGACGACGGCAGGAGAAATGCCATGACCATCTATTCGCGGCCCGGTACCGAGGGTGCGCTGATGTCTTTCGACGCCCGCTACGAGAACTTCATCGGCGGTGAATGGGTAGCCCCGACCGCGGGACGGTACTTCCAGAACCCGACGCCCGTCACCGGCGAGGTGTTCTGCGAGGTGGCCCGCTCCGATGAATCCGATATCGAGAAGGCGCTCGACGCCGCCCACGCGGCCGCTCCGGCCTGGGGAAAGACCTCCGTCGCTGAGCGCGCGCTGATCCTGAACAAGATCGCTGACCGCATCGAGCAGAACCTCGACTCCATCGCCGTCGCCGAGGCCTGGGACAACGGCAAGCCGGTGCGCGAAACGCTGGCCGCGGATATCCCGTTGGCCGTGGACCACTTCCGGTACTTCGCAGGCGCGATCCGCGCTCAGGAAGGTTCGTTGTCGGAGGTCGACAACGACACCGTGGCTTACCACTTCCACGAGCCGCTCGGTGTCGTCGGCCAGATCATTCCGTGGAACTTCCCCATCCTGATGGCCGTGTGGAAGCTGGCCCCGGCGCTGGCTGCCGGCAACGCCGTCGTGCTCAAGCCCGCTGAGCAGACCCCGGCGTCGATCCTGTACCTGATGTCGCTGATCGGGGACCTGCTGCCGGCCGGTGTCATCAACGTCGTCAACGGTTTCGGTGTGGAAGCCGGCAAGCCGCTGGCCTCGTCGAACCGGATCGCCAAGATCGCGTTCACCGGTGAGACCACCACCGGGCGCCTGATCATGCAGTACGCATCGCAGAACCTGATCCCGGTCACCCTGGAACTCGGTGGCAAGAGCCCCAACATCTTCTTCAGCGATGTGCTGGCCGCCAACGACAACTTCCAGGACAAGGCCCTCGAAGGCTTCACGATGTTCGCGCTGAACCAGGGCGAAGTCTGCACCTGCCCGTCCCGGTCGTTGATCCAAGCCGATATCTACGACGAGTTCCTCGCCCTGGCCGCCATTCGCACCAAGGCCGTCCGCCAGGGTGACCCGCTGGATACCGAGACCATGATCGGCGCTCAGGCGTCCAACGATCAGCTCGAGAAGATCCTGTCCTACATCGAGATCGGCAAGAGTGAAGGCGCCCAGGTACTCACCGGCGGTGAGCGTGCCGAACTCGGCGGCGATCTCAGCGGCGGTTATTACGTGGCGCCGACGATCTTCACCGGTCACAACAAGATGCGGATCTTCCAGGAAGAGATCTTCGGTCCGGTGGTGGCGGTCACGTCGTTCACCGACTACGCCGACGCGATCGACCAGGCCAACGACACTCTTTACGGCCTGGGTGCCGGAGTGTGGAGCCGCGACGGCAACACCGCCTACCGCGCCGGCCGCGACATCAAGGCCGGCCGGGTGTGGACCAACTGCTACCACCAGTACCCCGCCCACGCCGCGTTCGGTGGTTACAAGCAGTCGGGCATCGGCCGGGAGAACCACAAGATGATGCTCGATCACTACCAGCAGACCAAGAACCTGCTGGTGTCCTACAGCGACAGCGCCCAGGGTTTCTTCTGAGCCTGCGTCTTCGTAGCCCGCGTGCACCCTGATCGGGCGGCCGCTTCCCCTCGGGGGAGTGCCGCCCGATCGGCGTTTTGACCTGCATGGACACGGGCCGGTAAGCTGCACCGTCGGCGTGCGGTACGCCCGGGTTCTCCGGGCAAGCGTGTCTCCTGGGTCAGTGTCGGTCGCCGGGAGAATTCACCGCAACGCCTGGCCGACACCCGGTTTCCGGGATCCGACAGCCCGTGAGGGCCCGAAAGAGAAGGTAAGCGCTGTGCCTACGTACACACCAAAGGCAGGTGACACCACCCGTTCGTGGTATGTCATCGATGCCACGGATGTGGTGCTCGGCCGGCTCGCCGTCGAAGCAGCCAAGCTGCTCCGCGGCAAGCACAAGCCGACATTCACCCCCAATGTCGACGGCGGCGATTTCGTCATCGTCATCAATGCCGAAAAGATCGCTGTCAGCGGCGACAAGCTCCAGAACAAGCTCGCTTACCGCCACTCGGGTTTCCCGGGCGGTCTGCGCTCGCGTGCGCTGGGCGATGAACTGAAGAACAACGCCGACCGCGTTGTCGAGCGCGCCATCATCGGCATGCTCCCGCACAACAAGCTCAGCCGTCAGGTTCAGAAGAAGCTGAAGGTGTACACCGGTTCCGAGCACCCGCACGCCGCTCAGCAGCCGATTCCGTTCGAAATCAAGCAGGTGAGCCAGTGACTTCTCCCGTTGACACCAATGAGCCCGTTGAAAACAATGAGCCCGTCGACACCAATGAGCCCGTCGAAACCAATGACGTCGTCGAAACCGAGATCGTCGTCGACGACAGTGCCGCTCCCGAAGTCGAGGCTGCGGACACCGAAGAGGCCGTGACCCGCGAGCCCATCTACATCGACCGTCCCATCCAGACCGTCGGCCGCCGCAAGGAAGCCGTCGTCCGGGTGCGCATGGTGCCCGGCACCGGCAAGTTCGAGCTGGACGGCCGCAGCCTGGAGGCGTACTTCCCGAACAAGGTGCATCAGCAGCTGATCAAGGCGCCGCTGGTGATCGTCGACCGGGTTGACGCATTCGACATCTTCGCCCACCTCGATGGTGGCGGGCCGTCCGGCCAGGCCGGCGCGCTGCGCTTGGCCATCGCCCGGGCACTGATCATCGTGCAGCCCGAGGACCGTCCGGCGCTGAAGAAGGCCGGCTTCCTCACCCGCGATCCGCGTGCCATCGAGCGCAAGAAGTACGGCCTCAAGAAGGCCCGTAAGGCCCCGCAGTACTCGAAGCGCTGATCCGTCAGCAGACTGCAACAGAGAACGCCGAGCACACACCACGTGCTCGGCGTTTTTTGTGGATCAGGGCCGCTCTGTGACCCGTCACACACAGCCGATTCAGGAAAGACACTTGTCCCTGCGGCCGGGTACAACGCATCGTCAGTTACTTAGGCCTGCGCCCTTTCCTGGGCTTTTCGGTGATCGGCGGTTGAGTTCTGCCTCCCTGGTACGCCAGCCTCAGAACCTGAAGCGCGGGCGTCCTCGTGATGTCGGCAGTTGAACCTGTGCCACCGGGGTCGAGCAGATTGCTTGCCCACCGGGCCGCGGCTTCGCGAATGAGTAAGGGGTACCTGATGAAATCGATCAGCAAAAACTTCAAGACAGCAGCCGTTGGCACCGTGTTCGGGGGATCACTGCTGTTCACCGCAGGGATGGGCATCGCAGGCGCTGAGCCGGTGCCGGCCCCGACGCCCGACGGCCTGGTGAACGTCACCGTCGGAGGCACGACCATTCTCGACAGCGTGAGCGTCGACGAGGCCACCAACGCAAGCGCCGCCATCTGCGGGACCACGGCTCCGGACGTCAACGCACTGGTCCAGCAGGTCGACACCCAGGGCGTCAACCAGACCGTGTGTGCAGGCCTGCCCGGCGGCGACCTGGTGCTGGCCCAGAACGTGAGCCTGGAGACGACGTCACCGGTGGTCCCGGGCACGGACGCGGAGGGTTCCGCTGAAGGTGCCGCTGAGGGTGCCGTCGAGGAACCTGCCGCGGCCAGCCCGTCCGGCTCTGAGGAAAGTGCCGAGGGCGACCTGACCGGTGCCGGCGCGGCTGAGACGCCCAGCACCGAAAGCGACACCGAAGAATAATCAGCTCGAAACGCACCGCCCGCATTCGCTGAATGCGGGCGGTGCTTCGTTTGTGACGGAGCGATTCCTCGAAATCAGTGGTTTGGCTCGCGGTAATCGGGTCAACAAAAACTTGGTAAGGGCGGTACGTCATCACGACGTCGGCAGTCCGGTCGGGACTGCTGCCGGATGCACCGAACTCGTGTGAGACCCACCGGGCCGCTACCGGAAGTGGAAGGTGTCTCAGATGAGCAGTATCGGCAATCTCAAATCTGGTCTCAAACGGGCAGCCCTCGGCACAGTGTTCGGCGGATCGCTACTGGTGGCCGCCGGTTCAGGGGTGGCGCAGTCAGAACCGGCGCCGCCGCCACCCGGGCCCGACGGACTGGTGAACGTCGTGGTGGGCGAGGCAACTTACCTGGACAGCGTGCCTGTTGCGCAGGCCGTCCAGGCTGTCACCGAAATGTGCGCACTGCCGGCACCTGCGGTGAGCGCCATCGCGGCGGAGGTGGACGCGGCGGGTGTCAATCAGACAGCGTGCGCGGCCCAGTCGGGCGACAACGTGGTGTTGGCCCAGAATCTCCCGCCCGCCGACGAGCCGTCCCCGGCGGTTCCTGGCACGTCTGCGGAGATCGGCTCGGAACCCGAAGCCGGCGCGGAGGAGGAGGAGGAGGCTCCCAGCGAGCCGATCACCGACAGCCTGCCGGATGAGCCCAACAACATCCCCGGCATGAACTGAGTTCATACACCGCCCGCATTCGCTGAATGCGGGCGGTGATTCGGTTGTGAATGCTCTGTGTATCGAGGTCAGGGGTTTGACGCTGGGGATTGCGACGAGAACTCTGGGTGAAACAGGGACGCCAGTTCGGCGGACCAAGAGGAGTCATCGAATGAGCAAGAACTTCCGCACCTCAGCTGTGAGCGTCATCTTCGGCGCATCGCTGGCGCTGACCGCTGGATTGGGCACAGCTCAGGCAGAACCGGCGCCCGCCGGGCCGGACGGCCAGGTGAATGTGCTGGTGGGTGGTGCCACCGTCCTCGACAGCGTGCCCAACGCTCAAGCTGAACAGGCTGTCGAAAGCATGTGCGCGCTGCCCGCCCCGGCAGTGGACGCCATGGTCACCCGGGTGGATGCAGCAGGTGGCAGCCAGGCAGCGTGCGGCGACGTGACACTGGCCCAGAACCTGCCGGGCGCTCAGGAGATCTCGCCCGTCGTGCCGAGCACGAAGGCCAGCTTCGGGTCAGGGGCGGCGGCGGTCGACCCCTCAGGCCCCGACCCGATTCGCGGTAGCCTGCCCACCGAGCCCGACAACATGTCCTCGGAGAACTGAGGTCCAGAGCCGTCTCGATTAGGTATATCTGCCGCGGCGTTGTGTGCGGCGGTTGGCTCCGGGGCCACCATCTGTGAGAGGTTGAGTCCATGGCTCGACTTTTCGGCACCGACGGCGTACGTGGCGTCGCCAACCGCGATCTGACCGCTGAACTGGCGGTAGCGCTCGGGTCGGCCGCGGCACGGCGCCTCGGCAGGCCCGGTCAGGCGAGGCGGCCGGTGGCCGTCGTCGGCCGCGATCCGCGGGCCAGCGGCGAGATGCTCGAAGCGGCCGTCATCGCAGGTCTGGCGAGCGAGGGCGTGGACGCGCTTCGCGTAGGGGTGCTGCCGACGCCGGCGGTGGCCTATCTGACCAACGCCTATGACGCCGACTTCGGGGTGATGATCTCCGCGTCCCACAACCCGATGCCCGACAACGGCATCAAGATCTTCGGTCCCGGCGGACACAAGCTCGACGACGACGCCGAGGACCGCATCTCCGAACTGGTGGCCTCCGGGCCCGGTGATCGGCCGGTCGGCGCCGGGATCGGCCGCGTCGTGGACGCCGAAGACGCGCTGGAACGCTACCTGCGTCACGTCGGCAAGGCGGCGTCCTCACCGCTGGAAGGCATCACCGTCGTGGTCGACTGCGCGCACGGTGCCGCATCCGAGGCGGCACCGCGCGCCTACCGCGCCGCGGGCGCCAACGTCATCACCATCAACGCCGATCCCAACGGACTCAATATCAACGCCGGCTGCGGATCCACCCATATGGAAGGCCTGCAGGCGGTGGTGCGTGAGCACGGCGCCGATCTGGGCCTGGCGCACGACGGCGATGCCGACCGCTGCCTCGCGGTGGATGCCGACGGCCAGATCATCGACGGTGACTCCATCATGGTGGTGCTGGCGTTGGCCATGCAGGAAGCCGACGAGCTGGCCTCCAACACCCTGGTCACCACCGTGATGAGCAACCAGGGGCTGCACCTGGCGATGCGCGATGCCGGAATCCTGGTGCGCACCACCGGGGTTGGTGACCGGTATGTGCTCGAAGAGTTGCGGGCCGGGGAGTACACCCTGGGCGGCGAGCAGTCCGGGCACATCGTGTTGCCCGCCTTCGGCACCACCGGCGACGGCATCGTCACAGGCCTGCGGTTGATGTCGAGAATCGCGCAGACCGGCAATACGCTGTCCGAACTCGCAGCACCCATGCACACGCTTCCCCAGGTGCTGATCAACGTCGAGGTGGCTGACAAGTCGACCGTGGCGTCGGCGCCCAGCGTGCAGACCGCAGTGGCCCAGGCCGAGGCGGAGCTGGGGGACACCGGTCGAATTCTGTTGCGGCCCTCCGGAACCGAGCAACTGGTGCGGGTCATGGTCGAGGCCGCCGATGAAGACACCGCTCGGCAACTCGCGGTGCGGGTCGCTGAGTCGGTCAGCGAGCACCGCTAGCCCGGTCCGGGTGGAACCGGAGTCGCGCCCGGGACGTCTAAGTGGGTATGGGAGAACCGCATACCGCACATGTTGACACCGCCGCCGTCCGTGTCATCGCCAACCACTTCGAGCACACCGCCGACCTGATCGGGCGGGCCGGACACAGCCGCCTCCAGTTCGACGGCGCGTCAGCGGGCCGTGCGCACCCCGCCCACGGTGACGAACTTCGTCGCGCACTCGAGGAACTGCTCGCCGACGTGAATCTCTGGGCGCGTGCCGCCGCCGAGATCGCCGCCGCATTGCGGGCGGCAGCCGAACGCTACCGGAGCGCCGATGTCAGCGCTGCTGCCGGAATCGGCTGACCCGTGGCCGCCGACTTCGACGTGGCCGGCCGACTGGCAGAAGGGGGTGCAGCGCTGGACAATACGCAGACGTACGTCTCGGCGTCCGCCGCGCGCGGTTATCGTCATCCCGATCTCACGCTGCACAGCAGGCAGGTCCAGGACTGGTATGGCACCGAGGACGGCCTGGATCTGCGGACACTGGACGCCGACTGCGTGGCGCTGCGGGCTGCGGCACAGTCGTTGGCCGAGGTGTCGCGCGGTGTGCGCGCTCAGCTGGCGGCGGTGACATCAGCCTGGGATGGCGAAGGTGCCGGTGCCGCAATCGATTTCCTGACCCGGCATGCTGACCGAGCCGATCAGGTCACCATCGCAGTCGAGGCCGCCGCCCGATCGTGTGAGCGGCTGCGCGACGAACTCTGGCGAATCGTCGACGGCAGAGTCGACTCCACCGTTTCCCTGGATGCCCGTACGGTGGCGCAGCGCCCGGCGTGGTTGACCGCTGCCCGCACCGTGATCGCGGGCGGGTCGGGGTCCGAGGACGCGGGCAGCGTGGTGGATTCCGAGATCACCCCATTCGTGGCGACGGCGGTGAGCAGCGAGTGGGTGAGCGCCATGCGGGCGGCGGAGAGTGCGGTCATCGCGGCCTACCGCACGGCTGTCGATGCAGTGGCGTCGCGGCCGGCAGTCCGTTTCGACATTCCCGGCGACCTGGCTCCCGCCGGTCGGCCCTGGGTTGCCCCGGCGGCGGCAACGGTGCCCGTCAGCGCGCCGGCCATACCGGCACCAACAATCCCAGCTGCCACGATGTCCGGATCCTTGACGCCGCCAACGGCATTCGAGCCCGTGGCGGGATCTCCCGCGGCGGTGCCTGCAGCAGCGCCCGTCGCGGCACCGCCGCCGGCAGCGTTGGCCGCGCCTCCGTCGATGCCGACGGCGCCTCCTGCTGTGCCGGGGGAGCCCGCGTCGGCACTCGGCGGGTTGCCCGGCCGGTTCGCCGACGCCCTGGGTGGCCTGTTCGGCGGGGGTTCCCCGGGGACGGGCGGACTACCCGGGCTGTCAGAGTTCGGCTCGGTGGAACCTGGCCCGCTGGAGCCCGTCGACATGCCGGATCCCGACTCGGATCTCGAACCCGATCCCGACGCCGACGCTGTGCCGGAGGACGACTCGATCGACGAGGCCGACGAAGCCGACGAAGCCGATGGTGTTGACGAGGAGGCCGAGGTCGAGGGCGAAGAGCCCGACGAAACCGGCGGCGAGCCACCATCGGAACCGCCCGCCGAGGTCCTGGAACCCGACTGCCCTGACAGCACAGAACCGGCGCCCACCGCGCCGGATCCTGTACCCCCGGCGCCGCTGTCCGCTCCGGCACCCGATCCGGCGGTGGACCCGGCGGCGACACCGTGCGAAATCGCCGCCGACGAGCTGCCGCAGGTGGGTCAGTGACCGGGGGTATGCAGTCGCTTGAGCGACCCCAGCACCAGCTTGTCGCTGGCGAGCTCGTAGGACTGGGGCACCGACAACGATTCCACCGACCGCAGCAGCGCCCGAATCTCGTTGTGCACCCGTGGTTCTCCGGCCAGTAGCGCTTCCACTTTCTGGCCGACCGCAGCGTCGAGGGCCTCGACGTCCTCGACGACTTCGTTGAGCAGCCCGATCCGCACGGCCTCATCACCGGAAACCGGGGCACCACTCGCGGTCAGCCAGAACGCCGCGCGCCGACCCACCATGTGGGGCAACCAGGCCAACACCAGCGCGGGGGCGAGGTTGATCCGGACCTCGGGGAAATTGAGCGCGGCGGTGCGCGTCGCGACCGCGACGTCACACAGCGCGGCCAGGCCGACGCCGAAGCCCGCCGCATCCCCGTGCACCCGTGCCACCGTCACCAGAGTCGTTGCGGCCAATGCTTCATTGACCGCGATCAGGCGGCGGACTTCACGGGGGAGGTCGTCAGGAGTGGCGGCGGTGCGCTCACGACCCATGCAGAACTTTTCTCCGGCGGCCGTCAACACCAGGACGTGCACGCCTTCGGGTGGGGTGGTCAGCACGGCCGCCAGCGCGTCGCACATGTCCAACGTCATCAGGTTGCCACCGGCATTGTCCAAGCGGGCGGTCAGGACGGCGCCGTCCCGTTCGAAGGTCAGACCTGGCGCCGTCGAGATCTCGGTTGTCTCCAGCGAAACAGAGGTCATGTCAGTTCAGCCTTTCCAGTGCGATGCCGCCGTACCAGTCCACGTCGTCGGGGGCGGTACGCACCGTCACCGCGCGAACGTGGCTGAAATCATTGAACGATTCGGTGCCGCCTTCGCGGCCGTGCCCGCTTTCGCGCACACCGCCCCACGGTGAGCAGGGATCGAGTCGGTGATGGTCGTTGACCCACACGATGCCGTGTTCGAGCTTCGAGGCGACCCGGTGGGCTCGAGCCACATCCCTTGTCCAGATGGAAGATCCGAGGCCGTAGGGCGAGTCGTTCGCGATCTGCACCGCTTCGGCTTCGTCGGAGAACGGGATCACGACGAGCACCGGGCCGAAGATCTCTTCGCGCGCCACGCGCATCTGGTTGGTGACATTCGACAGCACCGTCGGCGCAACGAAGAAGCCGTCCAGGCCGGGGACCTCGACGGCAGCGCCGCCGGTCGCCAGCGTCGCACCTTCGGACACACCGATCTCGACATAGTTGAGGATGCGATCGCGGGCGCGTGCGGAGATCACCGGTCCCAGTTGGGTGCCGGCCTGGCTGGGGTCACCGATCCGGATGCGTTCGGTTTGGGCCACCAGGCCCGCCACGAACTCGTCGTACACCGTCTCCTGCACCAGGATCCGGGTGCCGGCGATACAGGTCTGACCGGCACCGACGAAGCCGCCGAACGCTGCACCGCGGGAGGAGATCTCAGGATCGATGTCGTCGAACACCAAGACCGGCGTCTTACCGCCCAGCTCCACGGTGGACTTGGCGAATCGAGCCGCGGTGGCCACTGAGATGATCCGTCCCACCTCAGTGCCGCCGGTGAACACCACCTTGTCGACCAGTGGGTGTTCGGACAACCCAGCGCCGGCAATCGGTCCGAGACCCGGAATGACGTTGAACACCCCCGGCGGAATGCCGGCTTCGAGCGCGAGCTCACCGATCAGCAGCGCGGTCAACGGCGTCTGCTCAGAAGGCTTGAGGATCACACTGTTTCCGGTGGCCAACGCGGGCGCAACGCTTTTGGACGCGATCATCAGCGGATGGTTGAACGAGGACAGGGTGGCGACCACTCCGAGCGGGAACCGCGAGGTGTACGAGTGGTAGTTGCCCGACATCGGCACCACCGAGTCGCGGCCGGCCAGCAGGAGAGCAGCGTTGTACCGGTACCACTCCGGTAGGCGGGTGATCTGCGCCTTGGTTTCGGTGATGGGCCGGCCGTTGTTGTCGGTCTCCAGGCGGTACAGCTTGTCCATGTCCCGCTCGAGCAGATCGCCGAATCTGTTGAGGATGCGCGAGCGCTGGTGGATCGGCATCTGCGACCACACACCGGAGTCGAACGCTGCCCGCGCAGACACCACGGCGTCGTCGGTGTCTTCGGCACTGGCGCTGTGGCAGCGGGCGAACACCCGTGCCGTCGCGGGGTTGATCAGTTCCAGGATCGCTTCGCGACCTGGACGTATCTCGCCGTTGATCAGGAGGCCGTGCACGTGCTCGCCGTTACTTGCAGCTCGCGAGACGGGCACGGTGGAAGTCGCAACCGGTTCAGGCATGTGGGTTCTTTCTGGTCTGGCAGGAATCAGGCACTGGCGGGGGAGGCGGCACTGAGGCGTGCGCGGGCCTCGAGGTCTTCGAAGCGGCGCAGGATCGACGCCTCCAGCACCGCGACCTCTTCGTTGGACGCCTTGCGCGGCCGCGGAAGTGTGACCGGGATGTCCTCGTGGATGGTGCCGCCGGGAGCCAGCATGAGAATTCGGTCGGACAGTTCCGCGGCTTCCTTCACGTCGTGGGTGACGAAGACGACGGTCTTGCGGGTCTGGGCCCACAACTCCTGCAGGTGTTCTCGCAGACCGCGTGCGGTGATGGCGTCGAGGTGGCTGAACGGTTCGTCCATCAGCAGCAGGTCCGGCTCGATCGACAGCGCGCGGGCGATCCCGATGCGCTGACGCATACCGCCGGACAGTTGTGAGGGGTATTTGTCGGCGGCGTGGGCGAGGTCGACCATCTCGAGGAATCGCATGCAGCGTTCCCTCCGGG
>JBEVFK010000095.1:0-15001 GCA_040512325.1 Mycobacterium sp. | reverse complement strand
GGCCCAGGTCTTCTCGTCGAAGCCGGGCTCCTCGCGGGTGACCGAGCGGCGCTGGTCCCCGCCGTAGGCGCGCATCAGCAGGCCGGCGACGGCCTCGCGCAGGGCGTTCTGTTCGTTGTCGAAGGTGAAGTCCACGTCAGGTCACAACCCCAGGATCGAGCCGGCGATGATGGTGCGCTGCACTTCGTTGCTGCCACCGTAGATCGAGGTCTTGCGGTAGTTCAGGTAGTGCGGTGCGCTGCCCTGCGCCCAGTCGGGCGAGACGATCGCGTCACCGGCCTCGAACGGCAGCACGTCCGCACCAGCCACCTCCATCAACAGCTCGGTGGTGATCTGCTGCAGTTGGCTGCCGCGCAACTTCAGCACCGACGACGCCGGGTTCGGCTGGCCGTCGGCAGAACCCGAGGACACCCGCATCTGGGTGAGTTCCAATGCCAGCAGATCGTTTTCGGTCTCGGCCAGCCGCGCCGCGAACAGCGGATCCGACAGCAGGCCGGACTCGGCGGCCCGCTTCTTCACATCGGCCAGTCGCACCTTGGTGGTGCCGATGTGCGCGATGCCGGTGCGCTCGTTGCCGAGCAGGAACTTCGCGTACGACCAACCGTGGTTCTCCTGCCCGACGAGCTGATCGGCGGGCACCCGAACGTCTTCGAAGAACACCTCGTTGACCTCGTAGCTGCCGTCGATCAGTTCGATGGGCCGCAGCGTGATGCCCGGGGTCTTCATGTCGATCAGCAGAAACGAGATGCCGGCCTGCCGCTTGGGGGCCTGGGGGTCGGTGCGCACCAGGCAGAAGATCCAGTCGGCGAACTGACCCAACGTCGTCCAGGTCTTCTGGCCGTTGACCACATAGGTGTCACCGTCGCGGATCGCGGTGGTGCGCAGTGACGCCAGGTCCGAACCCGCCTCGGGCTCGGAGAAGCCCTGGCACCAGAAGATGTCCAACGCGGCCGTCGGCGGCAGGAACCGTTCCTTGAGTTCCTGGGACCCGAACTCCGCGATGACGGGTCCGACCATCTTGGCGTTGAAGACCAGCGGTTCCAGCACCGACGCCAACTGCATCTCGTCGAGCCAGATCTGATGCTGGGTGGGCGTCCAGTCTTTGCCGCCCCACTCGACGGGCCAGTTCGGGACGGCGAGACCGTGCTCGTGCAGGATCTTGTGGCTCGCGATGATGTCCTCGCGGAGCAAGTGCCCACCTTGGCGGGTACGTTCCCGCAGGTCATCGGGAAATTTCGTGGTGTAAATGGTGCGGAGTTCGTCGCGGAAGGCGGCTTCCTCCGGGGTCAAAGCCAGCTGCATGAAATCAAGGCTAGCCGACCAGTTGGTTGGGAACTCTGAGGGGGCCGCGCCCCGGGGCTCAGGCGGTCTGCAGCTGACGGGCCGCGAACTCGGCGGCCTGGTCGGTCATCCCGTTGACGGCATAGAGACTGTGCGCCGCCCGGTCGAGGCTGCCCTGCTGGCACACCGGGTCCGCCGGGGCGCACAGGTCGATGGTCTTGCCGGCATAGGGCGCTCCGATGACGATGGGCGGCGCGTCGTGCGCGAGCAGGTTCAGGATGCCCGTGGAGGGCTTGCCGAACAGTGCCACCGCGGCCACATGGTCGGCCACCGCCGACGGCAGCGGTCCGGTGATGCCGCCGGGCAGTGCGAATCCGGCGGGCAGCGTATCGGTGGTGACATAGGCGTTGACCGCGGCGCCCTGCGAATATCCGCCCAGGACGATCTCGGTGGCGGGGCAGCGGGCGGCGATGTCCTGCATGCGGTTGCTGGCGTCGATCACGCCGTCCGCGGCGCGGCCGAAGTCCAGCGAGGCGGGATAGGCCACGCCATAGACCTCGACCGACTTGTCCGGCAGTCGCGTGCGTAGCGCCTGGACGAATGCGTCGCCCACCCGCCCCACACCGGCAGGTTCGAAGGTGCCGCGCGCAAAGATCACCTCGACGTCGGAACAGCCCGTCGGCGCGGCCTGCGCCGTGACCGGTGTGATGCCGAGCAGTGCGCCGAACGCGGCGGCGACTGAGGCCACGGCGGTCAGCAGCTTCGTGAGCAGCCGACGACGGGTGCGGGGGAGGGTGCTCATGGCTGCGTGTCCTTCGTTCGGGCCGACAGGGTGGTCCTGTCCTGCCAGTGACAACCGCAACACCCGGCGAAATTATTCGCATCCCGGCAAACTCGCATTCGCCGAAGGTCGGGAGACGTGCTAATGGCCGCGGATGGATCTTTGCCATATTCGTCACTGCAGGTCAGGTGCGGAAGCTGCGCTCGACGTCACCGGGATGCGATAACGGCCGACGCCACGGTAAATTTGTGGCGGTTAGCTGCTCAGAGTCTGCGGCAGAGTCCGGACGCCTCGGCGTGTCCGTCAAGCGTATGACGCCGTGGCCTCGACTCGGAATCTTTGCTAGAGTTGCGCAGTCGGGGGACTTTCTCTTGTTTTCGACCTGTGAGATCGCCATGTTCGGCGACGGCAGCGATGTGTAGGGGCTGATTCAACGCGTGACTGATTCATCTGAACCCACCTGGGACCGGTCGGACGGTGCGCAACCTCGCTACGTGGTGCAACCGCTGGCGGCTGTGCTGCCGGACCGGACGCCCGCTGCCGTCACCAGGTCGTCGATGCTGCCCTTCGTCGCAGCGCCGGTCGCCGGGTGGCTCTGCTTCGGCGCGGGTCTGATCTTCGGTGTCAGTTGGTTGTGGATGCTGGGAATCGGACTGTTCGTCCTCGGCGCCGTCGCGGTCGTCATCGGCGCGGTGGCGTGGGAGCGTGGTCCGGGACGCCCGGGGCCGGCTCCGCGCACCAACGCGATGTCGGTGAGCAGTTTGGTGCTCGGTGTCGCCTTCCCGCCGCTGGCGATTCCGCTGGGTCATATCGCTCGGTCGCAGATGCGCCGGACAGGTGAACGCGGCAGGCGGTTGGCTCTGGCCGGGTTGACCCTCGGCTACGGCGGTGTCCTGAGCGCCACCGTGGGGCTGCTGGTGGTCGTGGGGGACGTCGTCTAGGAGCACCGGGCCGTGCTGAGGGGGTCACCGTCTTCGCCACTGCGGCATGGGTTTACGTCGACGTGGCGGCCGCCTTGAACTTCCGGCGGCGCCTTGACAATCTCGACCCATGAGTAAGGTCTGCCTCACTGTCGAGTTGCCGGTGTCCGCCGAGACGGCGGCGGGCCTGGCGCGCAAACCGCAGATGATGCACCGATGAGATCAAGACCGACAACGGGCTATTGGGCTTCGTTACAGGGCTGTTCGTGCGGGCGTTGTTCCGGCACCGCCACCGCCGGTGGTTGCGATTGACCGACATCCTGGCACCCGGCCGCTGACATCTCCGGCAATCATCATCCTCGGAGGACGTGGTCGCCGCTTACGGACTGCCGGCTGAGGTCTCCCACGACAGTGCCCTGACCCGAGTCAACGCGATGCGCGAGAGTTGATCCGCGAGAAGTAATGCAGCACAACGGTATTGACAACAGACGTGGCGGGGATTTGATGCACCAAAGCGGCGCGTTCCCGGCTCCCCCCATCCGTGAAACGCGCCGCTTCAGCTCGTCCGCTGTCAAGCGGACGCCGGGCGCGCAACACACGGACCAAGGTGGGGCGCGCGCCCAGGGTCATCCGGACCGGACTCAGACATGAGCTGTCCGAACATTCTGACGGTAATCCCGTCTGCCGCAAAGGAAAAGGCCTCCGTGCGAAATAAACCGTTCGGATGACACCGATCCGCCGGGTGAGGACAGGTGGCCGGGGCTGCGCATGGCACCGCTCACAGCTCGTTGAGACTGAGAATGCCGTCTTCGACCGCGCGGGCCAACAACGCCGACTTGGTGGGCGCTGGTCGACCTACGGCGGCGTACTTCGCGCGCGCCCGCTGCAGATGGGTACGCACCGTGGTGGGGGCGATGAACAGTCGCTTGCCGACGAGTTCCTTGCTTTCGGTCTGGAACCACGCCCGCAGTACCTCCTTCTCGCGCTCAGAGAGTTTGATCCGGCCTGACGTCCGGTCGTTGGCGAGCGCCTTCGCCATCCTCGGCCCCATGTAGGGGATTCCGGCACCGGCCGTCTGGATGGCCTCGATGAGGTGCATTCGGCCTTCGGACTTGACGAGGTAGGTCACCGCGCCGAGTTCGAGGCTGGTGAGGATGATCTCGTCGGCCGCCAGGTGCGAGTAGACGATGGTCCGCTGGCCGGCCTGGCAGAGCCTGCGCAGGGTCTCGAAGTCGGGCCGGTTGCCTTCGATCTGGAGATCCAGCAAGACCACGTCGACCTGGTTGGGGACATCGGGAAACTGGTCCAGGAATTCCTTCGGGTGGAGAAAGTTCCCGACGAGCTTGATGGGCGGATCTGCTTTGGAACACCAGACCTCGATACCGGCGTGGACAACGTCATGATCGTCGATCACCGCGACCGTCACAACCGGCCCCGGCACCCCGTCGATAGACATGAACCGCGTACCTTCCCCCGAAGATGTGAAACCCGCAAACATAGTGTGCCCACGAGAACCAAATTTTATCGCTGTAATCGAGGGTCTCGAGCAACGACCTCACGCGCGGCAGTGCCGCAGGCTCCTGTGACTGGTCAAATACCCTGCGAAATTGACGCCTGTCATAGGAAACGCCACCTCACCGGGTTCACCGAGGTCGCAGGCCGCTTTTCCGATGTGACTGAGATCACAGTAGCGCGATGCCCCATTTTTGTATTCAAAATTTGCTCAGCGGCGCGGAAGGCGAATTGAAACGTATCACTTTGATCTATCCGCCCAGAGGCCCTTCCGTGCGGTGGTGTGCCCTCGTCGGCACCCGCGGAATGGTCGAAGCAGCAAAGTAGGGCACCTTGGTACTTGGTCGGCTAATGTCGCGGTGTGAGTCGGGGATCTACATGCTTGGCCTCCGCACCCATGCCCGGGTGATTCCGGCGGCCGGCCTGACCTCCTCACCCGAGGATGTGTCACAACGACAGTTGATGCACCGGGCGGCCACCGTCGGGCTGCTGATGCGCAATACGGTGAACGCCTTCGTCGTGGTGATCGCCTTGGCGGAGCCGCGGTCGGAAGCGTTACCGCCGGGGCGGTGGCTGCTGCTGGCCCTGGGCATCTGGTCGGTCTACCGACTCGCGACGCGCTCCCAGCGCGCGGCCTTCACCGCCGTCGATTGTCTACTGGTGTTGGCTGTGTGTGCGTCGATGCCCCAGCTGCTCCAGGATCCGCTGTTCCACTCCTACAACACCGCCCCGCAGGCCATCGCGGGAACCGCGGTGGTGAGTTTCTCGGTGTCGTTGCCGGCACGGGTGAGCCTGCCGATGGCTCTGACGACCGCCCTCGCGTATGCGCTGGGAAGTGGCGCGGTTGCGGGCTGGGACCACGTCACCGACGTCACCGCGCTGTACTACTTCGTGTTGCAGTGGGTGACGGCGGCGCTGATCCGCGCCATGCTGCTCCGGGTGGCGGTCGAGGTGGACCGCGTCCGGGTCGAGCGCCACGCCGCCGAACTCAATCAACAAGTGACGGAGGCGGTTCGCGAGTACGAACGCGAACAACTCGCGCTGCTGCACGATACGGCGGCCTCGACGTTGTTGATGGTCGGTCAGGGTGCGTCCCTGTCGCCGACGCGGTTGGCTGCCCAGGCCCGCCGCGATCTCGAACTGCTTCGTGAGGGTCCGTGGGTGGCGCCGCCGGAGCGCGTGGAACTCGTTGCGGCCCTCGCGCAGGACGCCGAACATCTGGCGACACCGGTCGAGTTCGCCGGCACGCCCGAGGTGTGGCTGCCGGGCGATCTCACCAAGGCGGTGGCGGCGGCCGCGCGCGAGGCGATGAACAATGTCGATCGCCATGCGCAGGCCACCCGGCTGACCGTGACGGTCAATCCCGAAGTCCTGACCTTGCAGGACAACGGAATCGGCTTCGACCCGCAGCAGCCCCGGTCCGGTCACGGCATCACCGACTCGATCCTGGGGCGTATGGAGCGCGCCGGCGGCAGCGCCGACATCACCTCGGCGCCGGGGCAGGGAACGCTGACGCGGCTGTCCTGGTCCACCGAGGACGTCACCGCCGCCGCGGGTCCGGCGCCCGATCCGGATCGGCTGATCGACCGGATCCGGCTGCGATACGGGCTGGCGCTGACGGCGTACGCCGTGGCCAACCTGCTGACCTCCGCGCCGTATGTGCTCGCGCATTCGACCCATCCCCGCCTCGACACCGGCCTCTTCATCGCCGCCGCCGCTGCGGCGTTGGCCGCAGTACCGGGGATCGTGCGCCAATGGTGGGGGCTGTTCTGGCCGGCGATGCTCACTCTGGTGGTCATTACGATCACCCAGTCGATGCTCGTCGGCGCCGACGAGCTCGGCGGTCAGGCGCACTGGGTGCAGAATGCGATCGGCTGGTGCGTTCTGCCTGCGGCGCTGGCACTGCCCACGCGTGCGGGTGCGTCGGCCCTGGTGGGCTTCTGGCTGGTGGCCGCCGCTGTCCAATTGGGCCGCAGCCCGGACGCCGAAGCGGTGGTCAATCTGGGACTCGGCACTGCCAGCATTCTCGCGGTGCAGTTGTTCGCGCTGGTGTTCAACGGCCTGATGCGGGAAGCCGGCGAGGATGCCCAGGCGGAAACCGAGGCGCATCAACGTCTTCGGCGTCGGGAGCGGGTGGCCCAGGCGCTGCGGGCCGAATACCAACGGCGCTACGCCAAGCTGGTCGACAACGTGATGCCGTTGCTGCGGAGCCTCAGCGACGGTGCCGAGGTCGACGAGCGGCTGCAACGCCAGGCCCGAGTCGAATCAGGGCGGTTGCGTGCCCTGTTCGACCAAGCGGCCTCCTTCGACAACGCCGTCATGCAAGGCCTCCGGCCGTTGATCGACGCCGCCGAGGCCCGCCATGTCGACGTGGCGGTCGAGGTGGCCGGCGACCTGCCTGATCTCGACGGCGACGACCTCTCGGAGTTGTTGGCGCCGCTGGCCCGGGTCCTCGGAATGGACATGGTCTCAGCGCGACTGGTGGTGACTGCCGACGCGGGGGAGGTGACGGTCAGCGTCGTCTGCCACGGGACCGTGGCAGCTGAGGAGTTGCCCGAGGTGAACCGCGAGGTGGTCGACATGGTCAGTGACGCGGATTCACTGTGGGTTCTCGTGCGCCACCGGGTGGACACGGAGTCTCCGGCTCGGGTGGGTTGAGCGCTGCTCGAACGGGTAGGCCCCTCGTGCAGCGTTGACGAGGAGGACTCTTGGACGAGGACTGTCCGAAGCGAATGGAATTCGGCCCGTGTGGCGGAGTGCGTCCGGACAACCAGTGCGAGATGCGGCCCGGGCCCTGCGCATTTCCCGACGTGGTGTCGTGGTCCGGACTCGAGGTCGCTGCGGTGTCGGCGGCCCAGGTGCCGCTGATCCTCACCGATTTCAGCTGCACGCCCTTCGATCCGGTGGATCTGGCGGCGACCGCCGCGATTCTCGCGCCCTCCTGTGACGCCGTTCTGGTGGGTGAGCATCAGAACCGTCCCGACTTCCCGCCGACGCTGATCAGTCGCCTCCTGCTCGACAGCGGTGTCGCACCCTGGATCACGTTGTCGTGCCGTGACCGCAATCGTGTTGTCCTCGAACAGGAATTGCGCGGCCTGAAGCTCATGGGGGTGCAGACCGTGTTCTGTGTGACCGGCGACGGGCGCGGCTATGACGTGCGCCCGGACGTCACCCAGACCTTCGACCTCGACGGTCCCCGGCTGCTGGCGCTGGCCACGTCGTTGGAGATGACGGCCGCGGCACCGGAGACACCGACGGCACCGCCGATCCAGGGGCGGCCGGGTCGCCTGGTGCAGAAGCAACGCGCCGGCGCAGGCATTGCCGTGCTCAACCATGTACCGTCGCCCGCAGCGGTAGCAGAGTTCATGAAATCCGCTCGTGGCCAAGGGCTCTCGATCCCGGTGTTGGCCGCCGTGGCGGTCTTCACCGACCCGGTCTCGGCCGCGGTGCTCTCGGGTCTGCCTGGCCTCGAACTCGACCAGCACATCGTGGACCAGGTGATCAACGCGCAGGATCCTGTCGCCGCCGGCATCGATGCCGCGGTGGCGGAAGCACGCGCACTGCTGGCCATCGACGGGGTTGAAGGAGTGAACATCTCCGGGCTCGCGTCCGGCGCGGGCACCCGGATCGGCGCGCGGATCAAGGCCGAGGTCGGCGCCCGCATTCGAGCGGACCTGGCCGCATGACCGAGGCCATGGAAGCGGAGTTCGGCACGGTCGCCGAATGGACCGCGCAGGTGGCGACCGACCTAGGGCCCAGCTTCTACATCCCGGCCGGATGCCGGGGCAGCGGCAGCCCGGCCGCGCTGGACTGGCTGATCGAACACCTCGAGTTGGCATCCGGTGAGGTGTTCCTGGACAGCGGCGCCGGCGTCGGTGGGCCTGCCGCATATGCCGAGACGCAGCGCGCGGTCCGGCCAGTACTGGTCGAGCCCGAAGCAGGTGCCTGCCGCGCCGCCCGCACCCTGTTCGGCTACCCGGTGCTGCAAGCCAGCGCCTCGTCGTTACCGCTGGCCGATGACTCCGTCGACGTCGCCTGGTCTCTGGGCGTGCTGTGCACCATGGCTGAGCAGTTGCCGTTGCTCACCGAGCTGCGGCGCGTGGTACGGGCGCCAGGGCGTATCGGTTTGCTGGTGTTCGTGGCGAAATCGTCGGAACCGTTTGCGCAGCCGGAAGGCAACCATTTCCCCACCGAGGAGGTGCTGGCCGGGCTCCTCGACCGGGCCGGGTTACGTGTCGAGGCCCGCCGCGGTACGGCCGAGATGCCGCCGATCCCCCAGAAGTGGCAGGGCCAGGTGGAGACGGTCTCCGAGGAACTGTCCAGCCGACACCACGCCGAGCGCTCCTGGCAGCTGGCCGAGAAGCAGAGTGCCCTCATCGGGGATCTGCTCGAAAAGGGCCTCGTCCAAGGAGAATTGATGGTGGTGCGGCGCGTGCCCGCGGACATCTAGCGAGGTTGCGGGCGCTGGTGCCTGCTCTGTGCCATCATTTGCTGCAGGTGATGCTGCCCAGAGGAGGACAGATCGTGATGCGATGGTGCGGGACTTCGCTGTTGGTAGTGGGCTTCTTGATCACGGGATGCGGTGCCGCACAGGATGACGCATCGTCATCACCGTCGGCAGAATCGGCTGCCGCGTCGACGACGGAGGCCGAGGTCGACGCCGTCATCGACGACGGAGACATGACCGCCACCTACGAGGAGGCGACCACGCCGGAGGCGGAGAACGGCCGGCGGATTCTCGAAGACGCGCAGCTGCTGGAAGATCTGGCGGCCAGTATCACCGACCTGTTCAACCTCCCGAACGACGTCCAGCTCCTGGGGGTGGAGTGCGGCGAGCCGAACGCGTACTGGAGCCCCAGCGATCAAGCGGTGACCATCTGTTACGAGGATGCCGATTTCGCCGAGACGGTCTTCATCGAGGCCGGCGACGCCGACCCGGTGGATGCGGCACTGAATGTGGAGGTCGGCAGTTTCTACCACGAGGTGGGGCACATGCTGATCGATATCTACGACCTGCCGATAACCGGCCGGGAAGAAGATGTGGCCGATCAGCTGGCCGCCTTCGTGATGTTGGCCGAAGACGAGAACGGCCAGGTGGACCCCGAGTCGGTGAAAGTGATCCGCGATTTCGCCGCCGAGTTCCGGGCCTTCGGGGAGGAGGAGGGCGAGGTGGGCGAGTCCCAGTTCGCCGGCGGCCACTCCCTGAACCAGACCCGCATGTACAACCTGCTGTGCTGGGCCTATGGCGCCGACCCGGAGGGCAACGCCGCCATGGTCGACAGCGGTGAGTTGCCGCCGGAGCGCGCGGAGTCCTGCGAAGACGAGTACGCCAAGGTGGAGTACGGATGGGCGTCGTTGCTGGCGCCGTATGTGAAGTAACACCTAGGTGCAGTAGAACGGTGTCATGTGGATCAATCGCCTCGACCACCTGGTGCTCACCGTCGCCGACCTCGATGCCACCGTGCGGTTCTACACCGAGGTGCTCGGGATGGAGGCGCAGGTGTTCGGCGAGGGGCGCAGAGCGTTGCACTTCGGGACCTCGAAGATCAACCTGCACCAGGCCGGTCGCGAATTCGACCCCAAGGCCGCGCAGCCCACCCCGGGCAGCGCCGACCTGTGCCTGATCGTCGACGATCACCTCGACCAGGTCCTCGAGCAGCTCAGCGCCCACGGCGTCCCCATTGTCGAGGGACCGGTCACGAGAACGGGCGCGCACGGCACCCTGCGCAGCGTCTACCTCCGCGACCCCGACGGCAACCTGATCGAGCTGTCCAACTATTTGGATGACTGACGTCTACTCCGGGTACGGCGCGGTGCGCACCAGCAGGGGCAGGCTCGCCCACCGGTTGGCGAGATGGATCCGCCCGTGGGGCACGGCATCGGCCTCGGAGCGCAGCGCGGGGACCAGGTGCTGCTTGAGGTGATGTCGCGGGTAGCGCCGTTGCAGCTCGGCCAACCAGGACGGGTCGATCTCGTCGAGACGGCGGCCTGCGACATCGGCCAGTGACCCGGCGAGTACGAAACCTGCTGGAACACTGAGGTTCTGATCCGAGCCCGGGGTGGCGTGCCCGCACGCCGCCGCTGCCACACTCTGCGCGGTGACGGTATCGGCGCCCCATTCGGTCAACAACATGGCCGCGCGCTCGCCCCCGGTGACCGCGAAACACCGACCGGGTGTCGGATGCTCGAGGTGCAGGTCGTGCAGCAGTGCCGCCAGATACGACAGTTCGTCGTCGAAGTCGGCACCGTCCTGCCGCGCGAGCGCCTTGCCCAGGAAGTACGTCCGATACGAATGGGCCAGCACATGGGGTGTCAGCGCCTCACCGACGAAACCCTCCACGCGGCGGGCGAGTTCGGAGTCCGGGAACTGATCCAGATCGGTCCGCCCCGTCCCGCGTCGACCCAGGCGGTAGCGCAGGACCGCGGCCAGAGCTTTGGGCACGTCGCGCAGAATCACCCAGACCAGATGTCGGTACTCGCGGGGCGAGAGGTTTCCGCCCGTCCGCTGCGCCCACGCCCAGTCGAGTGTCACGGTCATAACTCTTCATAGCCCGGGATGAGCCGCCGCCGCAGCGGATTCGCGTCAGAGAATGCGGGGGTCGACGGGGCGAGGGCCCGGTCCCTGCCGGGTGTCGCGCAGCGTCGCGGTGAACTGCATTGCCCGGTAGGGCCAGTGGTCCCTGGTGTGCCACTGCGACACCACCAGCCCGACACCGCCGGGCACATCCAGCCTGGATCCGGGCAGGACATAGCCGCCGTAGAGCTGCGCCACCCGGCTGCCCGCGTGATCCTCGTCGTGCCAGCCGGACCCGACGACGGGCAGCTGGACGGGAGCGTCGAACATGTTGGCCACGGGGGAGTCCACGACGCGGTAGCCGAGGGCGTACTTCGACGACAGGAATCCGCCCAGGATCCAGGTCCCGCTGTCGAGCCGGCGGAACGACAGCTCGCCCCAGGTCTCCCCGCCCGGGGTGATCGGCGTCGGCTCGGTGTCCCACCCCCACGTTCCGTTGCGGAAGCCCCAGCCGGAGTAGCGGAACATGTCACCGATGTGCTCGGGACGCACCCGACGCAAGATGATGCCCTTGTCGCGCTGGAACCCGGTCGACACCACATAGACCCAGCCGTCGTCGGGGTCGTAATCCCAGGACCACAGCTGGGCGTGACCGCCGTGCAGCGCCGCCGGGAACTTCGCCCTCTCACCCAGGTGTGTCCAGGTGACCCCGCTGTCGTCGGATCGCCAGATCTCGCTCCAGACGGGATTCGGGAAACCGCGGTTGACGATCGCGTGCAGATACAGGGTGTCGCCCACCCGCAGCAGATCCGACGGGATGACGGTGCTGATTCCACCCTTGATCCAGCGTGGGGCGGTGTCATCGTGAATGTAGTGCCACAACTGCCGTGCGTAGTCGGGATCGGGTCCGCCGGCCCGGTGGTACCGGATGGGCTGACTGGCGTCGCCGGCACCGATGAGCACCACCGGCGATCGCCAATCACCGACACCAACCCGGTCGCCGGAGAACGTGTCGCCGAAGACCGAGACCAGCGTGCCGTTGGGCGCCACGATTGACGCCCCGAGGTCGGTCGCGGTGACACCCCATCGGGAGGAGATGCCGGGACCGGTGATATCGGCCAGCTTGCCGGCGGACATCGCGGCGCGCGCCGCCGAACGCCGCCTCAGCACCGTGGTGCGCTCTGCCGACGAGGATGGATTCGCCATGGTGGCCCCCTTCTGTCGCACTCACGCTCGCAGGTCTGGCTGCGCCACACACGAGTAGCCCGCTACTCGCCTCGACATCCTCGGCTGCGACCAGGATCATGCCATGGTGATGCGACGGGTTCGCGGGACCGTGATCATGCCTGCCGCCGCGCCGTCGACCACGGCGTTGATGATCGTCGAAGTCCGCGACACCTCACTGGCGGACAGCCCGGCCCCGGTGGTCGCGTCCCTACGGCTGCCTGCCACGGTGGTGGCGCCGCACGAACACCGCACCTTCGACCTCGCCGCGCCGGAAGTGCCCACCGGAAACCGCCTTTCACTGCGCTGCCATGTCAGCCTGGCCGGCGATGGTGTGGTGGCCGCCGGTGACCTGCTGACCACGCAGTCGATTCCCGTCGCCGCTGCCGGGGCTGTCGACGACCTCACGGTGCCGCTGACCGTGGTCTGAGGAACCGGGTCGAGTACCGGACTACGCGTGCCCGATGAGCTTTGCTGAGCCAATGATCCTGAACTGGAAGACAACTCGCGGCGCATCGCGAGTGGTCCACTGGAAAAGGGAGCAGACTCAATGACCACCACCGAAAACAAGGCCGCGGCCACCGTCGCCGATCACGACAGCGGCGAGTACCGCTCGGGTACCGGCACCGGCACGATGACCATTCAGACCCTCAATCACGGAAAGAAGAAAGTCACCTACAGCCAGATCGACGGGCAGGCGATCTTCGAAGGCGACATCATGCTCGGGCCGCTGGACGGTGACAGAGGGATCATCGTCACCGGATCGGAGAAGCGATGGCCGAATGCCGTGGTGCCCTACGAGATCGACCCGAACCTGCCGAATCAGCAACGCGTGACCGACGCGGTGAACCACTGGGCGGCCAATACCGTCGTGCGATTCGTGCCGCGGTCCGGGCAGGCGAACTACGTCCGCTTCGTCCCGAGCACCGGCAGCAGTTCGTTCGTCGGCATGCGAGGCGGGCGCCAGGACATCAACCTCGCCGCCGGTGCCCCCACCGGCACCGTGATTCACGAAATGGGTCACGCGGCGGGGTTGTGGCATGAGCAGAGCCGGGAAGACCGCAACAACTTCATCACCATCAACCTGGCCAACATCCCCGATGCCGAGGAGCACAACTTCTCCCAACACATCACCGACGGTGACGACGTGGGTGGTTACGACTTCGGCTCGATCATGCATTACCCGACCACCGCGTTCAGCTCCAACGGCCAGCCCACCATCGTGCCGAAAGTGCCGCTGCCGCCGGGGGTGACGATGGGGCAACGCAACGGTCTGTCGTTCGGCGATCGGGTGGCGGTGCACGCGATGTACGGCGGCTGGTTCCCCGACTGGTTCCAGCTGCCCGGCCGGCACATCTTCGACAACAAGAAACAGCACATTGCCGCGGTGTCGCGGGCGACGAACAATCTGGACCTGTTCGTGCTCGGCTTGGACAACCGCGCCTACACCCATTTCTGGAACGGCAATTGGAACGGTGACTGGTTCCCGCTGCCGGGTCAGCACATCTTCGACCACACCCACCAGCAGATCTCCGCGGTGTCGCGGACGCCGAACAACTTGGACCTGTTCGTGATCGGGTTCGACAACAAGGTGTACACCCATTTCTGGAACGGCAATTGGAATGGTGACTGGTTCCCGCTGCCGGGCCGGCACATCTTCGACCACACCAAGCAGAAGGTCGCGGTGGTGTCGCGGACCCCGAACAACCTGGACCTGTTCGTGATCGGGTTCGACAACCGCGTCTACACCACGTTCTGGAGCGCGGACGGTGGCTGGAACCAGGACTGGTTCCCGTTACCGGGCCAGCATGTGTTCGACCACACCACCCAGCAGATCGCCGCGGTCTCCCGCGGGCCGAACAACCTGGACCTGTTCGTCGTCGGACTGGACAACCGGGTGTACACCCATTTCTGGAACGGCAATTGGAACGGTGACTGGTTCCCGCTGCCGGGTCAGCACGTGTTCGACAACCAGCGCCAGCACGTGGCCGCGGTGTCACGGGGCCCGGACAACCTCGATCTGTTCATCATCGGGTTCGACAACCGGGTGTACACCCACTTCTGGAACGGCAATTGGAACGGTGACTGGTTCCCGCTGCCCGGCCGGCACATCTTCGACCATCAGAAGCAGCAGGTGTCGGTGGTCTCGCGGGGCCGCAACAATCTGGATCTGTTCGTGCTGGGATTCGACAGCAAGGCCTATACCCATTTCTGGAACGGCAATTGGAACGGTGACTGGTTCCCGCTGCCCGGCCAGCACATCTTCGACTCCCAGACCCAACACATCGCCGCGGTGTCGCGGGCCGGGAACAACCTGGATCTGTTTGTCCTCGGCCTCGACAACAAGGCCTACACCCACTTCTGGAACGTGCGGTAGGCGTCAGACGCCGGCGGGCACCCGCGCCGCCGCGGCCGTCGCGGTCATCTCCTGCCGCAGCATGGTGAAGTCGGAGATGGTCTTGGTGGCCACGGTGGCGACGGGCCGGGCATTACGACCGGTCGCTTCCTTCTTCGACACCATCACCACACTGTCGATGTAGGGCTGAATGGTGGTGGCGTTCTGCACGGTGGCGACGATGACGAGCTGGAAGCCGAACTTGCGGAACGCCTGCAACGCCTGCTGAGCGAACTGCGGGTCGGACTTGGAGAACGCCTCGTCGAGCATCAGCTGCGCGAAAACCGGTCTGTTGTCCCCACTTTCGGGATTGGCCAGGTTGAAGCTCAGCGCGCCTGCCAGGCAGAACGCCATCAGCTTCTCCTGCTCGCCGC
>JBEVFK010000094.1:0-20234 GCA_040512325.1 Mycobacterium sp. | reverse complement strand
AACGTAGTCGCACCTGATCGGCGCAGCACCGTCCAACCAAACCGCGGGATGCACTGAACACTCCCGTTAGTCTGTTCACCATGACTGAATCCACCACCGAGGTGTCCCCGGCACTTGCCGCATCCCGGGCCTCGTGGCAGGCCGTGCAAGCCCACGACAAAGAAACCTGGCTGGGGTTGATGGCCGACGACGTGGTGATCGAAGACCCGATCGGTGAAGCCATCACCAATCCCGACGGCACCGGAGTGCGGGGCAAAGACGCCGTCTCGGCGTTCTACGACACCAACATCGCCACGAACAATCTGCGCATCACCTGCGAGGAGACCTTTCCGTCCAGCTCACCGGCTGAGATCGCCCACATCCTGATCCTGAACAGCGAATTCGACGGCGGCTTGTCCAGCGAGGTGCGCGGCGTGTTCACCTACCACGTCAACGAGGCGGGCAAGATCGCCAACATGCGCGGCTACTGGAATATGGACGTCATGAAGTTCCATACCGCACAGCAGGATTAGAACAACGTCGGCTGCAAGTCCTCGATCGGTTGCACAGGCTGAGCCGGCCGGGAAAAGCGTCGCTGGTCGCCGGTCAGGCTGTACTTGGCGACCAGCGGCGCGGCCCGCCGGCGCAGCGCCGTGCGGTACTCCTCGGGCAGGTAGGCCCCGCGTCGATACAACTCGCGGTACGGCGCCACCAGCTCGGGGTGCGCCTTGGCCAGCCAGCTCATGAACCAGCCGCGTGTCGAACCGCGTAGATGCAACCCGAACACCGTGACCCCCGTGGCCCCCGCCTCGGCGATCTGGCCGAGCAGGATGTCGAGGTGTTCGGCCGAGTCGGTCAGGTGCGGCAGCACCGGCGCCACCATGACGTGGCAGTCCAGACCGGCGGCGCGGATTGCCGAGATGAGCTGCAGCCGCGCCTGCGGGCTCGGCGTGCCGGGTTCGACCTCCCGGTGCAGGTCGGCATCACCCACCGCCAACGAGACCGACACCGACACCGGAACTTCCGTGGCGGCCCGGGCGATGAGCGGCAGATCACGGCGCAGCAGCGTGCCCTTGGTGAGGATCGAGAACGGGGTCCCGGACTCGGCGAGCGCGCCGATGATGCCGGGCATCAACGCGTAACGTCCCTCGGCCCGCTGGTACGGATCGGTGTTGGTGCCCAGCGCCACCGTCTCGCGGTTCCAGCTCGGGCGGGCCAGCTCCCGCCGCAGCACATCGACCACGTTGGTCTTGACCACCACCTGGGTGTCGAAATCTGTGCCACAGTCCAAGTCCAGGTATTCGTGCGTCGGCCGGGCGAAGCAGTAGCGGCAGGCGTGGGAGCAACCGCGGTATGCGTTGACGGTGAAACTGAAGGGCACCATCGAGGCGTCGGGCACCTTGTTGAGCGCCGACTTACAGAGCACCTCGTGGAACGTGATCCCGTCGAACTGAGGGGTGCGGACACTGCGCACAAAACCGATTCGCTGCAGACCCGGCAAGGCCCCGTCGTCCACATTCACGCCCTGGCCTGCCCATCGCATGCCCTATGCGAACATACGTTCGACGGCGGTGTCAATGGCAGCCCCCGGGAACGCAGTAGGCTCAGTTCGGCGTTGGGACTGGAGAACGTCTCCTGATCGGGGGCAAAATCGCTGGCCCAAGTCAGAACCTGCGGAAATGGAACGGTGGCCGCTCAGTGTCTACGCAAGGGTACGAAGAAGAACTGCAGTCCGAGCAGACCTATGTCGCCGGGCTCTACGAGCGGCTCGACGCCGAACGCACCCGCGTGAAGGCCCGCTACCGCGCCACGTTGCGGGGCGATATCGACGTCCAGGACGGCGGATCGCTGGTCGCACGTGATGCCGAGGTGCGTTCGCTGGCCGGCGAGAAGTCCCGCTTGGACGTCGCCGACGACGGTCTGTGTTTCGGCCGGCTGGACTCGGTCACCGACGAGACGCTCTACATCGGCCGCATCGGCTTGTTCGACGACGCCAATGACTACGAAACGCTGCTGCTCGACTGGCGTGCACCGGCGTCGCGTGCGTTCTACGTCGCCACCGCCGCCCATCCCGAGGGCATGCGCAGGCGCCGCCAGTTCGAAACCCTCGGACGCCGGGTGCTCGGATTCACCGATGAAGCCCTGGGCCGCCCCGACGAGATAGCTCTCGGCGACGGCCACGGCGCCCGCGGCGGCCCGAACGACTCCGCCCTGCTGGCGGCCGTCAACGCCCCCCGGGGCGACGGAATGCGCGACATCGTCGCGACCATCCAGTCCGAGCAGGACGAGATCATCCGACTCGATCATGCCGGGGTCCTGGTGATCGAAGGCGGACCCGGTACCGGCAAAACCGTGGTGGCGCTGCACCGGCTCGCCTACCTGCTCTACACGCGGCGCGAAGGGCTCGAACGCCACGGTGTGCTCGTGGTCGGACCCAATCCGGCGTTCCTCGACTACATCGGCCATGTGCTGCCGTCCCTGGGTGAATCCAACGTGGTGTTCCAGACCACCGGCACGCTGGTGCCCGGGCTGCAGGTCTCCGCCGAAGACACCCCGGAGGCCGCGCGGCTCAAGGGCTCGCTCAAGATGCTGGACGTGCTGGCGGCCGCGGTCGCCGATCGCCAGCAGCTGCCGGAGGATCCGCTGCCGATCAAGTTGGCGGACGTCACGGTGTGGATCAATGCCGAGACCGCGCAGTGGGCGCGCGAAGAGGCGCGCGCCAAAGACTTGCCGCACAACAAGGCCCGGGCCGAGTTCATCGATGTCGTCACCTGGGTGCTCACCGAACGGGCGATCGCCAAGATCGGCAAGGGCTGGTTGACCCGCGACGACAAAGCTGCCTGGGAGCATGTGCGGGCCGAGTTGCTCGACGAGCTCGCCGACCACGACGGCTTCACCGCTGCCCTCGACGCACTCTGGCCGCTGCTCACCCCGGAACAGCTGCTGGCCCAGCTCTATACGTCACCGGAGCGGCTGCGCGCCGCCGGCGTTAGCCAGGCGCTGCTGCGCACTCAGGGTGATGCCTGGACGGTGTCGGACGTGCCTTTGCTGGACGAGCTGGTGGATCTGCTGGGCGCCGATGAGGCCGCCGACCGTGCCGCCGAGGAGGCGCGCAGGATCGAGACCGCGTATGCCGCGGGCGTACTGGAGTCGATGGTCAGCCGCGAGGAACTGATGGACGACGAGGACCGCCTGCTGGCCCAGGACATGCTGGATGCCGAGGGCCTCGCCGAGCGGTTCGAAGAACGCGATATCCGGGATCTCGCGGAACGCGCTGCCGCAGACCGGGATTGGACTTACCGCCACGTCGTCATCGACGAGGCGCAGGAGCTGTCCGAAATGGATTGGCGGGTGCTGATGCGGCGCTGCCCCAGCAGATCCTTCACCGTCGTCGGCGATCTCGCGCAGCGGCGGTCGGCTGCCGGCGCATCGGCGTGGGGCGACATGCTGGACCGCTACGTTCCGGGCCGCTGGAAATACCGGTCGCTGTCGGTGAACTACCGCACGCCGGCCGAGATCATGACCGTCGCCGCCTCGGTGCTCGCCGAATTCGCACCCGAGGTACAACCACCGGAGTCGGTGCGGGCCAGTGGCGTCCGACCGTGGGCGCAGCAGGTGACCGCCGACGAAATTCCGTCTGCGGTACAGCGATTCGTCGACGATGAGGCCGCACGTGAGGGCACCAGCATCGTGATCGGCCCGGCGGGCGTGCCAGGAGCGGTGCGGCCGTCGGAGATCAAGGGCCTCGAATTCGACGCCGTGCTGGTGGTGGAACCGGAGCGGATCATCGCCGAAGGTCCCCGCGGCGCCGCCGAACTCTACGTCGCGCTGACCCGCGCCACCCAACGCCTCGGCGTTCTCCACCAGGGCCCGTTGCCGGCTGCACTGACCGGCCTGGTGGACGTAGGACAACTGGTGGACTGATACCCATGGGCGAGTTGCTGTTCTCGTACGGAACCCTGCGTCAGCGCGATGTGCAGTTGGCGGTGTTCGGCCGCGAACTGTCCGGCCGCCCGGACGCCATCGTGGGATTCGACCTCGATCACGTGACCATCACCGACCCCCAGGTGATCACGACCAGTGGCAGCGACCGCCACCCGATACTGCGGCCGAGCACCCGCGCCGATGCCGCGATCGAGGGCACCGCGCTGGAGGTCGACGCCGCCGACCTGGCCGCCGCCGACGCCTACGAGGTGGACGACTACCGGCGCATGGAGGTCCCGTTGCGCTCCGGCGGATGGGCGTGGGTCTACGTGTTTGCCGGTTGAGCGCGCCCGTATCAGCGGGGCGTCACCACTGAGACAGCTGGCACCGCACGTTGTAGGGGTTGTCGTTACCCGACTGGATCTGGCCGTCAACCGCGATGTCGCAGTGCGCGTTCGGCGCCGCCTGTCCGCCGCGGGTGGTGCTGCTGGCGGTCAGGATCGCCCACTGCGGATCCGCCATCGTGGTTTCGAACACCCAGGGCACACCCGGTGCGAGGCTGACCTTCTCACGCTTGGCGAAGGCGTACGCGTCGGCGTTGAAGGCCTCCATGCTGGGCGGCTGAGAGGTCAGGTAGAACAGGTCGAACTCGTAGGCACCCGCGGAGACCAGCGTGTACCGGACGTTCGGAACGCTTGCTTCGGGTTCTGCACCGGCCACGCCATGCGAGCCCGCGATGCCTGCAGCCGCGAGCAGAGCAGCTGCCCCGACTGTGAATGTCGCTTTTCCCATGATGGTCATATCTGGCGACGCTACCTGATCGTTACATCGACTTTCGGGGGCCACGTACACCCCTCTGCGTCGTCAGCTAAGCAGCTAGCCGAGCTGTTTAACAACGCAAAAACCCCGCCTGTCCACCAGGTTAACGTGTTCGTGACACACAGATATTTCACAGAAACATAACGGACATAGCGTCCCGATTCGGCACCCGCGGGGGGTGCCGTTTCGGCTCACGACTCGCCCACATGGGCATTCACCTCTGTGAGCCGTGACTCCTTGTTACGAAAGGCACTCGATGCGCGGATCTGTGCGTCTCCATCGCAACTCGTTGAAACGATCGGCACTTGCAGCGGGAAGCGTGGTCTTCGCAACCAGCCTGATCCTCAGCGGCTGCGGTAGCAAAGCTACGGACACCGAGGCGGCTGGTGGCGCCGAATCGTGCGTCGACACCGAAGGCTCATCGATCAAGGTGGGCTCGCTCAACTCTCTGTCGGGCACCATGGCGATCTCCGAGGTCACCGTGCGCGACTCCATCAAGCTGGCTGTCGACGAGATCAACGCTGCAGGCGGTGTGCTCGACAAGCAGATCGAACTCATCGGTGAAGACGGCGCCTCCGAGCCCACGGTGTTCGCCGAGAAGGCCGAGAAGCTGATCAGCAGCGACTGTGTCGCCGCGGTGTTCGGCGGCTGGACCTCCTCGAGCCGCAAGGCGATGCTGCCAGTGTTCGAAGGCGCCAACTCGCTGCTGTACTACCCCGTCCAGTACGAGGGCCTGGAGTCCTCCCCCAACATCTTCTACACGGGTGCCACCACCAACCAGCAGATCGTGCCTGCGCTGGACTACCTGAAGGAGAAGGGCGTCAAGTCCCTTTACCTGGTGGGCAGTGACTACGTGTTCCCGCAGACGGCGAACCGGATCATCAAGGCGTACGCGGAGGCCAACGGCATCGAGATCAAGGGCGAGGACTACACCCCGCTCGGCTCGACCGATTTCTCCACCATCATCAACAAGGTCCGCACCGCGGACGCCGACGCGGTGTTCAACACCCTCAACGGTGACTCCAACGTCGCCTTCTTCCGCGAATACAAGAACGTGGGACTGACCCCGCAGGCCATGCCGGTGGTGTCGGTGTCCATCGCCGAAGAAGAGGTCGGCGGCATCGGCATCGAGAACGTGGTCGGTCAGCTGACGGCGTGGAACTACTACCAGACCATCGACACCCCGGTGAACAAGGCCTTCGTCGACGCGTACAAGGCGGCCTACGGCGCCAACAAACCGACGTCGGATCCGATGGAAGCCGCCTACACCTCGGTGTACCTGTGGAAGAACACCGTCGAGAAGGCGAAGTCGTTCGGCGTCAAGGAGATCCAGGACAACGCAGGCGGCGTGACGTTCGACGCCCCCGAGGGTCTGGTCACCATCGACGGCGAGAACCACCACATCACCAAAACCGCCCGCATCGGCGAGATCCGGCCCGACGGCTTGATCTACACCATCTGGGAATCCCCCGGCCCCATCGAGCCGGATCCGTTCCTGAAGTCCTACCCGTGGGCCGCCGGCCTTTCGGGCTGAGGCACAACTAGATGGATGTCCTCATCGGACAGCTGACAACAGGATTGAGCCTCGGCTCAATCCTGTTGTTGGCTGCACTGGGTTTGTCATTGACGTTCGGTCAGATGGGCGTCATCAACATGGCGCACGGCGAGTTCATCATGGCGGGCTGCTACACCGCCTACGTGGTGCAGCAGATCTTCTCCAGCGCCGGTGTGTCCCTGATTCTTTCGCTGGTCGTCGGGTTCGTGGTGGGCGGCGCTCTCGGTGTCCTGCTGGAGGTCACGCTCATCCAGCGGATGTATGACCGCCCGCTGGACACGCTGCTGGTGACCTTCGGCGTCGGCCTGATCCTGCAGCAGGTGGCCCGCGACATCTTCGGTGCGCCCGCGGTCAACGTCATCGCCCCGGAGTGGTTGTCCGGCGGCATGGAAATTCTGGGCGCCGTGGTGCCCAAGACCAGGATCTTCATCATGGTGCTGGCCATCGTCTGTGTGACGGTGCTGGCCATCGTGCTCAAGGTCAGCCCGATGGGCCGGCGCATCCGGGCTGTCGTGCAGAACCGCGATCTCGCTGAAACCAGCGGCATCTCGTCGCGCCGCACCGACATCACCACGTTCTTCATCGGGTCGGGTCTGGCCAGTGTGGCCGGCGTGGCCCTGACATTGATCGGTTCGACCAGTCCGACGATCGGTCAGAGTTATCTCATCGATGCGTTCCTGGTGGTCGTGGTGGGTGGCCTCGGCCAGATCAAGGGCACGGTGATCGCCGCCTTCGCGCTGGGCTTCTTGAACTCGTTCATCGAGTTCAACACCACCGCCTCGCTGGCCAAGGTGATCCTGTTCGTGATCATCGTCATCTTCCTGCAGGTCCGACCTCAGGGCCTGTTCACCGTGCGGACAAGGAGCCTGGTGTGACGCCGAAAAGCAAGACACAGGTACTCGGTCGGTGGCAGACCTGGGCCGGGTTCGGTGTCGCCGCAGTGGTGTTGTTCGGTATCGCTCCCGCCGTCTTGTCGGATTTTCGGCTGAGCCTGCTGGGGAAATTCCTGTGCTTCGCGATCGTCGCGGTCGGCATCGGACTCGCGTGGGGCCGCGGCGGCATGTTGGTGCTGGGCCAGGGCGTGTTCTTCGGCCTCGGTGGCTACATCATGGCCATGCACCTCAAGATCGCCGACGCCGAGATCGCCGGCGATGCGGTACCGGACTTCATGCAGATCCAGGGCACCCGCGAACTGCCCGGCTACTGGGCACCTTTCGCCTCTCCCCTGGTGACAATTCTGGCCATCGTCGTCATTCCGACGGCCATCGCTGCGGCGCTGGGGCTCGGTGTGTTCAAGCGCCGCGTCAAGGGTGCCTACTTCGCGATCCTGTCGCAGGCACTGGCAGCTGCGCTGGCGATTCTGCTGGTGGGGCAGACCGGGCTCGGCGGGTCCAACGGGCTCAACAGATTCCGCACCTTCTTCGGGTTCAACCTCAACGATCCGGTGAACCGGCAGATGCTGTACTTCATCGCCGCCGGTGTGCTGCTGGTGGTCGTGGCGGTGGTGCGCCAGTTGATGCAGAGCCGCTACGGCGAGCTGCTGGTCGCGGTGCGTGACGGTGAGGAGCGGGTGCGCTTCCTCGGCTACGACCCCGCCAACATCAAGGTGGTGGCCTACACCGTGGCGGCGTTGCTCGCCAGCATCGCCGGTGCACTGTTCGCACCGATCGTCGGGTTCATCGCACCCTCGCAGGTGGGCATCCTGCCGTCGATAGCGTTCCTGATCGGAGTGGCAATCGGCGGCCGCACCACGCTGCTGGGGCCCGTACTCGGCGCCATCGGTGTCGCGTACGCGCAGACACTGTTCTCCGAGCGCTTCCCGTCGGAGTGGACCTACGCCCAGGGCCTGATGTTCATCGTCGTGGTCGGGTTCTTCCCGGCCGGGTTCGCCGGCCTGGCGGTGTTCCTGAAGCGGCGTAAGAAAGCCGCCGACGAACCCGACGCCGACCCTGATCCCGACCCGAAGTCCGAGAACGAGAAAGTGGGTGCGCCATCATGACGCTGCCCGAACCCAAAGTCGGCGGCAATGTCGGCATGGGCACGCAGTACCTCGAAGTCCGCGGACTCACCGTGGATTTCGACGGATTCAAAGCCGTGCAGAACGTCGATCTCACGTTGTTCCAGGGTGATCTGCGGTTCCTGATCGGACCCAACGGTGCGGGCAAGACCACGGTCATCGACGCGATCACCGGGCTGACGCCGGCGACGGGATCGATCAACAAGTCCGGCAGGGAACTGCTGGGCAAGAAGGTCCATCAGATCGCCAAGCTCGGAGTGGGACGCACGTTCCAGACCGCGAGTGTCTTCGAAAAGCTCACGGTCCTGCAGAATCTCGACATCGCGGCCGGCGCCGACCGGTCGTGGTGGACGCTGCTGAAGAGGCGCTCATCGATCCTGCCGTCCATTCAGGAGGCGTTGGAGATCACCGGTCTGGCTGATCTCGCCGACAAGCCGGCCGGGGTGCTGGCCCATGGTCAGAAACAGTGGCTCGAGATCGGCATGCTGCTGGTGCAGAACGCCGACGTGCTGCTGCTCGACGAACCGGTGGCAGGCATGAGCACCGAGGAACGCGCAGAAACCGGAAACCTGTTGCGCCGCATCGGTGCCGAACGCACCGTGGTGGTCGTGGAGCACGACATGGACTTCATGCGGGAGTTCGCGACGTCGGTGACCGTGCTGGCACGTGGCCAGGTGATCGCCGAGGGCACCGTCACCGAGGTGCAGGCCAACCCGAAGGTCCAAGAGGTCTATCTGGGCACCGCTGCCGCCGGTGCGGACGGCATCCCGGAGGAACTCATCGACGAGACGGAGGCCTCGTAATGCTGCAACTGGTTGATGTGCATTCGGGCTACGGCCGCTCCGAGGTGATCCACGGAGTGACCCTCGAGGTACCCACCGACGGGGTGGCCGCGGTGATGGGCCACAACGGCGCAGGCAAGACCACGCTGCTCCGGGCTGCGGTGGGGCTGCTGAAGTGCAACTCGGGCAAGGTGCTCTTCGACGGTGAGGAGATCACCAAGCTGCGTCCCTCGGCCCGGGTGGCCCGCGGGCTCGCCTACGTGCCGCAGGGGCAGCAGTCGTTCGGCCAGCTGACCACCGCGGAGAACCTGCAGGTGGTGGCCGACGGTCGCAAGAACGGTAAGCAGCTGATCGACGAGCAACTCGATCTGTTTCCCGCACTCAAGGAACTGCTGACCCGTCGGGCCGGTCTGCTCTCCGGTGGGCAACGCCAGCAGCTGGCGATCGCACGCGCGCTGATCACCAGCCCCAAGACGCTGATTCTCGACGAGCCCACCGAAGGCATCCAGCCGTCGGTGGTCCACGAGATCGAGGAGGCGATCACCGCACTGACCGCCCGAGGTGATCTCGGCGTGCTGCTGGTGGAGCAGCACATCGGGTTCGCACTGGAGTCCGCGCAGCGGTACTACATCCTCGAGGCGGGCCGGGTCACCACCAGTGGCACGGGCGGTTCGGCCTCGGAAGCCGATGTGCGCGCCGCCATGGCCATCTAGTCCATACCGCGAGGGGGCGCGTTCCCGGTCGACTCGCCACGGAAATCGCGTAGTTTGCGCACGCTCGTGGCGGGGACGATGGCAGGCTGCAGGTCATGACTGCACCGGCCCCGTCCCGCATCCTCGCCGACACCGGCGGCCTCGTGGTGACCGACGACGGCCGGCGGGTCAATGTCATCGACCGCGCCACCGGCGGATTGACGATCCTGGCGTTCGTGCTCGGCGTGCTCACCCTGGTGGTCGGCGGCTTCGGCGTCGTGGCCCTCGCCACCGGGTCGTCGTCGCGGATTCTCGGCGGGATCTTCGTCGTTGCCGGCCTGGCCGTGGCTGCCGTGGTCACCATGGTGGTACGCCGGATCACCCGTCGCCGAAATCAGCCACTCGGCAGTTGCCGATCCGTCGCGGTCCTGGACCGCAAACTGAACCTGTTCACCGTTGCCGGCGGCGCGCTCCTGCAGCTGGACCGGATCACCTTCGAGAAGCGCTTCCAGGTGGGGTCCAGCTCCCCCAAGCTCGTCGCGGTCACGCCGAACGGGGTCCTTGTGCTCAAGCGGGGCAACCCTTTTGAGGGCGGCATCGGCAACAGCGACGACGTGCTCAACGCGGTCGTTCGAGGTGTCGCACCGCCCTCATGACCATGCCGGACGAGCCCTGCATCATCGCCGACAACGGACGACTGGTGATTGCCGAGGACGGGCCACGGATTCTGGTCATCGATCGTGGCCGTGGCCCTTCTGAGCTGACCGCCTTCGTGCTGATGGTGCTGACCCTGGTCTGCGGCGGCATCGGAACAGTGTCGATGTTCTACGCTGTCATGGGTTCCCTGACGGGCCCGGCCGTACCCGCCGGCGCGGCACTGCTGCTGATCGGAATGGTGGCAGGCGCAGGCATGTTGATGGCCACCAGGTCTCTTCGCCACACGCGACTGACCCCGTTGAGCGATATCGCGCCGGTCGCCACCTTCGATCGCGAGCAGTGGGTGTATCGGGATGAACACGGCGAGATCGTGGCGCCGCTGGACCACGTGCGGTTCGAACGACGGCCTCGTCTGGGTTCGGCGGCGTCGAGCTTGGTGGCGGCGACGCCGGTCGGTGACCGTGTTCTGTTGTACGGCACGGTGTTCGGAGGCTCGGCCGGCAATCTCAACGACGTGCTGGATGACCACATACACCGACCGCCGCCGGCAGCAGCAGATCTGGACTGAGCGGATCGATCGTTCAGACCGGATTACCCCGGCGCCTCGTGGCTGCGGAACACCTGATCGGCGATCCATCTGGTGGTGAATCGCTGAATCTCTTGGATATCGTCGTCGAGCTGGGACGCGAGACGGCTCTCCACCCGCCTCCCCAGCAAGGGGACACCGCAGTTGACCGCGGCCACGAAGTCCAGGCGGGACCCATCGCCCGAGGGCACCAGGAGTGCGGTTCCATCACCGGACGCGGGTGCGCCTTCGACGACCACGGTGACCTGGCCGCCGACGCGATAACCGTCGAAGCGCTGCCACGTCTCCGTCCGTACCACCATGAAGTCCCGGGGATACCGCTTCGCGATCAGCGCGGGCAACAGGTGCGTCAGATCCTGGACGACACTGACCCGCACCGTGCCGTCGGCATCGACCACCAACGCGTCCAGCGCGCTGTTGCCACCGTAGGCCGACATCCTGCTCATCCAGTAATTCTCATCGGCGAACGCGGAGAAGACGTGATCAACCGAGACAGGGAATTCAACCGATCCCCCAACTGTTTTCGACATAACGGTTCCACCTTCCTAGTTGGGGTCTGACGGGTTCGTCGTCGGATTTGGCTGCGTCACGAGTGAACCCACTGCCGGGTGTGGTGCCACGGGGTGGTCGAGAGTGGGCGCACGGTATGGGCGGCGTCGAGGTTGGTGTGGAAGGCCAACGTGTCATCACCGTCGCGTGTCAGCGTGCCGACGCTGTGGTGCGGGGCGCCCGCCAGAGTCTCGGTGATCGCCCGGGTCAGCAGGGGGTGCGGGCTGATCTCGATGAACGTGGCGTGCGCGCGGGCGGCGGCGAGGACGGCACGGCTGAACCTCACCGGTTGGCGGACATTGGCCATCCAGTAGCCGGCGTCGAGGATTACCCGTTCACCGGGATCGACCACCGATGACAAGAACGGCAGTGCGGGGTCCGCGGGAGACAATCCGGCGAGCGCGGCCCCGAGCTCCGGCAGGATCGCATCCATCACCGGGGTATGGGAGGCCACCTCCACGCTGGCGCGTCGGGCGGGCCGACTGGCCGCGATCACAGCGTCGATGACGTCGTCCACCTGTCGCGGCGCACCGGCTACCGCGGTCTGACGAGGTGACAGGTGTTCGGTGATGCTGACTCCGGGATAACGGGCCAGCAGCGCCTCGGTGCCGGTGGGATCCAGCTTCAGCAGTGCCACCGCCCCCCGGCCGTCCACCCGTGACATCAGCCGCGCGCGGGCGGCGATCACCCGTAGCCCGTCGACGGTGCTCAATCCGCCGGCGACGACGGCCGCACTCACCTCCCCCATCGAGTGACCGATCACCGCGTCGGGATGCACACCGTAGGACCGCCACAACGCCGTCAGCGCCAGCTGCAAGCCCATCAGCACTGGCTGCACGCGCGCAGTTCCGTGCACCGGTTCTCCGGCGGTGAGCGCCTGCTCCAGCGAGTAACCGACGTGCTCGACGAAGCAGGGTTCCAGATCGGCGATCGCGGCGGCAAACACCGGCTCCTCGGTCAGCAGCCGCCTGCCCATGCCCACCCACTGCGAACCCTCGCCTGAGTAGACGAACACAGTTCCCGGACCGACCTCGCCGCGCCTGCGACCCTCGGCCGGTATCTGGGCCGTCGTCGCACTGAACTGTGTTGTCAGGCAACCGTATCCGGGCAACCGATCTGAACCCGGGGGAAACGCTCGGTGCACACCGATCGGCGCACTCGGCCGCTCTGCCGACCCCACGTGCGCAGGGACGTGCGCAGGAATCGAAGGATCGATAGCAACCATCGCCCCCACCTTTCCGTGCGCCCCATGTCCCCAAGCACAGACCGACCGCTGCCGATCTCTCCATTGGGATTTCGGATGCGAGTCACCTCTTGGCCGAACGCTAACACGGGACCGTGCGTGAGGATAGATACAAGCAGGTAAATTTGCTGCAGAATAGATCTGCATCCTTTTGGATCTAGAGGAACTAGTTCGGAACTAGTTCCTCGATAGGGATTGAAATGGACCAGTTCATTTCTCAGGTAACGAGATGACCATTCGCCCCGAAGGTTTTATGATAACCCCCGCCATGGCTTCCCAACTGGTACGACACCCTTTCCGGCAGTTGCTCCACCACCCGGGAAACCGGTGCAACGAGGCGTTGGCTCTTCCCGGGTATTCTCAGACTTTACGTTGCCGACAGCTCGGATTCATCGAATGACGGACTACGCAACGCCTCGGTTTCGTTGCCGCCGACAATTGCCAAACCTGCATGACCACGTTTGTTTGAATTCAGTTCGTTTGGTGGATTCTTTCAGCAGCGGCAGTCAGGACCAGCAGGCCAACACGAACCATTGCTCGATCTCGCAGCCATTTCGGCCACTCGGCCGTCCGCCGTTCAGGTAGCCGCAGCCAGCAGCATCGAGACTGCGCCGTGCACGAAACCAGTTCTGCCACTGCGACTTTGTGGCAAGACCACCCAGCGGGCGGCCAACGTCTAGCGGCCCAGGCGGGAAAGTACCTCGGCGACAACGTGATCGAGAGCATCGGCGCGCACGTCCACCTGCTCGCCGGTGGACAGGTTCTTGACACCGACGGTGCCGGCCTCGATATCCCGGTCGCCGGCCACCACCGCGACGGACGCGCCCGATCGGTCGGCGGCACGCATGGCGCCCTTCATGCCACGATCCCCGTAGGCAAGGTCCACCCGGACTCCGGCACCGCGCAGAGCGGCTGCCACCACTGCCAGTTCGAGCTTGGCCTGCTCCCCCAGCGGCACACAGAACACGTCCACCCGACTGGTCGCACCGACACTCTTGCCCTCGGCCCGCAGCGCCAACAGGGTGCGATCCACTCCGAGACCGAATCCGATACCAGAGAGATCCTGGCCGCCGAGTTGCCGCATCAGACCGTCGTAACGACCGCCACCACCGATCCCGGACTGAGCGCCCAGTCCGTCGTGTACGAACTCGAACGTCGTCTTCGTGTAGTAGTCCAGCCCGCGAACCATCCGCGGGTTGATCACATACGGCACGCCGAGCCGGTCCAGGTGCGCGAGCACGAGGTCGAAGTGGGCTTTGGCCGCTTCGGAGAGATGATCGAGCATCAGCGGCGCAGCCGCCGTCATGGCCCGCACCTCGGGCCGCTTGTCGTCGAGCACCCGCAGCGGGTTGAGCTGCGCACGGGCCCGCGTCGCCTCATCGAGGTCGAGAGTGAACAGAAAATCCTGCAGCAGTTCCCGATAGGCCGGCCGGCAGCTGTCATCGCCGAGCGACGTGAGCTCCAACCGGAAGCCGTCGAGCCCCAGCGACCGGAACCCGGCGTCGGCGACGGCGATCACTTCGGCATCCAACGCGGGGTCGTCGACACCGATGGCTTCGAGACCCACCTGCTGCAGCTGCCGGTAGCGACCGGCCTGCGGTCGCTCGTAACGGAAGAACGGTCCGGAGTAGCAGAGCTTCACCGGCAACGCCCCACGATCGAGACCGTGCTCGATCACCGCCCGCATCACGCCGGCGGTGCCCTCGGGACGCAGCGTCACCGACCGGTCGCCGCGGTCGGCGAAGGTGTACATCTCCTTGGACACCACATCGGTGGATTCACCCACCCCTCGGGCGAACAGCGCGGTGTCCTCGAAGATGGGCAGTTCGACATCGCCGTAGCCGGCCCGGCGGGCGGCGCCGAGCAGCCCGTCACGAATGGCGACGAACTGCGCCGAGTCCGGCGGCAGGTAGTCAGGGACGCCCTTCGGCGCCTTGAATTCGCTCACATCTCCTGCAATTTCGGGTCGGACCGCCGGCATTCGCCGATGGTGGTGGATGGGCCGTGGCCCGGTAGTACCACGGTCTTGTTGTCGAGCACCATCAGTTTTTCGATCACCGATCTGGTCTGCTGCTGGTCACCGCGGGCACCCAGCCCGGGGTCGAGCAGGGTGTCGCCGGTGAAGGCCACCGGCACCAGCCCCTCATCGGTGTCGGCCTCCACCCGGTAGACCACCGACCCCGGTGTGTGACCGGGGGTGTGGTCGACGGCGACGAGGATATCGGCGACGGCGAGTCGATCGCCGCCGAGCACCTCGATGAGGTTCTCGGGCTGCCGATCCCCCAACTCGGCGAGCAGTGACCGGTCGGCGGGGTGAACGTAGGTGGGGATGTCCCACCCGGCGCCCAGTTCGAACGCCGACGCCGCGTGTGCGGCGTGCCCACAGGTCAGTAGCACCGCGGCCGGGACGAAGCCGTTGACCTCGAAGTAGTACTCCAATGTGAGCACCGCCTCGTCCCCCGGATCGATGACGAGCGCAGCCGTTCGGGGAGCGCCGGCCACCAGGTAGCAGTTCGCCTCACCCGGTCCTGTGGGAAAGCCGGTGATCAGCACACCGTCCAGTTTCTCACCTGCAACCCACAGGTGGGTTCACGCGGGTCGACAGTGATCCACCAGCCACGGGCTGGCACACTCGGTGCCAACGATGAAACTGCCACGCCCGGCCAGGGCCGGGCGGGAACAGGTACGAACCGGAAGAAAGGGTCGTCGGCGGTGCCCACGAACGAACAACGACGTGAGACAGCCAAGCGCAAGTTGGAGCGGCAGTTGCAGCGGCGCGAAGAGCAGGCGAAGAAACGTCGGCAGATGACGATCATCGGCGGAGCAGTGGCCGGCGTGGTGGTCGTGTTGGCCATCGTCGCGACAATCGTGATCACCCAACGCGATTCCAGCAGCAGCACCGCCTCCGCCTCTTCCACCGAAACGTCGTCGGCGTCCGACGCGCCGGTCGCCGCGCCCCCGGCCACGGGCCGGCTCCCCGAGTTCACACCGTCGGCCGCCCTGGGCGCCGACTGCCAGTACCCGGCAGCCGAAGCAGCGAGCAAGAAGAACACCCCGCCGCGCACCGGCAAGGTGCCCACCGAGCCCGCCACGGTCAGCGCCAGTCTGACCACCTCGCAAGGCAACATCGGGCTGCAGCTCGACAACGCGAAGTCGCCGTGCACCGTGAACAGCTTCGCCAGCCTGGCGCAGCAGGGCTACTTCAACGACACGCCGTGCCATCGCCTCACCACGTCGCCGTCGCTCGCGGTGCTGCAGTGCGGTGACCCGACCGGCCAGGGCACCGGTGGCCCCGGCTACGAATTCATCAACGAATACCCCACCGACCAGTACCCGGAGAACGATCCCGGCATCCAGCAGCCGGTGCTCTATCCGCGCGGCACCTTGGCCATGGCCAACGCCGGACCCGGAACCAACGGCAGCCAGTTCTTCCTCGTCTACGAGGATTCGCAGCTGCCCCCGCAGTACACGGTGTTCGGCACCATCGACGAGACCGGACTGGGCACGCTCGACAAGATCGGCGAGGCCGGTGTCGAAGGTGGCGGCGCGGATGGGCCGCCGGCACAGGAAGTGCTCATCAAGACGCTTGCGCTGGATTAAGCAGCGATGACGGTCCCCCCTGCCTACGGTCTGCCGCCGGACCCGCCGCAGTGGACCCCGCCGCCGCACCCCTGGCCCGGGCCGTACCAGCAGGTCCCGCCGCAGCCTCCGAAGCCCACCAACGGCCTCGCGATCGCCTCGATCATCTGCGCGGTCCTGTGTGCGCCACTCGGGGTGATCTTCGGCCACCTGTCACTGTCACAGATCAGGCGCTCCGGCGAGGAAGGCCGCGGACTCGCGGTCGCCGGGCTGATCGTCGGGTACTCACTGACGGTCGTCACGGTGATCTCGGTGGTGGCCTCAGCCATGTTCTTCGCGTGGGTGGGCAACGAGTTCGATCGCCTCAACCAACTCAACGATCCCCCACCGGCGGCGGCCCGGCCGGCCCCGGCCGCACTGCCGGCATTCGATCCGCCTGCCGGCCTCGGAGCGGCCTGCGTCTACCCGGCCACGGACTCGCCCGCCAGCAAGCCCGCCGAACCGCCCCGCAGTGGCGCCGTGCCGACCGACCCGGAAACCGTGTCGCTCACCATGACCACCAACGACGGCAGCATCGGGCTCGAACTGAACAACGGCCAGGCGCCGTGCACGGTCAACAGTTTCGTCAGCCTCGCCCAGCAGGGTTTCTTCGACGACACGCCGTGCCATCGGCTGACCGCCAACAACTCGCTGTCAGTGCTGCAGTGCGGCGATCCCACGGGCACCGGTGCCGGCGGCCCCGGTTACGAGTTCACCAACGAATACCCCACCAATCAGTACCCGCCGGATGATCCCGCCCTGTCGAAAACGCTGCTGTACCCGCGGGGAACGCTTGCGATGGCGAATGCGGGAATGGACACCAACGGCAGCCAGTTCTTCATCGTCTACGCCGATTCCCGGCTGCCCCCGACGTACACGGTCTTCGGGTCCATCGACGAGACCGGACTGGTCACGGTCGACGAGATCGCCGCGGCCGGCGTCACCGGCGGCAACCTCGACGGCAAACCGGCACAGCCGGTGCTGATCGATTCGATCCGGCTGAACTGACCCCACGCGCCCCACACCGGCGCATCCCACACCCGCGCAAGGGATTCGGCTAGCCTGCTCGGCATGCCGCTGGAAAGCGACCTCTACCCGCCGGTCAAGGCGCTCCTGGAACGCCAGGGGTATGTCGTCAAGGGCGAGATCGCGCACTGCGACGTCGTCGGCGTCCGAGGCGACGAGCCTCCCGTGATCGTCGAACTCAAGAACGCCTTCAGCCTCGGCCTGCTGCTGCAGGGGGTGGACAGACTGGCGCTGACCGACACGGTGTATCTGGCGGTCGGGCGAATCCCGAAGCAGAGCAAGGAGATCACCAAACTGTGCCGCCGGCTGGGACTGGGCCTGATCTCGGTGACGGGCCGCCGCGCCGACGTGTTGGTGGACCCGGCTCCCTATGCGCCGCGCAAGAACAAGCGCAAGGTCGGCCGCCTGCTCGGCGAGCACGCCCGGCGCGTGGGTGACCCGAACCTCGGCGGTTCGTCGACCCGGGTGCCGATGATCACCGCCTACCGCCAGGAGGCAGTCCGGTGCGCCGAGTTGCTGCGCGACGGGCCGATGAAGCTGGCCCAGATGCGGGCCAACGCCGACGTGCCGAACGCGGCGAAGATCATGCAGAAGGACTACTACGGCTGGTTCGAGCGGGTGGAGCGGGGCACCTATGCGCTCACCCCGACCGGGCAGACGGGCATTGCGCGCTACCTGAGCTGATAACGGCCACGGTTGTGCGATTCACGACGGGACCCGCCGGGCCTGGCGTAGTGGGATGCACATGCGTGGCGGGTCACGCAGCGGAGCCTGATTGCCGCCTTCCTCAGCCGCTCGTCCGCCCCCTCGCTCCGCTGGGGGTACCCCGGCATCGGTCAGGCGGCGCTCGTCACCCGGTACACGTCGTACACACCCTCGACATTGCGCACCACATTCAGCACGTGCCCGAGGTGCTTGGGATCGCCCATCTCGAACGTGAAGCGGCTGATGGCCACCCGGTCATCGGAGGTGGTCACCGACGCCGACAGGATGTTGACCTTCTCATCGGCCAGCACCCGCGTGACATCGGAGAGCAGCCGGTGCCGGTCGAGTGCCTCGACCTGGATCGCCACCAGGAACACCGAGCTGGGGCCCGGCGCCCATTCGACATCGATGATCCGCTCGGACTGATCCTGCAGTGACGTCGCATTGGTGCAGTCGGTGCGGTGCACACTGACTCCGCCGCCACGGGTGACGAATCCCATGATCACGTCGCCGGGAACCGGCGTGCAGCACTTGGCCAGTTTGGTCAGCACGCCGGGAGCGCCGGGAACCGCGATACCGACATCGTCGCTACTGCGTTGCCGCATCGGCACATTCGACGGGGTGGACCGCTCGGCGATCTCATCCTCGGCGTCGTCGGCGCCGCCGAGCTGCGCGATCAGTCGTTGCACCACATGGTGCGCCGAGGTGTGTCCCTCGCCCACAGCGGTATAGAGCGCCGAGACGTCGGTGTAGCGCAACTCACGGGCCAGTGCACCCATCGAATCGGCACTCATCAAGCGCTGCAAGGGAAGTCCGCCGCGGCGCACTTCGCGTGCGATGGCGTCCTTGCCGGATTCCAGCGCCTCTTCGCGGCGCTCCTTGGCGAACCACTGCCGGATCTTGGCCTTGGCGCGCGGGGAGACCACGAACGTCTGCCAGTCCCGCGACGGTCCGGCATTGGCCGCCTTCGAGGTGAACACCTCGACCACTTCGCCGTTGTCGAGTTTGCGTTCCAGCGCCACCAGCCGGCCGTTGACCCGCGCACCGATACAGCGATGGCCGACCTCGGTGTGCACCGCGTAGGCGAAGTCCACCGGGGTGGAGCCCGCGGGCAAGGTGATGACGTCACCCTTGGGGGTGAAGACGAAGATCTCCTGCACAGCCAGGTCATAGCGCAGCGACTCGAGGAACTCCCCCGGGTCGGCGGCCTCCCGCTGCCAGTCCAGCAGTTGCCGCATCCATGCCATGTCGTCGATCTCGGCGGCGGAGTTGTTGGCCGGAACTCCGTTGCGGCCCTTGGCCTCTTTGTACCGCCAGTGAGCGGCGATGCCGTACTCGGCGGTGCGGTGCATCACCCGGGTCCGGATCTGGACCTCCAGCGGTTTGCCCTCCGGCCCGATGACCGTGGTGTGCAGCGACTGATACACCCCGAACCGCGGCTGGGCGATGTAGTCCTTGAACCGGCCCGCCATCGGCTGCCAGAGGGAGTGGACGGTACCGACCGCGGCGTAGCAGTCGCGGATCTCGTCGCAGAGGATCCGCACTCCCACCAAATCGTGGATATCGTCGAAGTCGCGGCCCTTGACGATCATCTTCTGGTAGATCGACCAGTAGTGCTTGGGGCGGCCCTCGACATTGGCGTTGATCCGCGATGCGTTGAGAGTGGCCATGATCTCGGCGCGCACCTTGGCCAGGTAGGTGTCGCGCGACGGCGCCCGGTCGGCGACCAGTCGCACGATCTCTTCGTACTTCTTCGGGTGCAGGATCGCAAACGACAGATCCTCCAGTTCCCACTTGACCGTTGCCATGCCCAGCCGATGAGCCAGTGGCGCACTCACTTCCAGCGTCTCGCGAGACTTGCGCGCCTGCTTCTCCGGCGGCAGGAACCGCATCGTGCGCATGTTGTGCTGCCGGTCGGCGACCTTGATCACCAGCACGCGCGGATCGCGTGCCATCGCGATGATCATCTTGCGGATGGTCTCGCCCTCGGCAGCGGTACCGAGGGCGACCTTGTCGAGTTTGGTCACCCCGTCCACCAAATGGCCCACCTCGACCCCGAACTCCTGAGTCAGCGCCTCCAGC
>JBEVFK010000093.1:0-18950 GCA_040512325.1 Mycobacterium sp. | reverse complement strand
TGCCACTGAACGCGGTGGACGCCACATCGGCTGCGCCGGGAGCGGTCGCCAGCAGGGTGCGCACCTGGGGGTCAGCTTGGGTGACTTCGTTGGTGAGTCGCGCCAGCCCGTCGGCCAGCGACTTGATGTCATCGCCGCTGCGGATCTGGGCGTCCAGGAACGGACCGGCCTGGTCTATCAGAGCCGAGGTCTGTCCGTAGCTGTTGTTCGCTCCGTCGACCAGGAGCTTCGAAGACTGGATCAGGCGCGCCAGTTCCGGCCCTGATCCATTGAATGCGTTGAATGTTTCGCGCAGCAGATCCTGGAGCCGGCTGTTGTCGATGCTGCTCACCAACACATCGGCCTGCTGCAACATGCCGGCGATGTCCTGCCCGATCGCGGTTCGGTCCTGGCCGATCGAGGCGCCGTTGGCCAGCATCGCCGTCGACGGATCCGCCGGCGGGACCAGGTCGATGTACTGCTCGCCGACCGCCGAGACACTCTTGACCGTCGCCGTCACGTTGTCCGGCACCGGAGTGCCGCTGTTGAGGCGCATATTGGCCACGACGCCGTCGGGGGTCAACCCGACCGATTCCACCCGCCCGATCGTCACGCCGCGATAGGTCACGTTGGCGTTTTCGTAGATGCCCCCGCCCGCAACAAAATTCACGTCGATCTTGTAGGAGCCCAATCCCACCTTCGAGGGGACGTGCAGATAGAACACGGCGATGGCGCTGACGGCGAGGACGGTGATGATCGCGAAGATCATCAGCTGGATACGGGCGAGCCGATCGAGCATCAGCCACCCCCTCCCTTGTTGTGCTGCGTGGCGGTGCCGGCAGGGATCTTGAACGGGTCGGCGGCCTGTCCGGAGAGGTTCGCCAATGCCCCGGTCAGGAAGTCGGGTGGATTGAGGACCTCGCTCATGTGCTTCATGTTCGGGTCGAGCGCATTGTTGGTGGTGAACACGGTTTCACCGAGTCGGCGCAGGGTCAGGTCGAAGGTCACGAACACATTCAGGTAGTCACCGCGCACGGCTTGGCGCAGGTACTTGTAATGGAACGGGAAGGTCGGCAGGAAGGCCAGGTCCTTGATGAAGTAATCGGCATTGTCGTTGAGCGCCTTGATCACCGGGTACAAGTCCTTGAGGTCGGCGGCGAAGTCCACCTTGGTCTTGCTCAGGATGTCGGCACCGACGGTCGCAAAGCGCTCCAGAGCCGCGAACGTATCGACGATGTTGGCCCGGTTGTTGTTCAACACCTTCAGCGCGTCGGGCAGTGTGTCCAGTGCCCGGCCCAGGCTGTCTTTGTTCTGCGCGAGGATGCCGGCGAACCGATCGAGACCCTCGGCCGCGGCGATGATGTCGGTGGTCTGCCGATTCAGTGAATCGGTCAGTTCCGCCAATCTCGGAATCAGGTCTTTGAACGAACCCGCGCGGCCCGCGACCGCGGCGTACAGCTCTTCGGTGACGTCCTGCAGCGCACCGAGATTGCCCTTGTTGACCACCACACCCAACGAGGCCAGCACCTCTTCGGTGGTCGGATAACGTCCGGTGTTGGACTCCGAGATATTGGAGCCCTCACGGAGTTTGGCGGTCGAGGCATCTGCGGGGGGCGGTAGCAGCTCGATGTGCTGGGAACCCAGCAACGACGTCTGCGCTACCCGTGCCATCGAGTTCTCCGGCAGGTCCACGTTCGAATCGAGCGAGAGCTGCACGGCCGCATAAAACGTGCCGTCCGCGCGCTGCACCGCGTCGATACCGGAGACGCTACCGACGGTGACGTCGTCAACCATCACCGGTGAGTTCTGGGGCAGCGTGGCGACATCGGGTAGTTCCACGGTGATGGCGTACGACTCCGACCCGTGCCCCTTGGTGCCCGGCATGTCCAGCGAGTTCAGTCCACCGAACGAGCAGCCGGCCAGCATCACCGCGCTGGAACCGAGCGCGGCCAGTCGATACCCGTTGCGCAACAGCCCATTAGGAGTTCGTGTCATCCCGCACCTCCCGGTGGAGCTTCGGCAGGCAGTGGCGGCGGCACCGGCCACGGTGGCGGCGGCAGCGACGGAGTACCCGGAGGCGGCGGTGCGTGCACACCGGGAGCGTCCGGGGACACCGGCGGACCCGGCGGCGGGCCACTGCCGACGATGTGCGGCGGGCCGGGCGATACCTGGCCCTCCACCAGCGGCGGCGGCAGCACCATGTCGCCCAGTGCGGTGCCCGGCGGGATGGACGGCGGGGTCACCCCAGGTGCAGGCTGCCACTGCAGATACGGCAACGGCGTCTGCGCCTTGGCCGCGGTCTCGGGGGTGTCGTACTGGATCTGGCCCTTGTAGGCGGTGATGCTGTTGATCGGATGGAACAGCACCGGCGGGAAATTCATCGTCAGCCGCTGCAGCACCGGTGCCATACGCTGGCGACAGATCTCGGCGCGCTTGTAGTTGTCGGGGTTGGCACCGGTGTCGAAGGTGCCGCCACAGATGAACTGCACCGGGTTGGCGAAGTTCGGCAGCGACAGAGCGCCACCCACGGTGCCCTGCGCAGGGTTGTAGATGTTGTAGAAGTTGGCGAGACCGTTCGGGGTGACGTGCAGCACCTGCTCGATGTCGTCGCTCTGGTCGGACAGGATCTTGGTGAAGTCCGCCAGCTTGTTGACCGAGCCGATCAAGGTCTCGTTGTTCTCGCCGATGAACTGGCGTACGTCGTCGAGGGCCTGGTTCAGCGTGCCCAGCGTGTTGTCGAGGCCCTGCGAGCTGTCGGCGAGCACCTGCGACACCGAGGCGACGTGATTGGAGAACTGCACGAGCTGCTCGTTGCTCTGCGACAGGGCGTTGACCAGTACCTGCAGATTCTTGATGGTGCCGAACAGGTCTGCGCTGGAGTCACCGAGCCGGCCAGCGGTCTGGGACAGTTCGCGCAGCGCATTGCGGAACGAGTCGCCGTTGCCGTCGAAGGTGGTGGCCGCCTGATCGACGAACTCGCTCAGCGGTCCCTGCAGTCCGCCGTCCTGCGGGCCGAGAGTCTGGGAGAGCTTGGTCAGCTCCTCTTTGACATCGTCCCACTCCACCGGAACCCCGGTGCGGTCGATACCGATGGTGGCGTCATCGGCCATGGTCTCGCCGCCCGCCGCGGAATCGTAGGCCGGGGTGAGCTGAATGAACCGTGCCGACACCAGGTTCGGCGCCACGATGATCGCTTTGGCATCGGCCGGCACCTGAATGCCCTCATCGATCAACATGGTGATCTTGACGTCGGAGGCCGTGGGTTCGATGGCGTCGATCTTCCCTACCGGCACGCCGACGATGCGCACGTCGTCACCGGGGTACAACCCCACCGACGAGGAGAACAGCGCGACCACCTTGTTGGTGGCCCGTCCGGGCCACACCAGGTACAGGCCGACCCCGAGCGCCACGACGAGGACGACGACAACACCGGCGAGTAAACCCTTGCGATTCCTCATGGCGACTTCGGCCTGATGATCAGTCGTTCGGCGATGAGGCCCTTCAGGTAATCCGACAGGCTGTCCGGCAGCTTGCCCGGCTGGAAGTAGGTGTCGAGCAAGACTTCCGAAATGGTGGCCGGCGGCAGACCGAACAGGTTGATCTGGAAGCCCGAGGTCGACCCGACCACCTCACCGAGCGCCGTGGCGTAGGGCGGCAGCCGGCGCAGCGCCTCGCTGATGTGCTCGCGACGCTCGACGAGGTTGTCCATCACCAGGTTGAGGTTGGTCAGTGTGGGACCGAACTGCTCGCGATTGTCGGCGACGAAGCCGGAGATCTGTTGGGACACCTCGTCGATGCCCGCGATCAGGGTGCTCAATGCCTGGCGTCGTTCATCGAGGGCGGCGAATAACTGGTTGCCGTCGACGACGAGCTGGTTCACCTGGTTGGCCCGCTGAGACAAGGTCTGGGTGACCCGCTGTGCGCGCTGGAGCAACTGGCCGAGGGCCTCGTCACGCGCATTCAGGCTGCGCGACAGCGACGTGACTCCGTCCAGTGCGCCCCGCAGTTCAGGCGTGGCGTCGCGCAGCGTATCGGTCAAGACCTGCAGCGCCTCTTCGAACTGTGGCTTGTCCAGCGCGGCGGTGTTCCCACCGAGATCCTGCAGGGCCGTCGCCAACGAGTACGGAGTGGTGGTGCGGCCCAACGGGATCGAGGTCGCTTCACCGCCACCGGAGGGGGTGACGTCGAGGGATTTCTGTCCCAGCACGGTGTCGGTCTTGATCGACACCAGAGTCTGGTCACCGACACTGATCTCGCGGTCGACGGTGAAGGACACCTTCGCGGCGGTACCGGCCAGGCCGACGGATTCCACCGTTCCGACCTTGATTCCGGAGATGTTCACGTCGTTTCCGGGGGTGATGCCACCGGCGTCGGTGAAGAAAGCGTCGTACTTCTTGCCCTGGGGAAAGAACGGCAACTCGGAATAGCCGAACGACACCAGTACCAGGCATGCCACCAGGACGATGCCGAAGATTCCTGTGCGGACGGGGTTGCGTCCGTCATCACTCTGGGACAGGAGCGCACCTCCCCTTGGACGGGTCCGGCGGTCCGCCGAACGGGATCAGGATGTCACTGCCGGCCGGTCCGTTGATCTTCATCCGGATCGAGCAGTAATAGATGTTGAAGAACGAACCGTAGGCACCAAGTGCATTGAGCCGCAGGTAGTTCTCGGCCAGCGGTTCGATGACGGCGTTCACCTCACCTTTGCGCCTGTCGAGCTCGCCGGCCAGCGGACCCAGGTTCTCGAGCACACCCTGCAACGGGCGGCGGCCGCTCTCCAGCATCTGCGTCAGGTCCGTCGTCGCCGAGCTCAGCGGACCGAGGGCACCGGCGATCGGGTCCTTGCCTTCAGCAAGGCCGGTGATCAGTTGCTGCAGCTGGTCGACGCTGGCATCGAATTCCGCACTCTTCTCGTCGACGGTACCGAGCACCGTGTTGAGATTGTTCACCACGTCGCCGATGAGCTGGTCGCGCGCCGCGAGATCGGTGGTGAACGAGCTGGTGGACGACAACAGCTGAGACAGCGCGCCGCCCTGTCCCTGCAGCAATTCGATGACCGCGTTGCTGATCTCGTTGACCTTGTTGCCGTCCAAACCCTTGAGTACCGGTCGCAGCCCACCGAGCAGCGCGTCGAGATCAAGGGCCGGGTCGGTGTTGTCGAGAGGGATGGTGGCGCCGCCCGGGAGCTTGCGCAGCTCACCGGGACCGGAGGTGATTTCCAGGAACCGGTCGCCCACCAGATTCTCGTAGCGGATCGCCGCCCGCGTCGAGGTGTAGAGCTGGTAGCGGTCGTTGACATCGAAGCTGACGTCAACGGTGTTGTCGGAGTTCAGCTTCACCGCTTGCACCGCGCCGACCGGCACACCGGCGATCCGCACGTCCTGTCCCGACTTCAGCCGGGCAGCGTTGGTGAACGTCGCGTGGTAGGTGTTGCCCGAGGTGAAGCGGAACTCGCCGAAGACCACGATCAGACCCGCTGCCACCAGCACCATCACCACGGTGAAGATGCCGACCTTGAGCGGTGTTCCCTTGTTGTTCATGAGGAGCCGGCCATCAGTAGTCGTCCCGTTCGGCGTAGGCGCCGTTGAACAGGAACTGCAGGGTCGACGGGGCGTCGAACTGCAACTCCGTGTTCGGTTCGTAGGGCACGTTGGCATTGTCGGTGACGAGGAACGGCGCTCGGTACCAGGTGCCGCCGAGTTGCTTGCTCGGCATGTTCGGCAGCCCTCGGCAATTCGGCCCGCCGGAGGCGTTGACGATCGGCAGGCTCTCCGGATACGTGTAGGCCGGTGCACCGGGAATGAAGCTGGACGAGGTGAACAGCCCCGGACGCGTACCGCCCAGCACCGGAGCGAAGGTGTCGACGGCGACCCCGGTGCCCTCGAGGACGCAACCGATGATCGGCGAATACTCACCGATCACCTTCAGCGGGGCCCTGGCCCGGTTGATCGCGGCGATGTAGTCCTGTGCTGCCGGCGCCAGGGTGTCGTAGCCGTTGTTGGCCAGCCCCGTCGCGGCGAGCAGGGTGGCGTTGAGGTTGTCCTGCTGGTCGACGATCGTCTCGCTCAGGGCGGGCACGTTGTTCAGGACGGTCACCAGGTCGGGTGCGGCATCCGCGTAGATGCCGGCGACCTGCGCCGTCTGCTGCAGATCGCGCTGCACGGTCGGCAGCTTCGGATTGATCTGCGCCAGATAGGTATTGAGTCCTGACATGGTGTCGCCGAGGTCGTCACCGTTGCCGCGCAGACCATCACCGAGTGCGGTCATCGTCGCGTTGAGGTTCACCGGGTCGATCTTGTGCAGCAGGTCGGTGAGGGACTGGAACAGCGTGTTGACTTCGAGCTGAACCGAGGAGGCCTCGACGGTGGCACCCGGCCGCAGCGCCGTGCCCAACGGTGACTCCGGCGGAACGAACTCCACCGACTTGGCACCGAACACCGTGTTGCCTGCGATGCGGACCACCGCATTGGCCGGGATGTAGGGCAGCTCCTGGCTGTCGACCGACAGGGTGAGCTTGGCCTGCTCTCCGGCGTACTCGATGGACTTGACCTTGCCGATCTGGATACCGCGGTACTTGACCTTTGCGTCCTGTTCCATCACCAGGCCCGCGCGAGGCGACAACACGGTCACTTCGTCGGTGGAGGTGAACGCCGAGGTGTAGCCGAGATAGGTGAACGTGACCGCCGCCAGGACGATCGCGGCGAGTATCGCCGCCGCGATCCGTACATGACTGCGCTTGGCGTCCCTGTCTGACATCGCGGCCGCTACCCGGAGAGGTTGAAGTTGCCGGACCCGCCGTACACGGCGAGTGAGATCAGCAGGACGATGGTGACGACCACGATCAGCGAGGTGCGCACGGCCTGGCCGACGGCGATGCCGACGCCGACGGGGCCACCAGATGCGTTGTAGCCGTAGTAGGTGTGCACCAGCATCACCGCGACTGACATGACGATGGCCTGGAGGAACGACCACAACAGGTCGCTGGGCACCAGAAACGTGTTGAAGTAGTGGTCGTAGAGCCCCGCGGACTGTCCGTTGATGAACACGGTGGTGAACCGTGCGGCGAAAAATGCCGCGAGCACCGACAGCGCGTACAGCGGGACGATCGCGATGAGGCCGGCGATGATCCGCGTGGACACCAGGTAGGAAATCGAGTGCACAGCCATGGATTCCACGGCGTCGATCTCTTCGGCGACGCGCATGGCACCGAGCTGCGCGGTGGTGCCTGCCCCGATGGTGGCGGCCAACGCGATACCCGCGATGACCGGGGCCACGATGCGGACGTTCAGGAACGCCGAGAGAAAGCCGGTCAGTGCCTCGATGCCGATGTTGCCCAGCGACGAATAGCCCTGCACCGCAATGACACCACCGGAGGCCAGCGTCATGAACGCGGCGACACCGACAGTGCCACCGATGATCGCCAGCGCGCCCACACCCATGGTCATCTCGGCGATCAGCCGCACGGTCTCCCGCCGGTACTTCGTGAGCGCATTGGGGATGTACCGGATGGACTCGCCGTAGAACAACGCCTGTTCGCCGAAGGTGTCGACGGCCTTGGGTACGCCGGCGACGATCCGGCGGATTCGCAGTGTGGCGTCGTAACTCATAATTGATGCCCCACCGACGCGCGCTCCGGTCCTCGCCGGAAATCACATGTCCGCTTCCTCAACGGCACTCGTCCCTCGTGCCGCATCGTCATTGGACGCCTCGCTGCGATCCTCACGCGCGTCATCACACCAGCACCCGAACGCCGATGGCGGTCATGATCACGTTGATGACGAACAGGCAAATGAAGGCGTAGACCACGGTCTCGTTGACGGCGATGCCCACACCCTTGGGACCACCCTTGACCGTCAGCCCGCGGTAGCAGCCGACGAGACCGGCGACCACTCCGAACAGGAGCGCTTTGACCTCGGCCAGGAGCAGTTCGGGCAGACCGGTGAGCACAGTGAGTCCGTTGATGAACGCGCCGGGGTTCACCCCCTGCAGGTAGACGGAGAAGACGTAGCCCCCGGCGATACCGATCGCGCAGACCAGTCCGTTGAGCAGTAGTGCCACGAAGGTCGACGCCAGCACCCGCGGCACCACCAGCCGATGAATGGGGTCGATACCGAGAACGCGCATGGCGTCGATCTCTTCACGGATGGTGCGGGCCCCGAGGTCCGCGCAGATCGCGGTGGCGCCGGCGCCGGCGATGACCAGCACGGTCACCACGGGGCCCAGCTGGGTGATGGTGCCGAATGCGGTACCGGCGCCGGAGAGATCGGCTGCACCGATCTCGCGCAGCAGGATGTTGAGCGTGAAGGCCACCAGGACGGTGAACGGGATCGCGACCAGCAGGGTGGGGACCAGCGACACCCGCGCGATCATCCAGGTCTGCTCCAGGAACTCGCGGAACTGGAACGGCCGCCGGAACATCGCCCGGAAGGTGTCGAAGGACATCTCGAAGAATTCGCCGATAGCCCGAGCGGGAACCGAGAGTTGGTCGATCAACGTCGTTCCCTTCTCACTCAAGCCGGGTTCGAATTCCGGACTCTAACAGGCTTGGCGAAGCCAAAGTGGGCTATTGGGCTGAAGAGACCTCAGGCCGACCGCACCCCTGTTTCGGACGTCGATCTGTGTGAGCCGGATCATACTAACTAGAACGCGTTCACCGTGTCAAAGAACGAATTTATGAGACAGATCCAGTCGGTATGTCCAGGTCACGCGCACTGAGCCGATTCCCATTCTGCAACGTGTTCTAGTTCTACCATGCCTCATCTGGAGCACTTATGACAACTTCAGTTGCCCATCAGGCCGGTCGCTGAAAAACTGCGCTGCGGATCGCGCTCAGCAAAGTAGCCGGTCAGTGTGTCACCGAGATCGGCCGGCGTCCACGCCGACCCGGATGCGGTGAACTGATGCTCGGCGACGGGTGCGGCGACCAAGGTCACCGTGGGCCCGTAGACGATGAACACCTGGCCGTTGACACGCTCGGCGCCCGGCGACGCCAGGAAGCGCACGAGCGTCACCACGTGTTCCGGGGACAGCCCGTCGACTTCGCCGACGGCGAGTTCCGGCACGTCGCCGAACACGTCTGCCGTCATGGCGGTACGGGCGCGGGGGCAAATGGCGTTGGCCCGCACCCCGTAGCGCTCGAGGCCACGTGCCGCGGACATGGTGAGTGCGGTGATGCCGGCCTTGGCGGCTCCGTAGTTGGCCTGTCCCGGAGGACCGGCGAGGCCGGCTTCCGAAGACGTGTTGATCAGCCGGCCGTAGATGCTGCCGCCGTTCTCTTTGGCCTTGGCCCGCCAGTAGGTGGCGGCGTTCCGGGTCAGCAGGAAGTGCCCGCGCAGGTGCACGGCGATCACCGCGTCCCAGTCCTCGTCGGACATGTTGAACAGCATGCGGTCGCGGGTGATTCCCGCGTTGTTGACCACGATGTCCAACCCGCCGAGACCCTCCGCCGTTGACACCAGTTCGTCGGCCGTGGACCGCGCACTGATGTCACCGGCTACCGCCACCGCCTTGGCACCGGTGGCAGCGATCTCGTCGAAGATGTCGGAGTTGTCGATCGCCTTGGCGATGTCGTTGACGACGACGGTGGCACCCGCTTTCGCGAGCCCGATCGCCTCCGCCCGCCCCAGCCCGGCAGCCGCGCCGGTCACGACGGCGACCTTGCCTGAAAGATCGATGTCGGACAGATCGATGGCGCTGGTTTCATTCAGTTCGGAAGTCAAAGTACGAATACCTCTAGTCTTTGCGGATCAGGGCGGCCCGAGGGCATTCAGCGACGGATTGCTCGGCCAGATCTTCCTGGTCGGCGGGTATCACGTCGACTTTCATGACGGCGTAGTCGTCGTCGTCCAAGTCGAACAGATCCGGCGCGATTCCCACGCACACGGCGTTTCCCTCGCACCGATCGCGGTCAACTTCAACCCGCATGACACCCTCCTCGCGACCCATGTCCTCATCGATGACCGGGGACCCGGTCCGATGTTGCGACCACAATACGACTCGAGCGGACGGCATACCGGCGAAGCCATCCTGGACCCCAAGACTAGAACGTGTTACAACCAGGATGATAAACCGGTCGTCGGAACCCGACGTACTCGACAAGTGAGGAAGTGGTCATGCGGATCGGCTACAGCCCCGAGCAAGAGGAGCTACGGCGCGAACTGCGCTCGTACTTCTCCCAACTCATGACCCCCGAACGTGCCGAGGCGCTGGCCGCCAGCGACGGTGAGATGGGCCGGGGCAACGTCTATCGCGAAACCGTCGCCCAGATGGGCAAAGACGGCTGGCTGACGCTGTCGTGGCCCACCGAGTACGGCGGCCAGGCACGCACGCCCATGGAGAGCCTGATCTTCAACGACGAGGCCGCCATCGCGAATGTCCCGGTGCCGTTCCTGACGATCAACAGCGTCGCCCCGACGATCATGGCGTTCGGCACCGAGGAACAGAAGAAGTTCTTCCTGCCCAAGATCGCCTCCGGGAACCTGCACTTCGCGATCGGCTACTCCGAGCCGGGCGCCGGGACGGACCTCGCCGCGTTACGTACCTCGGCGGTGCGTGACGGCGACGACTACGTGATCAACGGCCAGAAGATGTGGACCAGCCTGATCGCCTACGCCGACTATGTGTGGCTGGCCGTCCGCACCAACCCCGAGGCCAAGAAGCATCGCGGTATCTCGATGCTGATCGTGCCGACCAGCGCCGAAGGCTTCTCCTGGACGCCGGTGCACACCATGTCGGGCGTCGACACCAGCGCGACCTATTACCAGGATGTCCGGGTGCCCACGTCCAGCCGGGTCGGTGAAGAGAACGCCGGTTGGAAACTGGTCACCAACCAGCTCAACCACGAGCGGGTCGCGCTGGTCTCCTCACAACCGATCTATGTGGCGCTCAACGGCGTCCGGGAATGGGCGCAGAACACCAAGGACGCCCACGGCAAGCGGCTCATCGATTCCGAGTGGGTTCAACTCAACCTCGCCCGGGTCCATGCCAAGGCCGAAGTCCTCAAGCTGATCAACTGGGAACTGGCCTCGGCCACCGACGCCGCACCGTCGCCCGCCGACGCGTCCGCGGCCAAGGTGTACGGCACCGAGCTGGCCACCGAGGCCTACCGGCTGTTGATGGAGGTTCTCGGCACTTCGGCCACCCTGCGTTCCGGGTCCCCCGGCGCGCTGCTGCGAGGCCGGATCGAGCGGATGCACCGATCGGCCTTGATCCTGACCTTCGGCGGCGGCACCAACGAGATCCAGCGCGACATCATCGGCATGGTCGCGCTCGGCCTGCCCCGAGTGAACCGGTAAAGGGAGCGACGACTCACATGGATTTCACCACCACAGAAGCGGCCGACGACCTCGGCGGCCTGGTCCGCACCATCAGCGAATCCGTCTGCACACCTGAGCATCAACGTGAACTCGACGGACTCGACCAACGTTTCGATCGGGACCTCTGGCGCAAGTTGACCGAGGCCGACATCCTGTCGACCGCCGCACCGGAGGCCCTGGGCGGCGGCGGGTTCGGTGTCCTGGAGCAGACCGCCGTGCTGGTGGCGCTCGGACGACAGATCGCGGCAGTCCCCTATCTGGAGTCCGTCGTCCTGGCCGCGGGTGCCCTGGCCAAGTTCGGCTCCGAGGACCAGCAGCAGCAGTGGGCGGTTCCGGCGGTGCGGGGTGAGAAGATCCTCGCGATCGCCGCCGCGGGTGACATGGGCGAAGGACCGGTCCAGGCCGCCGCCGCCGACGGTGGCCATCGGCTCACCGGCACCCGCACCCAGGTCGCTTATGGGCCGCTCGCCGACGCGTTCCTGGTGCCGGCCGAGACCGGCTCCGGAACCGCGGTGTTCCTCGTCGCCGCCGATGACCCGCAGGTGACAGTGACCTCGCTGGACACCACCGGAAACGGCAGTGTCGGCCATCTCGAACTCCACGGTGTGGAGCTCGGCGCGGACCGTCAGGTCGGTGGCCAGGAAACGCTCGACTGGCTGGCCATCCTTGCCCTTCTGGGCCGCAGCGCCTTCCAGCTGGGCGTCCTCGAACGCGCGCTGGAGCTCACCGCCCAATATGCCGCCGAGCGTGAGCAATTCGATCGTCCGATCGGGAGCTTCCAGGCGGTGTCAGCCCGGCTGGCCGACGGTTACATCGACGTCAAGGGCCTCCGGCTGACGCTGACTCAGGCCGCCTGGCGACTCTCGGAGGACCTGCCCGCCGACCTCGACGTGCGCTCGGCGGCGTTCTGGGCGGCCGAGGCCGGACATCGGGTGGCCCACACCGCCGTGCACGTGCACGGCGGTGTCGGTATCGACATGGACCATCCCGTACATCGCTACTTCCTGGCCGCCAAGCAGTCCGAGTTCGCCCTGGGCGGCGCGACGGGAGCCTTGCTGGCCATCGGCCGCGAACTGGCCGGCACCCCTGTCTGATTCGATGAACCAGCCGACCGTCACCGGCCTGCTGGCAGCGCTGGCAGAGGTCGACGACCGCGGGGTGTCCGCGATCGAAGACGGTGAGCTGTCGTTTGTCAGTTGGCGCAGGCACATTCAGGACGGTGCGCAGCTGGCGGCAGCGCTGCGCGCGCGGCTGGATCCGGACAAGCCGCCTCACGTAGGTGTGCTGCTGGGCAACACGCCGTTTTTCGCCACGATGCTCGTCGCGGCCGCGGTGGGTGGCCTGGTGCCGGTCGGCCTCAACCCGACCCGTCGCGGAGCGGCCCTGCAGCGCGACATCGACCATGCCGATTGCCAGTTCGTGCTCGCCGACCGCGACAGTGCCCAGCCGGGCATCGATGCCGTCGACATCGAATCCTCCGAATGGGCACAGGAATTGGCGTCGCACCGCGGCGCACCCGTCGAGTTCCCCTCCGTCGACCCCGGCGAACTGTTCATCCTGATCTTCACCTCCGGCACCAGCGGAAACCCCAAGGCCGTGCGCTGCACCCACGCCAAGGTGGCCTTCCCCGGGGTGATGCTCGCCGAGCGGTTCGCCTTGGGCCCCAACGACACCTGCTACCTGTCCATGCCGTTGTTCCACTCGAACGCGATCATGGCCGGGTGGGGCCCTGCGGTGGCGGCCGGCGCCTCGATCGCGTTGCGCCGCAAGTTCTCCGCGTCGCAGTTCTTCCCCGACGTGCGCCGGTTCGGCGCCACGTACGCCAACTACGTGGGCAAGCCGTTGTCGTACATTCTGACGACCGAACCCCGCGACGACGACGCCGACAACCCGCTGCGCGTCGCCTACGGCAATGAAGGGGCGCCGCGCGATCTGGACCGGTTCGCGCACCGCTTCGGAGTTCAGGTGGTCGACGGCTTCGGTTCCAGCGAGGGCGGCGTGGCCATCGCCCGAACTCCGGACACCCCGGAAGGCGCATTGGGACCGCTGGCGAACGGGGTGTCGATCCTCGACGTCGAAACCGGCGAGCCGTGCGCACCCGGCGTCGTCGGTGAACTGGTGAACCTCACCGGCGCAGGCCAGTTCATGGGGTACTACCACGATCCCGAGGCCGAAGCCGAACGGATGGCCGGCGGCATCTATCACAGCGGCGACCTCGCCTATCGCGACGACGACGGGTTCGCGTACTTCGCGGGCCGCCTGGGTGATTGGATGCGCGTCGACGGTGAGAATCTGGGCACCGCACCCATCGAACGGATCCTGATGCGCTATCCCGGCATCACCGAAGCCGCCGTGTACCCGATCCCGGACCCCGTGGTGGGCGACCAGGTGATGGCTGCTGTGGTACTGCCGGACGGCGCGTCGTTCGACGCCGAGAGGTTCCACGAATTCCTCGGTGCGCAAGCCGATCTCGGACCCAAGCAGTGGCCCGCTGCCGTCCGGGTCAGCGCCGCCCTACCCCGCACCGAGACCTTCAAGATACTCAAGCGTCAACTGTCGGCGGAAGGTCTCGACTGCACCGACAGGGTCTACGAGATCAACCGACCCGGCCGGCGGGCGCCGGCCTGAGATGGCCGACAGCATCGCGTCGCTGTTGCTCGCCCGGATCGGCGATCACCACCTCGGGCTGCGCACCCGCGAGCGCGATTGGACGTGGGACGACGTCGTCGTCGAGTCCGCTGCGCGAGGTGCACTCGCGACTTCGTGGCGAGACACGTTGTTTCCGGACGCTCCGTTTCATATCGGGGTGCTGCTGCCGAACGTCCCGGAGTTCGTGTTCTGGCTCGGCGGCGCCGCCTTGACCGGGGCCACGATTGTCGGTCTCAACCCGACCCGCGGAGCAGCGGATCTGGCAGCCGATATCCGCCACGCCGAATGTCAGCTGATCATCACCGACAGCGAGCACCTGCAGCGCGTCGCCGAGTTGGACATCGGGCTCGACCCCGACCGGATCCTGGCGATCGATCATCCAGACTATGCGCAGCGGCTCGACACCCAGCGGGGCCGGCCGGGTGTCACACCGGCGGTGGGCCCGGACTCGCTGCTGCTGCTGTTGTTCACCTCCGGAACCACCGGCACCTCGAAGGCCGTCAAGTGCAGCCAGGGCCGGCTGGCCCGAATCGCCGACACCGCCGTCGAGAAGTTCGGCCACCATCGCGGCGATGTCGAATACTGCTGTATGCCACTGTTTCACGGCAATGCCCTGATGGCCCTGTGGGCGCCCGCGCTGGCGGTGGGCGCCACCGTGTGCCTGACGCCGACGTTCTCGGCGTCGGCCTTCCTGCCCGATGTACGGTTCTTCGGTGCGACGTTCTTCACCTATGTCGGCAAGGCGCTGGCCTATCTCATGGCCACCCCGGCGACACCACAGGACGCGAACAACACCCTGACCCGCGGTTTCGGCACCGAGGCCTCACCGGAAGACCAGGTTGAGTTCCGGCGCCGCTTCGGCGCCGACCTGTATGAGGGCTACGGCTCCAGCGAGGGCGGCAATGCCGCCACCCCCGACCCTGATGCCCCGGCGACCGCGCTCGGCCGACCGGCCCACTCCGGGGTCGCGATCGTCGACCCCGAGACGTTGGCACTCTGTGCGCCTGCAGTTCTGGATGACCACGGCCGGGTACTCAATGCCGACGACGCCGTCGGCGAGATCGTCGACAAGTTCGGGGCGCGGGACTTCGAGGGGTACTGGCGCAATGACGTCGCCGATGCCGAGCGGGTACGCAACGGCTGGTACTGGACCGGTGATCTCGGCTACGTCGACGACGCGGGCTTCCTCTACTTCGCCGGCCGGCGGGGCGACTGGATCCGGGTGGACGGCGAGAACATCTCGGCGCTGACCATCGAACGGGTGCTGCGCCGGCACGCGGGTGTCATCGCCGCCGCGGCCTACGCCGTGCCAGACCCCCGGTCCGGGGATCAGGTGATGGCGGCCCTCGAAGTCGCCGACCCGCAGGCGTTCGACCTGGCGGAATTCGCGCGGTACCTGGCTGCGGCCGTCGACCTCGGGAGCAAGGGGATCCCGCGACTGCTCCGGCTGTCGCGCAGACTGCCGGTCACCGGGTCGAACAAGGTGCTCAAACGCGAACTGCAGGCCCAGCGTTGGGACGGCGCCGAGGATCTGGTGTTCCGGTCGGTGAACCGCGGGGCACCGGAGTACCGACTCCTGACCCGAGAAGACCGAAACGCGTTGGACGACGAGTTCGCGCGCTACGGTCGAGAGCACTACCGGTGAGGACACTGATGGTCGACTGGCACGAGGAATGCGACGTACTGGTGGCCGGTTCCGGTGCGGGCGGTGTCACCGGCGCCTACACCGCAGCCCGGGAGGGGCTGGATGTCATCCTGGTCGAGGCCACCGAGAAGTTCGGCGGCACAACGGCGTACTCCGGTGGCGGCGGCATGTGGTTCCCCGCCAACCCCGTGCTGCAGCGCGCCGGGAGCGACGACACCATCGAGGCGGCACTGGAGTACTACACCGCTGTGGTGGGTGACCGGACGCCGCGCGCACTGCAAGAGACCTACGTCCGCTCCGGTGCGCCGCTGATCGAATACCTCGAAACCGACGAACTGCTGAAGTTCCAGGTGCTGCCGTGGCCCGACTATTTCGGCAAGGCACCCAAGGCACGCGGCGACGGGATGCGCCATATTGCGGCCAAGGCGCTGCGAGTCTCCGCAGCCCCCGAGCTTCGGGATCTCGTGCGCGGACCGCTGGACGTCGACCGGCTCGGTGCACCCATACCGGCGGACTACTTCGTGGGCGGGCGCGCTCTGATCGCCCGATTCCTGACGGCCACCAGCCGGTACCAGGGTAGCTTTCTGCGGCGGAACACTGCGTTGGTCGAATTGGTGCTCGACGACGGGGCAGTGGTGGGCGCCATCGTCGAGCACGAGGGTGAGCGCACCGCGATCCGGGCGCGGCGCGGTGTGCTGTTGGCCGCAGGCGGTTTCGAGCACAACGACGAGCTGCGCGCCCGTTTCGGCGTACCCGGCTCGTCCCGGGACACCATGGGGCCCTGGGGAAACCGTGGGTTGGCGCACCTGGCCGGTATCGCCGTCGGTGCCGATACCGATCTGATGGAGCAGGCCTGGTGGTCCCCGGGGCTCACCCATCCCGACGGCCGCTCGGCGTTCGCGCTCTGGTTCACCGGCGGGATCTTCGTCAACGACGACGGCGAGCGGTTCGTCAACGAATCGCAGGCCTACGACCGGTTGGGCCGCGAAGTCGTCGCCGCCATTGCGGACGGCTCGGTCACGCTGCCGTACTGGATGGTCTACGACGACACCGACGGCGATGTTCCCCCGGTCAAGGCCACCAACGTCTCGATGGCCGAGCCCCAGGCCTACGTGAAAGCCGACCTCTGGCGCACCGCAGACACTCTCGAGGAGCTGGCCGTGAAAATCGGTGTGCCAGCGGAGAACCTGGTGAAGACCGTGGCTCGGTTCAACGAGTTCGTCGCCGGTGGCACCGACGAGGACTTCGGCCGCGGCGACGAACCCTATGACCGGGCGTTCTCCGGCGGGGCGCCGCCGCTGTACGCGATTCAGAAGCCACCGTTCCACGCCGCCGCGTTCGGCATCTCCGATCTGGGCACCAAGGGCGGTCTGCGTACCGATGCCGCCGCGCGGGTGCTCGATACCACCGGGACGGTGATCCGCGGGCTCTACGCGGCCGGTAACACCATGGCAGCGCCGAGCGGGACCACCTATCCCGGCGGCGGCAATCCGATCGGCACCAGCATGGTCTTCAGCCACTTGGCCGTGCGGGACATGTTGAAGGAGTAGAGGTATGGACAACCAGATTCGCGAGATCGACACCGGCACGGCGATGACCCGCTTCGCCCGGGGCTGGCACTGTCTGGGTCTGGCGGAGGATTTCCGTGACGGGCAACCGCACGGAATCGACGCGTTCGGCTCCAAACTGGTGGTGTTCGCCGACAGCGAGGGCGCGCTGCAGGTCCTCGACGGCTACTGCAGACACATGGGCGGCAACCTGGCGCAGGGCACCATCAAGGGTGACACCATCGCGTGTCCGTTCCATGACTGGCGGTGGGGCGGCGACGGCAAGTGCAAGCTGGTGCCCTACGCCAAACGCACCCCTCGACTGGCCCGCACTCGCAGCTGGTTGACAACCGAGGTCAACGGCCAGCTGCTGGTCTGGCATGACCCCGAAGGGTCAACTCCGGCACCGGAATTGACGCCGCCCACCATCGAAGGCTACGACGAGGGTCTCTGGTCACCATGGCAGTGGAGCTCCATCCTGATCGAGGGCGCACACTGTCGCGAGATCGTCGACAACAACGTGGACATGGCGCACTTCTTCTACATCCACCACGCGTATCCGACCTACTTCAAGAATGTGATCGAGGGCCACACCGCGAGCCAATTCATGGAGTCCAAACCCCGGCCCGATTTCACTGTCAACCCCGAAAAGCTCTGGGAAGGAACCTATCTGCGTTCCGAAGCGACATACTTCGGCCCGGCCTACATGATCAACTGGCTGCACAACGATCTCGGCCCCGGGTTCACCGTCGAGGTGGCCCTGATCAACTGCCACTACCCGGTGAGCCACAATTCGTTCCGATTGCAGTGGGGTGTCGCCGTCCAGCAGATGGAGGGGCTGCCCGCCGACAAGGCCGCCAAGCTCGCAGGGGCGATGAACCGCTCGTTCGGCGAAGGCTTCCTCGAGGACGTCGAGATCTGGAAGAACAAGACCCGCATCGACAACCCGTTGCTCACCGAGGAAGACGGCGCGGTCTATCAGCACCGCCGCTGGTACGACCAGTTCTATGTCGACGCCGCCGACGTCACCGCCGAGATGACCGACCGCTTCGAGCAGGAAGTCGACACCACCCATGCCTACGACATCTGGCAGCAGGAGGTCCAGGAGAACCTGGCACAGCGCGTCACGTCCTGACGCGGTTACCGTGAAAGCGTGAGCTATTGCGAGGTGGCACCGCCGCCGCAACTGCGTGAGCTGGCCGAATGCCTGTGGACCTCAGCCGGAACGCCTCAGACCCGGGTGCTGCCCGACGGCTGCATGGATCTCATCGAAATCGACGACGAAGTCGTGGTCGCCGGGCCCGATACCGCGGCTCACCTCAGCGAACACACGTCGGCAGCAGTCGGGTTACGGTTCCGCCCCGGCGCCCTGCCTCGTCTGCTCGGCGTTCCGGCGGCCGAACTGCGCAACCAGCGGGTGCCCCTGCGGGAACTGGCGCCGGCGGCCGCGGGCGCGCCCCTGATCGCCGCCACGACCCAGTTGCTGCGTGCCGAGCCGACCGCCACCACCTCACCGTGGTCATTGCCCCTGCTGGGCGAGGTGACCGCCCGGCTGGGCGCGGGCACGTCCGTGCAGGCTGTCGCCGACGAGACCGGCTACTCCGCCCGAAACCTGCAGCGGCACTGCACAGCCGTGTACGGCTACCCGCCGGCGACATTGCGCCGCGTCTTGCGCTTCCGCCGCGCCCTCGGGATGGTTCGGGCGGGAGTGGGGATAGGCGACGACTCATCCCGCGCCGGCTACGCGGAACAACCGCAAATGTACCGCGACTTACGCGATCTTGCCGGTGTCCCGTTGCCTCAGCTGGTCAGCGG
>JBEVFK010000092.1:0-15526 GCA_040512325.1 Mycobacterium sp. | reverse complement strand
CCACGCCGATCGCGTCCTCGGCACGACGTTCATAACCGCGGCGCGCTTCGGCATCAAAATCCAGGAACAGCCGGTCGGAGCCCAACTTCCGATTGAGCCAACGCCGGCTCCCCGGCCCGAGCAGGGTCAGCAGCGGTGCGACGAAGCGCATCGGATACGGCACCGCCACGTGGGTTTTCGGCTTGTCGAGTGTCCGGACGATGGCGGCGGCGATCACGTCGGGCGCCACCGGTTTACTGGTACCGGTGGCCTTGGTGCCCGCGATCAACTCGGTTTTGGTGAACGGTGGCATCACCACGCTGACCTCGACACCGCGAGCGGCGAACTCATCGGCCATCGCGGTCGACAGTCCCACCACGGCGAACTTGGTGCCTGCATAGACCACCTGTCCCGGCACTGCCACCACCCCGGCCAGCGAGGCGATGTTGATGATGTGCCCGCTGCGCCTGGCCACCATCTCGGGCAGCACCAGTCGGCTGCCGTTGAGCACCCCGTAGAAGTTCACCTCGATGGCCGTGCGGATGGCCTGTTCGGATTGTTCGAGCAGATGCCCGACGGGCATGACGCCCGCGTTGTTGATCAGCACGTCCACCCGTCCCCCGCCGTCGGCACGAGCCTTCTCCAGGAACGTCGCGAAGGACTCCGGGTCGGAGACATCGAGCGGATGCCCGGTCACCATTCCGGCACCGGACAAGGATGTGACGGCCGACTCGAGCACAGGAATGTCCCGGTCGCCGATCACGACTCTGGCCCCGCGCGCCAGTAGCGCGCTGGCGGTGGCGTAGCCGATGCCGCGGGCCGCACCCGTGATCACGATCGTCCGGCCGCTGATCCTGTCCATGGCTACCTTTCCGCACTGCGAACGTCGTCGAGCACGTCAGCGATCACCGACTCGGGGGTGCCCGCAGGGAATCCGGGCAGTACCCGGTCGATCACGCCGGCACAGCGTGCGGCGAGTGCGGCAGCGATGCTGTCCACAGGGCCCACAACTGCGAACGCCCCCAGTACGTCGTCGTTGATGAGCGCCGCCATCGCATCCCAGTCACCGGCGAGGGAAAGCCGGCGTAAGTCAGGCTGCAGCTCACCCCAGCCATGCAGATCCAGCACCCGGCGGTAGGCGGGCGTCGAGGCGTAGAAAGCGATCTGTTTACGAAATGCCGCTGCAGCACTGGACATTTCGGACTCATCGCGACCTGTGACCACGAATACCGGGCTCGATACCTGCACGGCGCTGCGGGGCCGCCCACTGCGAGACAACCCGCGCTCCAGTGCCGGGACGGTGACCTCGTCGAGGTAACGCCGGGTGGTGAACGCGTGGGCCAGCAGGCCGTCGGCCACCTCACCGCACATCTCGGTCATCGACTGCCCCACCGCCGCGATGAAGACCTTCGGCGGTGGGTACTCCGTCGCTTCCGGGGTGAACATGGGCGTCATCAGTTTGTGGGTGTAGAACTCCCCCTCGAAGCTCAGTTTGGTGCCATCGTTCCAGCACGACCAGATCTCCCCAAGGGCGGCAACGAATTCCCGCATCCGGCGCACCGGATGGCTCCATGGCATCCCGAACCGCTTCTCGATGTGCGCCTGCACCTGGGTGCCGAGGCCGAGCACGAACCGGCCGCGGGAGTAGGTCTGCAGATCCCACCCGAGCTGGGCCACTGTCATCGGATTACGGGCAAACGCGACCGCGATGCTGGTGCCCAGCTCTATGGTCGAGGTGTGCTCGGCGGCAAGCAGCATCGGCAGGAACGGGTCGTGGTTGATCTCGCCGGTCCAGCAGCCGTCGTAGCCTGCGCTTTCCAGCGAGCGGGCCACCTCGGGGACGTGGTCCAGCCGACTGGGAATGCCCCGGTCGATCTTGAGCCCAGCAGTCGCACCGGCCATGGCGGGGGACGTTACAGTAAGCACTTCGGTACGGTCAACGCCACACCCTTTCGACGAGGAGCCGCATGACCAGGGCCCAGGACTGGGACGACACACTCAGCGATCTGGCGCGCCGGCGTCACCGCACGTTCGCGATGGGCGGCCAGGACCGGCTGGCGGCCCACCATGCCAAGGGCAAACTCGATGCGCGTACCCGCATCGAGCGGTTCCTCGATCCGGGCAGCTTCCGCGAACTCGGGACCCTGGTGGGCGGCGAGGTGCCCGCCGACGGAATCGTCGTCGGCTCAGGACATGTCAACGGCACGCCCGTGATGGTGGGTGCCGAGGACTTCACCACGGTGGCGGGCACCATCGGTGCGGGAAGCAACTCCAAGCGCCATCGCATCGCCGAGTTGGCGTGTCAGAACAAGGTCCCGTTGGTGATGCTGTTGGAGGGTGCCGGTTTCCGCCCGGGCAAGCACGGTGGCCGATCGCCGACCGACCTGATCGCCCAGGCGCGCTGTTCGGGGCAGGTGCCCACCGTGGCCGCCGTCCTCGGCCCGTCCGCGGGCCACGGCGCGCTGGTGGCGCCGGTATGCGACTTCCGGATCATGAACGCCGACGGCGCCATCTTCACCGCCGGCCCCCCTGTGGTCAAAGAATCCACGGGAGAAGAGGTTTCGAAGGAGGAGCTGGGTGGACCCCAGGTCGCCATCCCGAGCGGTGTCATCCACAATGTCGCCGACGATGATGCGGCGGCACTCGAGGAGATCCGCCGGTATCTGTCGTACTTTCCGCCCAGCGCCTGGTCGTACCCGCCGTCACGGCCGGCCGACCAGTCCACCCTGCCGCGATCGACGCCGGAACTTCTCGAGATCGTCCCCCGCGACAACCGGCGTGGCTACGACGTGCGGGCCGTGATCAGCGCTGTCGCCGACCGGCCGGACTGGTTCGAGGTACAACCCGGATACGGCCGGTCCATTGTGTGCGCGTTGGCACATCTGGGGGGACATCCGGTGGCGGTGGTGGCCAACCAGCCCAACGTCATGGCCGGCGCCATCGATTCCGATGCCGCAGACAAGGCCGCGCACTTCATCATGGTGGCCGACTCGTTCCACCTGCCGATCATCTTCCTGGCCGACAACCCCGGAATGCTGCCCGGCAGCCGCTCCGAGCGCAGCGGCATCTTGCGCAATGGCGCAAGGATGTTCGCCGCGCAGACCCTGGCCACCACCATCAAACTGCACCTGACGCTGCGCAAGGCCTACGGGTTCGGCTCCATGGTGATGTCACTGCTCGGTTTCGACCAGCAGGTCGCCACCTTCGGCTATCCGGGCGCCACCATGGGCGCCATGAGTGCGGCGGCCCTGAGTCGGGCGTCCAACGCCGACGTCGACGCCACCGCACTACTGCGCGACGCCGAGTTGCAGGCGTCCTTCACGTCGGCCGAGACGCTGGGTTTCGACGAACTCATCGATCCGCACGAAACCCGCGACGCACTGCTGGCTGCGTTGCAACGCGGACTGCAAAGCAGGCAGGCGGCCGCGGAACCGGTCCGCCGTACCGGGATACTGCCCTGATGGCATTGCTGCGCAACAGGATTCTCGGCGCCTGGGAGCTCGCGACGTTCGACGCCCGCGACACCGCCACCGGCGAAGTCCGCCGGCCGCTCGGTCGTCGGCCGCGGGGGTTGATCCTCTACACCGATGACGGGTTCATGTCCGCGCAACTCGCTCCCGAAGGCACGGGCAACAACGAGTACATCGCCTACACCGGCCCGTTCCACGTCGACGAGCAGGCCGCCACCGTGCGTCACGACGTGCGGATGGCGACGATGCCAGACCTGCTGATCCAGCCCCAGCTGCGACACGTGGCCTTCGACGACGGCCGGCTGGTCCTGTCGGCGACCATGACCGACGCTGCGGGTACCACCACGCACAGCACGTTGACCTGGCAACGCGCAGTGAGAAAGTGAGCGCCGTGCCAAGAGACATCCGGGACTTCACCGCGGATCCCGAGGCGTATGCCGCCGAACTCCGGTCCCGCTGGGGCGGCCTGCTGAGCTATCGCTACATCGGGCGCACCTACGACTCGATGGACCTCGGCCCGACGGACAACACCGTGACGGTCCGCCACGACATGCGCAATACCACGGGCGGACTGTTGCTCGCCGTTCTTGGCATCGCGTCCCCCGAAGGCGGCGGGATGTCCGATCTGGAAGCCGTCCCGAATCCGGTGGTGCACTCCTGCCAGATCCTGGACCCGGGCCGCGATGTGACACGGTTCGAAGTCCACACCGAAGTGGTGAAGCAGGGCAGGCAGATGGGTTACAGCCGGTCCCGGATCGTCGACGCCGACCGGCCCGAACGGGTGCTGGCGCTCACCGAAGGTCAGGGCATCAGTATCGGCACCCCACCCGAAGGGCTGCAGAAGATGCCGGTCGACCCCATCGAGGTGGTCGACTCCCCCACCCTGCCGCCACTGTGGCAGGTGTTCGACGGCAGCCTGCGCGACGACGGACACTGGGTGCTGCCGACGCTGCACGTCGAGGTGGCCTCACCCGACGCCGCGCTGCACATCGGGCCGCAGTTCGTGATTCTCGAGCAAGCCGCCATACATGCTGCCGGAACCGCAGCGCTGCAGGCGGTGTCATCGCATGTCATGTTCCTCGCCCGGGGCAAGGTCGGGCCGTTCCGGGTCGACACCGAGGCGATGGCGGGAGCCGACGGCACCGTCGCCGTCCGCGCGCTGCTGCATGATGAGGGCAACGGCGGCAGGGCGATCACCACCGGGTCCTACCTCTTCCGGATCGGAGACACCCCATGACGGACAGACTGGACGACAAGGTCATCGTGGTCGCGGGCGCCGGCGGCATCGGCGATGCCCTGGCCGCCCGTTATGCGGCCGAGGGGGCGAAGGTGGTGGTCGGCGACCTCAACGCCGACCACGCGTCCGCGCTGGCGGCCAGGCTGGACCCCACTGGGGCGCGCGTGATCGGTACCGCGCTGGATGGGGCCGACGACGGGTCGGTGGCCGCGCTCGTCGCCCTGGCGGTCTCGGAGTTCGGGCCGCTCAACGGATTTCATGCCAACTTCGCCAATTTCGCCGACGGGTTGTCCACCGCCGGGGTCGATCTGCCGCTCGAGGATTTCGACCAGGTGATGAACGTCAACGCCCGCGGTTACTTCCTGTGCTCACGTCATGCGGTTCCGGCGCTCGTCAGCTCCGGCGGTGGCTCGATGGTGTACACGTCGTCGATTCAGGCGCATACCCCGTCCCCGGTCCGGGTCGCCTACGCCATGAGCAAGGCTGCCGTGCACGCACTGATGCGTACCGTCGCCTCCCGGTACGGCCCCAAAGGTGTTCGCGCCAATGCGATCACCCCCGGTATGATCCTGCACGACGGTCTCCCCGACCTACCCGAGGTCGTCACGTCGTCCGCCAGAGCCATGGCCGCCATCAAGCACCGGTTCGGCGAACCCGACGACATCGCCGCCATGGGAGCGTTCCTGATGTCGGATGACGCGAGCTTTGTCACGGGCCAGGTGATCGCGGTCGATGGCGGCGTGACCATGCGGCCGTGACTACTTGCGGTACTCAGCGACGATGGGTTCCAGTTCGTCTGGCGTGGCACCGTGCATGATCACCGCGTCCGCGCCGTAATCGAATTCCTGGCGGATCCGCGCCACACACTGGGCGGCCGATCCCGTGGCCGACGGTTCCAGCCATTCGTCGGGGATCAGGGTGGCGATGTGTTCGATCTGCTGCGCATTGGCCTTGTGGTCGATGCCTCCCGGGATGGACGTGACCACCGAGTCGGCCCGGAATCGTTCCAGTACAGCGGGATCCCAGCCGTTGGTGCTGACCAAGAGGTCGCCGTAGCCCTGCAGGTAGGTGGCCAGGCGGGCCACGGTCTTCTTGAGCCGCAGTTCTTCGGGCAGGTGATCACCGACGGTGGCGAAACATGACCACACCTTCACCGAGGCCGGGTCACGGCCGGCCTGCTCGGCGGCGTCTTTGACGGTCTTCACCGCTCGCTGCAGGGTTTCCGGCGTGAAGTAGGTGTGCAGGATGACGTCGTCGAAGGCCCGGCCACCGAGGGCCAAGGTGTTCGGACCAAACGCCACCAGACCCAACCGGATGTCTTCGTTGAAGTCAGGATCCAGGAACAGCACCGGGTATTTCCCCAGTGGGCCTTCGTGGTTGAAGATCAGCTCCCCGTGCCAGAGCCGGCGCATCACCTGGGCGAAGTCTTCCATCTGCGCGGTGGTCACCGCCGGCACTCCGAAGGCGCCGTACATCGCGGCGATGCCGCGGCCGATGCCGAGGGTGAACCGGCCTTTCGACAGCCGGTGCATGGTGGTGGCCCACGAGCCGGTGATCAGCGGATGCCGGGTGTTGTGATTGGTTGCCGCCGTGGCGATCTGCATCCGCTCGGTGACCGCGCAGGCGGCACCCACGAGCGAGGACGCCTCCTTGACGTTCCACCGCTCAGAGATGAATGCGGTACCGAAGCCCAGTTCCTCGCCGCGCCGCGCCTCGTCCATCAGCGTGGCCGGGCCTTCGCCGCCGGCACCGGCCAGCAGGTAGTAACCCAGTTCATCGAGTACGCGTTCGGTCATCGCCAATTCCCTTGTTTGTAGCCACAGTTCCAGACTTCGGTGATTCTGCCGTCGACCACTCGAAAGATCTCCATACTTCCGATGGTCGTCTCGGTGCCGTCTTTGAGCTTCATGGGCGATTGGTAGACAATCGCGACGTGTTCGCCGTCGTCGCCGGCGACCACCAGATCGAGGTCGAACCGAATCTCGGAGAACATCGCGCAGTGGTCCACCACCCTCGCGACGGCCTGCTCGTGAGTCAGGGTGTGCGCCTCCCCGACGTCGTGGCGGATCACGGTGTCGCCCAGCAGTTCATCGGCAAGCACAAAGTCGCGGGTATTCCAGACCACCAGGTTGTACATCTCAACCACTTCCCGGGCGGTCCTGGTGTCGCTCATCGGCAATGCTCCGCAGCGTTGATCACTCGGAGTTCCCTCCTCCGATAGAAATTTGACAGTCGACAAGTAAGTTAGTTGTCAGGTGACTAATATGCAAGGGTGCCTTCCCCTTCCCGCGGCTTGACTCAGCCCGAACGCGTGGAAACCTCCTCGCGGCGCCTGCTGCAGGCGGCAGCGGCGCTGATCGTCGAAAAGGGCTGGGAAGCAACAACAGCCGCCGAGATCGGTCGACGGGCTGGGTACAGCCGGGCCATGGTGCATGCGCGGTACGGCAGCAAGGACGCCATCCTGGAAGCCTTCCTGCACGAGTACGTCAAACGGCTCAATCCCGATCCTGATCCCGAGGCCGACGGGCTGCAGCAGGTGCTGGCGCACTTCGACCGGATCCACGATCTCTACACCGAGGATCGCGATGTGCTGCAGGCGATGTTCGTCGCGACCTTCGAAGCAGTGAAAACCACATCGCCGCTGCGTGACCGGGTACGCACACAGCTGGTGGGCGGCGCGGACAAGGTGCGGGAAGGATTGCGAAAAGGAGTGATCGACCGCTCCATTCGCCCCGACATCAGCATCGATCGCGCGGTCAACGACATCACCTCGACAGTCTTCGGCATCGCCTTCCAGTGGGTGGTCGTCACCGGTGGGCATGATCTGGAGAACGAGCTGATCGACGTGCGGGCGCGCATCATCCGGGACTACGGCACTCGGTAGCCACCCGGCGCAGAAATCGCTCGGTCACTGCTTGTACCCCACCGGCGAACAGGTGCCCCACGTGGCCGCCGTCATGCCAATAGAGCTCGCCACCCCAACTGTTGTGCAGCGCCTGGGCAGGCGCGCGCATGGCCATCTGGTCGTACCAGGCGCCGACGATGAGCCGGCGCTCCGGCGGCACCAGCGGTTGCACCGACAACGGGTCGATCACCGCCGTCAGCTGGGACACTACGTCGGAGGCCAGCACGGACCCAACCTCATCCGCGGCCGTCCCCCAGCGGTGTAAGTGGTTGGCGATCATGGCATTGAGCCCGCGGATGGGCGTGTACACCGCCACCGCGTCCACCCGATCGTCCACACCTGCGGTCAAGGCCGCGACCGCGCTGCCCAGCGACAACCCCGACACCACGATGGAGGTGGACTGGCCGGTTAGCCAGCCGAGGACGGCGCGCACCTCCGAGACCACCCGGATCAATCCCGCGACATTGACCAGCGGGTCGGTGTCGGGATAGGCCGGCCACGCATTGGCTCGGACGCCGTGTCCAGGCTGAACCGGCATCGCGACGTTGTATCCGAGGCGGTGGTGAATCCGGTTAATCCGCGCCACGGCGAAATCCGACAGTCCACCCTGGCCCGCACCGTGCACCCAGACCAGCCAGGGTCGCGGGCCGTCGGCATGGCGGAGCAGATTGCACACCGCGGTCGCGGGGCCCGTCACGTTGGCACTGTCCAGCGAGGCCGGCAGCCGGGGGTCATGCTCATACGTCAACTGCTCGTAGGCCAGCAATCCGGCCCGTCGGTGGCGAATCTCTCTCACCTGCAGGGCATCTGGTGCTGAGTGCACTCCGTCGACGCCCAGCGCGGCCAGTTCTTCCGCCACCGCCCGATAGGAATCCACGTGCGTCCTGAGCTGCGGCGGCGGCGCCAACAACGTCATCGCGGTCACCACGAGTTCGTCGAGTGCAACCTCGCCGAGCTGACGGATGCCCCTCGTCGACAACGGGTTCCAGTCCTCTGCTCGCTTGAGCACCGCGAGTGATCGCGGAACCACCCCACCGAGTTCGCGGCCCATCATCGCCGCACGTGCAGTCAAGGACATGGCCGTCAGCCCAGATCGAAGCCCGGGTACCCGCTGGCCGCGACCTCATCGCAACGCCGGCGGTACTCCGGGATACCCGCGGTGAACGCCATGTACCTGCGTTTCTTCCCTGGCACGTTGGCGCCGTTGTACCAGGAGTTGCAGGTCGGATGCGCCAGCACGGTCGGCTCGACCAAGGACGTGGTGAACTCGATCCACTCGGTCTGCGCCTGCTGTTGGGCCTCGATACTCCGGTGCCCAGTGGCGAGCAGATCGGCGATGCAGGCACCGATCCACTCGACGTGTTGTTCCAGTGCGGCGACGAAATTCGTTGCCGCCGAGGGACTACCGGGCGCTTGGACGATGAAGAGGTTGGGGAACCCGGCGACGGCGAGACCGAGATAGGACGTCGGGCCCTCGGATTCCCAGACCTCGCGCAGCAATACCCCGTCCCGACCCCGGACGTCGATGCGGCTCAGCGCGCCCGTCATGGCATCAAATCCGGTGGCGTAGATGATGACATCCAGCGTGTAGCCGGACTGCTCCGTCCGGATGCCTGCCCCGCACACCTCGCGGATGGGTGTCTGGCGCAGATCCACCAGCGTGACATTGTCCCGGTTGTAGGTGTCGTAGTACCCCTGATCGATGATCGGGCGCTTACAGCCGAACGGGTGGCTGGGCACCAAAGCTGCTGCGGTCTCCGGATCTTTGACGATCCGGGCCACCGCCTCGCCGTAGAGCGCGGTGGCCATCTGGTTGGCCTCGATGTCGAAGAAGATGTCGCCCCAGTTCAGTGCGCCCATCACCCCGCCCTCGTCGATGGCGCGCAGCTGCTCCTCCCGCGTCGCGGCCTTCAGCGGTGGCCGTGACAGCATGTCCAGGAGCAGTGAGAAGGCGCTCAGCCGGGCGGCGCCCACGGGGTGTGCGCGCTGTGCGGCGCGGATCTCGCCGTAGCGGGCCTTGAGTTCGTCCAGCTCCCCGGGCTCCAGCGTGCGCACCGGCCACGGCAGCGTGAAAGCGGGTGAGCGCTGGAACACCGTCAGGTGCTTGGCTTCCCGGGCCACCGTCGGGATCAACTGCACCCCGGTGGAGCCGGTGCCGATGATGCCCACCCGCTTGCCGCTGAGGTCGTACCCGCGCTTGGGCCAGCGGCTGGTGTAGAGCGAGTCGCCGCCGAAGGAGTCCATCCCGGGAATATCGGGTTCCAGCGGTACCGAGAGGATACCGGATGCCGCCACCACAAACGAGGCGGTGAAGCTCTGCCCGTCCTCGGTGCGAACATCCCAGGCCGCCGCGTCTCCGTCGAAGGTCATGGCGACGACCTTGGTGTGGAACCGGATATCGCGACGCAGGTCCAGCCGGTCGGCGACGAAGTTCAGGTAGGCCTCGATCTCGGGCTGCGCCGGCATGGTCTCGGTCCACACCCACTCCTGCTCGATCTCCTCGGAGAAGCTGTAGGAATATTCGATGCTCTCGATGTCACTGCGCGCGCCGGGATAGCGGTTCAAAAGCCAGGTCCCCCCGACATTTTCGGCGGTCTCCAAGACCACCGCGCTGATACTGAGTTCACGAAGCTTGTGCAGCATGTACAGCCCGGAGAACCCGGCGCCGATCACCAGCGCGTCGTACCTATCGGGAACGGTCGTCATGGATCAACAGCCTCCTTTGCGCGCAGAACGCTCTACATAGAACTCGGCCGCCCGGCGGATCGCCTCCGCCACCGGCTTCGGCTGCCACCCGAGCTCGCGGGTGGCCTTGCCGTGGTCGGCCGGGGAGGTGGTGGCCGCCAACCGCACCACGTTGAGAAAAGGCGTGATCTTGCGGGGCCGCAGGGCCCGGACCGGCTCGGCAGCATAAGCGGCCGCAAACAACCCGGCCAGCGGAATACCGAGCCGTGGTGCCGCGACTCCGGTCTCACGGGCGGCGATCTCGAACAACCCCCGCATACTCAGGTAGCTCTCGGAAATGATGTACCGCTGGCCGTTTCGGCCGTGCTCGGCGGCCAGCAGCAGCGCACCGGCGGCATCTTCGACACCCACCACCTCAGCGGACACTCCTCTGACGTAGAAGGGCATCTTGCCCGAGGCCGCCCGCGCTACCAGTCCACCGTGCGGAGTCGGTTGCCAGTCCCCGGGGCCATACGGCGTCGAGACATTCAGCGCCACAGCGGGCAGTCCACGTTCCCGGACGTACCGGAACACCATGTCCTCGGCGGTACGACGTGCCTCGATATAGGGTCCGCCTTTGTCCGCCCAGTTGAACGGTGTGTCTTCGGTGACGGCAGCACCGTCGCGGCTGACGGCGATGGTCCCGATGGTGCTCAGGTAGACGAATTTCTGCAGCTCAGCGTCAGCGGCGATATCGAGCACGTGCCGCAGGCCCTCGACATTGGTGCGGAACAGTGGCGCGGGATCCGGCAGCATGGCGCGCGCATCCACCACGCAGTAGAAGACCACGTCGCGGTCAGCCATCGCGGCACGGACTGCATCGTCGTCGAAGATGTCGCCGTAGCGACGCTGCACGTCGAGGTCGTCGATTCCCACTGTCGGACTGGTCTTTCGCAGCAGCACCCGGACATCGTCGCCGCGCTCGACCAGTTGACGGGTGACGTGGGAGCCCACGAATCCGCTGGCACCCATGACGAGTACCTTCCGCGGCACAGCCATCAGGCGCCGATCATCCGGAGAATGGTCCGGGTGAGGTGCAGGCTGGTGATCAACCACGCGCCGTCGCGTTTCTCGTAGGTCTCGTGGTAGTGCCCGGCGCCGTGGAGTTCCTTGCCGTCGGCGAAGATCAGCAGGTCCTCCATCGCCCAGATACCGGTGGCGGTGCTCTCCGAGGTCAGTTCGATTTCGGGCGTGTGGCAGTGGTGCATGGTCGCCGCATTGGCGACACCGGACATCACGACGGGCTCGAAGGCCTCGATGCCTTCCAACGGCGGCATCGTCTGCGGGTCGGCACCGCCGGCTGATACCGCCAGGTCCAACTTCACCACCACGTCGGGGGCGAACAACGCCCGCCAGGCGTCGTAGTCCTTGGTATCCAGGAACCGGCAGTAGCGCGCTTTCAACTGCCGGATCGCTTCGACTTCGTCACTCATGGAGGTGAACTCCTCAATCGTCCTGGCCGCGGAAACCACTACTGTAATCTATTCCGTATCTGCCGGACGCAAGGAGGTCAGACTCATGAAAGTGCCGTTCACCTGGAAGGTCACCGGCTGGTTCATGATCGGCTGGTCCGCCGAATTCGCTGCCGGAGAGGTCCGCCCGATGAAGTATTTCGGCGAGGATCTGGTGGCGTACCGAGACGACAACGGCGACCTGCATCTGATGGAGGCGCACTGTAAGCATCTTGGCGCCCACATCGGCCACGGCGGCAAGGTCGTCGGTGATTGTGTCGAGTGCCCGTTCCACGGCTGGCGGTGGGGTCCGGACGGGTCCAACCGCTACATCCCGTATCAGCCCGACAAACCCAATCGGGGTCTGCGGCTGCGGTCGTATCCGGTCAAGGAGCAGTACGGCTGCATCTTCATGTGGTTCCAGCCCGAGGGCAAGGGACCGCAGTGGGAGCTGCCCGACATCTTCTGGAAGTTCCCCCAGTTCGAGACCGACCCGGACGCGTATTACCGGCCCTACCCGGAGTTTTCCAGCCGCGCCGATGCCATCCCGGTGCACCCGCAGATCGTGGCGGAGAACGGCCCCGACAGCTCGCACTTCCGGTACGTACACGGCGCCACCGTCACCCCGGTATGTCTGCACTGGGAGAACGTCGACGAAGAGTGGCGCTTTCTGACCGGCTGGCCCGACGCCCGCAGCGACGACCCGGAGGCGATGGCGCTGCGCATCCACAGCCACTTCTCCGGACTGGGGTTCGCGATGAGCGTGTTCGAAGGTTCGTCCAACCACCGGCTGATCTTCGCCTGCACCCCCGTCGACGACGAGGTGTCGGACATGTTCTATTCGATCTGGTGGCCCAAGATTCCCGGCGAGACCTCCGACATCCCACCCGAGAAGGTGCGTGAGAAGGTCGAGCGGCAGTTCCTCAAGACCGTCTGGGAGGACGTCGACATCTGGCGCTACCAGAAGTACGTCGAGAAGCCGTCGCTGTCGAAGATCGACGCGAAACCGTATATGGCCATGCGCAAATGGGCCACACAGTTCTACGAAGTGCCGCCGGCCGAACCCGTCCGGGCATGAGAGCATCGCTGGCCGATCTGGTCACGCCCGGCCACACCGCCGTCGTCACCCAGGAACTGCAAGGCGCCGTCGTCGGGCCGGACGCCGGGCTGGCCGTCCTCGCCGACGAAGCCCGCCGCGAAGCTTTGCCCAACATCTCCCGGCTGCTCCCCGCGGCCCGCGCGGCAGGCGTCGCGATAGTGCATTGCCTGGTACAGCGTCGTCCCGACGGCCTGGGTTCCAACCACAACGCCAAATTGTTCGCCGTGGGAAAGCGCGGGGTGGCCATCGCACCGGGCAGCCCCGGGGCCACCTTGCTCCCTGAATTCGGGCCCGAATCAACAGATCTCGTGCTGCACCGCTGGCACGGCCTGGGCCCGATGGGCGGCACCGACCTCGACGCGATCCTGCGCAATCTGGGGGTCACGACCATCGTGGCTGTCGGCGTCTCGCTGAATGTCGCGATACCGAATCTCGTCATGGATGCGGTCAACGCGGCCTATAGAGTGGTGATACCCCGCGACGCGGTTGCGGGGATCCCGACCGACTACGGCACCGCGGTCATCGACAACACCTTGTCCCTGCTGGCGGAGATCACCACCACCGACCAGCTGCTCCACGCCTGGGCGCAGTCTCGATAAGGAGCCACCCATGGAATTCACTGTTCCCGCAGCCGCCGAGGCGGTAGCCGGCGCCATCGGCGATCGGGTGCTGATCACCCAGGGTGATCGCCGGTACACCTACGCCCAGATCGTCGAACGGTCCAACCGGCTCGCGTCATACCTGCACTCCCGTGGGCTGCGCAGCCACACCGACCGCTCAGCGCTCGCCGGTCACGAGGTGGGTCAGGATCTGCTCGGCATCTACGCCTACAACGGCAATGAGTACGTCGAAGCGCTGCTGGCGTCGTTCCGGGCCCGAGTGGCGCCGTTCAATGTGAACTACCGTTACGTCAAGAGCGAACTGCAGTACCTGTTGGCCGATTCGGGTGCCACCGCGCTGATCTACCACGCCGCGTTCGCACCGCGGGTCTCCGAGATCCGCGACGAGCTACCCGGATTGCGGGTGCTCATCCAGATCGCCGACCAGTCCGGCAACGATTTGCTCTACGGTGCAGTCGATTACGAGACGGTGCTCGCCAAGGGCTCCCCGGCCGGCCCGCCCGTCACACCCTCACCCGACGATCTGTACATCCTCTACACCGGCGGCACCACCGGGATGCCAAAAGGGGTGCTGTGGCGTCAACACGACATCTTCATGGCCTCGTTCGGCGGTCGCGACATGATGACCGGCTCACCCGTCGAGTCCTACGACGAGATCGTGGCGCGATCGGTGGCCAATCCGGGTACGAAGCTGATGGTGCTGCCGCCGTTGATGCACGGCGCCGCCCAGTGGACGGTGATGATGGCGCTCACCACGGGCCAGTCGGTGGTGTTCTCCTCGGTTGTCGACCACCTCGACGCCGACGAGGTGGTGCGCGCGATCGAACGCGAGAAGGTTGCCGTGGTAACGGTGGTCGGTGATGCGATGTCACGTCCGCTGGCGGCCGCGATCGAGCGGGGTGACGCCGACGTGTCCTCACTGGCGGTCATCGCCAACGGCGGCGCGCTGCTGACACCGGGCACCAAGCAACGGCTCATCGACGCTCTGCCGTCGGCGCTCGTCGTCGACGGAGTGGGCTCATCGGAAACCGGCGCCCAGCTCACCCACATGTCGGCGTCCGGCGCGGTGTCCACCGGAACCTTCAAGCCCGGTCCGCAGACCTGCGTGGTCAGCGAGGACTTCTCCTCGGTGCTTCCCGCCGGACACGACGGGATGGGTTGGCTGGCCCAGTACGGTTATGTCCCCCTGGGCTATCTGGGCGACGCCGCCAAGACGGCGGCGACGTTCCCGTCCGTGGACGGGGTCCGCCACGCCGTGCCGGGCGACCGGGCCCGCCATCTCGACAGCGGCACCATCGAACTGCTGGGCCGCGATTCAGCGACCATCAACTCCGGTGGCGAGAAGATCTTCGCCGAGGAGGTGGAGACCGCACTGGCATCTCACTCCAGCGTGGCCGATGTCGTGGTGGCCGGACGGCCCAGCGAACGGTGGGGCCAGGAAGTGGTCGCCATCGTCTGCCTGACAGACGGTGCCGCTCCCGACGCCGAGGCTCTGATCGCCCATGCGGCGATCACTTTGGCACGCTACAAACTCCCGAAGTCCATTGTGTTCCGACCCGTGATCGAACGCAGCCCTGCCGGTAAGGCCGATTACCGCTGGGCCCGGGAGCAAGCCGAATCACTGCCCTGATGTGATCGGCGGAGTCCAGCGCCCGGTCATTCGAAGCACGACCAGGCCGGCGATTTCGCCCTGCCCAAGCCCGGTAACATCATCTTCTGAACTGGCGCAGGAGAATTCGAACTCAGGATCGGCCGTCAGCTGGATGTTCGCGGCCCTGAGCGCATGAGCTTTGAACGCCCGTGCCGCGATACTCAGCGGGTACCGCGCCGCGCCGAGCCCCAGCCCGGCTTTGCCCTCGACTGCAGCGCGTCACCCCATCCTGCCCGGCGCTCACGTGCACCGCCACGTGCCATCCCGCCGTCACATGGTCGAACAACCACCCGCCGGCGAACCGCACGATGTCCGCCACCTCTGTGCACTGCACATCGATCCAGTACGCCGACGGTAGCTCGGCAGCGACACCGCGGGACTCCGCGCGGT
>JBEVFK010000091.1:0-8017 GCA_040512325.1 Mycobacterium sp. | reverse complement strand
GGCGCATCAGTGTTGATTCCCTTGCTCGGCGGCGCGGTGGAGGACAGGCAGCTGGTCGGGGCAGTACACCGGGATGGCCGCGCCGACGAACTGCCAGGCCTGGTCGGTGGTCGAGCCCTTCTGCAGCTGCCCGAACACGAAGTCGGCCGAGGTGAACGCGTCCGGATCGTGGCCGTTGCGCAGTCGCTTGCACATCAGCTTGCCGATCCAGGCGTTGAAATCCTTCTGCCCGTAGATGCCGTAGGAATGCAGCTGCTCGGCGAACGCCTCATCAGGGTCGGCACTGGCCACCGGGGCGAAAACAAGTGATAGTGCCGCGCCCACGGCGAACGTCGTTACACGTACTCCACGCATCGTCGAATCATAACGTAAACGAGCTAAGTATTCACATGCTCGTCGGCCGTCCAGCGGCCTACTTCTCGGTCCGGCGACTACCGCTGTGCCAGTCCTCTTCGATACCGACGGTGTCGGTGCTGATGCCGAAGCTGGCGAGCTGGGGACGCTCGCGCAAGCTGCGCTTCAACTCCGTGAAGCCGGGGAAGCCCGCCAAGCCGACTACGTGGTCCCAGAGCCGGCCCGCATCGTCGGCGGACGGTAGCCGGCTGATGACGGGCCCGAAAAGAGCTGTGCCCTCAGGTGGTGCGAAATGCAGTATCGGCGTACCGACGTCACGACCGGTCAGCGCCAGCGCTTCCTCGGTCTCGGCGCTGATCTCCGCATCGAGGCTGGTGTCATCGAGGGCGTCGGCCAACTCGATCGGCAGGCCGATTTTCGTCAGCAGAGGTTCGAGGACGCGGCGGGCACCCTGATCGGACGCCGATAGTGGATCGACGGTGCGCGAGGTATCGAACACACGGGTGCCGATGGCTTCGTACAGCGGGCCGACGGCGTCGCGGCCGTGCTCGGCACGCACTCGCGCAGCAACCCGCAACAGCCGGAGTCCGGCGGTGTGTCCGTCCTCGTACGCGGGAGGGAAGTGGGCGGCATAGTCGATGTGGGCATTGAGAATCCGCAGGGAGATGAAGCGCCACTCGACCCGATAGTCGCGTTGCTCGGCCACCATGCGCACCCACTTGCTGGTGAGCCAGGCGAACGGGCACACCGGATCGAAGTAGAAGTGCAGATCCGAGGTCGAGTCCATCGGCTCAGTGTGCGCTACGGGTCGCAGAGGATGATCGGTATCTTGCGGTCCGTGTAGGAGCGGTAGTTCACGAAGTCGGGGTACATCGCATCCAGCTTCGGCCAGTATTCGTCGCGTTCGGTGTCGGTGGCCTCGCGTGCGGTCAGCGTGAGCACCTCGGTCTTGGTCTGGAATTTGACCTGTGGGTTGGCCTTGAGATTCAGGTACCACATCGGATTGTTGGCGCGGCCACCCTGGGAGGCCACCAGGATGATGCGCTTGCCTTCTTGGAGGAACAGCAGGGGGCTTTCCCGCGGCTCACCGCTCTTGCGTCCGGTGGTGGTGAGGATGCCGACCGGAGCGCCGCGGAGGAACTTGTCGCCGAATTTCCCGCCGGATTTCTTGAAGATCCAGGTGTTGGCGCGGGACATCCATTTGATGATGGTGCCGGTCTGCTTGGAGTTGAGTGCGCGGGGCGGATTGGCCACTGTGGTTGCCTTGCCTTAGCTGGTGACGAACGGCCGGATACTGGCCCTGATGTGGTGGATCTCGGCGCGCCCGGTGTCGCTGACGGCCGGGATGAGGAACGTCTCGTCGATACGCGCACCTACCCGGCGGCCGGCCAGGGCCGGCTTGGTCGCGAGCTCGAAACGAGCCCGGACCTCATCGCCGACCACGGTGAACTCGGGCACGGTGGACGATCTGATGACGCGGTACTGCAGGCCGCCGTTGAGGCTGCGGCGCAGGTGATTTCCGGAGAAGCCGGTCTTGAGCCCCATTTCGACGCGGGTGCACCCCGTCGCGAACGGGACCTTGTCGGCGTCGTGGCTGACCAGCGCGTCGATGTAGGCCTGCGCGGCGGCGATGCGCTCGGCATCGGTCAGGGAGACGGTCACTGGATCCGCTCGATGATGGTGCCGGTGGACAGAGCGCCGCCGGCGCACATGGTGATCAGCGCCGTGGACTTGTCGGTGCGCTCGAGTTCGTGCAGCGCAGTGGTGATGAGGCGGGCGCCGGTGCTGCCGACGGGGTGACCGAGAGCGATGGCGCCACCGTTCACATTCACCTTGTCCATGTCCGGGTTGTGCACCCGCGCCCAGGACAGCACCACCGAGGCGAAGGCCTCGTTGATCTCGACCACGTCGATGTCACCCATCTTCATGCCGGCCTTCTCCAGCACCTTGGCGGTGGACTGCACGGGGCCGTCGAGGTGGTAGTAGGTTTCGGAACCGACGTTGGCCTGGCTGACGATGCGCGCTCTCGGCTTGAGGCCCAACGCCTTTGCCTTGTCTTCGTCCATCCACAGCACCGCGGCAGCGCCGTCGGAGATCTGCGATGACGTGCCCGCGGTATGGATGCCGCCCTCCATCACCGGTTTCAGGGCGGCCAGGCCCTCGAGGGTGGTGTCGCGCAGGCCCTGGTCGCGGGTGACGGGGGCGCGCTCGGACGTGGGCCGCTTGTTCTCGTCGAGCAGAGGCGCCTCGATCGCGGAGATTTCCCGGTCGAACCGCCCTTCGGTCCAGGCCTGTTTGGCCTTCTGCTGGGAGGCGAAACCGAAGGCGTCGATCTCCTCCCGGGTGATGCCGCGTCGCTGGGCAATCCGTTCGGCGGCACTGAACTGGTCCGGCATGTCGATGTCCCACGACGAGGCCCGGATGATCGAGCGATCCGGACCGGCGTTGGCGCCCAGCCCCACCCGGCTCATGGCTTCGATACCGCAGGCGATCCCGATGTCGATGGCGCCGACGGAGATGAGGCCGGCGATCAGATGGTTGGCCTGCTGAGCGCTGCCGCACTGGCAGTCGATGGTGGTGGCGCCGACGTGTTCGGGCAGCCCGGCGGTCAGCCAGCCCACCCGGGTGATGTTGTTGGACTGCTCGCCGTACTGCGTGACGCAGCCGCCGATGAGCTGCTCGACATCTCCGGGATCGATGCCGGCCTTCTCGACAACGGCCTTCTGAACGGCGCCCAGTAGTTCGGTGGCGTGCAGACCGGAGAGCCAGCCGTTTCGCTTGCCGATGGGGCTGCGGGTGGCTTCGACGATGACAGGGTTACCCATTCAGCCAGGCTAGAACACGTTTCATTAGTCTGACAAGCTGCGTTGGTGCCGCGCCTTTGATCTGCGGTGGAGGCGTGTTTTACTGGAACTAGAACACGTTGCAATTGAGGAGAGCACAGACTGCTTTTCCGGAAGGGCGACCCCCCACATGATCTCAAGTGAATTCGACTTCTTGGACTCGGCCCTGAACCTCGAGCGTCTGCCCGTGGCAGAGCTTGCCGAACTACGCAAGACCGAGCCACTGCACTGGGTGGACGTTCCCAGGGGCACGGGCGGCTTCGGCGACAAGGGCTACTGGCTGGTCGCCAAGCACGCCGACGTCAAGGAGGTGTCGCGCCGCAGCGATGTCTTCGGCAGCTCACCGGACGGGGCCATTCCGGTGTGGCCGGACGGGATGACGCGCGAGGCCATCGACCTGCAGAAGGCCGTGCTGCTGAACATGGATGCGCCGCACCACACCCGCTTGCGCAAGATCATCTCCCGCGGCTTCACCCCGCGGGCGATCGGTCGGCTCGAGGAGGAACTGGCGCAGCGTGCCCAGAACATCGCCAAGGCCGCCGCCGCCGAAGGCTCTGGCGACTTCGTCGAACAGGTGAGCTGCGAGTTGCCGCTGCAGGCCATCGCCGGATTGCTCGGCGTTCCGCAGGACGACCGGGACAAGCTGTTCCGCTGGTCCAACGAGATGACCGCAGGCGAGGATCCCGAGTACGCCGACGTGGATCCGGCGCAGTCCTCCATGGAGCTGATCATGTACGCCATGGCCATGGCCGACGAGCGGGGCAAGAACCCCACCGAGGACATCGTCACCACCTTGATCCAAGCCGACGTCGAGGGCGAGAAACTGTCCGACGACGAGTTCGGCTTCTTCGTCATCATGCTCGCCGTGGCAGGCAACGAGACCACCCGGAACTCGATCACCCACGGCATGATCGCGTTCGCGAACAACCCCGATCAGTGGGAGCTCTACAAGAAGGAACGCCCGACGACGGCCGCCGATGAGATCGTCCGTTGGGCCACGCCGGTGTCGGCGTTCCAGCGCACCGCGCTCGAGGACGTCGAACTCAATGGCGTACAGATCAAGAAGGGCCAGCGGTTGGTGCTGTCCTACCGCTCCGCCAACTTCGACGAAGAGGTGTTCGACGATCCGGACACGTTCAACATCTTGCGTGACCCCAACCCGCACGTCGGTTTCGGCGGCACCGGCGCGCACTTCTGCATCGGCGCCAACCTCGCCCGGATGACCATCAACCTCATCTTCAACGCCGTCGCCGATCACATGCCGGACATCAGGTCCATCGGTGAACCCGAGCGGCTACGGTCGGGATGGCTCAACGGCATCAAGCATTGGCAGGTCGACTACACCGGCGCCGGCACGGCCGGCTGAGTTCTTTCAGGTCAATCTGCGCAGAATCAAGGAGGATTCGGGTGGATTTCAGTCCGGACGAAGGGCAGCAGGCGGTCGCCGATGTGGTGACGTCGGCACTCGGCCGCGATAACAGCTGGACCGCGCTCGTCGACGGCGGTGTGATCGCCTTCGGTGTGCCGGAACGTCTCGGTGGTGACGGACTCGGGCTCCCGGAGGTGACGACGGCGCTGACCGAGATCGGTCGCCACGGCACCGCCGGACCCGCGCTGGCCACCCTCGGGCTCGGGCTGGTGCCCCTACTCGACCTCGCCTCCGTCGAGCAGCAGGACCGTTTCCTGGCCGGGGTGGCGAAGGGCGGCGTGCTCTCGGCGGCCCTCAACGAGCCCGGCGCCTCGCTGCCCGAGCGGCCGGCAACCGTCTACAGCGACGGAAAGCTGTCGGGCACAAAAGTGGGCGTTCCGTTTGCAGAGCAAGCGGATTGGCTGGTGGTCACCACCGACAGCGGTGTAGTGGTCGTGTCGTCGAAGGCCGACGGCGTGACGCTGGTGAAGACACCGACGGCCAACCACTCCGACGAATACGTGGTGACCTTCGACGGCGTCGCCGTGCCGGAGGCCGATGTCCTGGCCGACGCGACCGTGCACCGCGTCAACCAACTGGTGCTGGCGACCACGGGTGCGTTCGCCGCCGGCCTGGTAGCGGGAGCGCTGCGCCTGACGGCCGATTACGTGGGCACCCGCGAGCAGTTCGGGCGGCCGTTGTCGACCTTCCAGACGGTGGCCGCACAACTCGCCGAGGTCTACATCGCGTCCCGCACCATCTCGTTGGCGTCGACGTCGGTGATCTGGCGGCTGGCCGAAGGCCGCGACGCCGATGACGACCTCGATGTCCTCGGCTACTGGCTGACCTCGCAGGCACCGCCGGTGATGCAGACCTGTCACCACCTGCACGGCGGCATGGGCATGGACATCACCTACCCGATGGACCGCTACTACTCCGCGATCAAAGACCTCACGCGGCTGTTGGGCGGCCCGGCGTACCGGCTCGAACTGGTGGGAGCGCAATGTACATCGAACTGACCCCTGAGCAGCGCCAGCTCCAGGCCGAACTACGGCAGTACTTCTCGAATCTCATCACGCCCGAAGAGGCTCAGGCGATGGAGTCCGACCGCCACAACGAGGCGTACCGGGCCATCATCAAGCGGATGGGTACCGACGGCAAGCTCGGCGTCGGCTGGCCAAAAGAGTTCGGCGGCCTGGGCTTCGGGCCCATCGAACAGCAGATCTTCGTCAACGAGGCGGCCCGCGCCGATGTCCCGCTACCTGCGGTGACGCTACAGACAGTCGGGCCCACGCTGCAGAAGTACGGCAGCGACGTACAGAAGAAGAAGTTCCTTCCGGGCATCCTCACCGGTGACGTGCACTTCGCCATCGGTTACTCCGAACCGGAGGCCGGCACCGATCTGGCCTCGTTGCGGACCACTGCGGTGCGTGTCGGCGACGAATACATCGTCAACGGCCAGAAGATGTGGACCACCGGTGGCCACGACGCCGACTACCTCTGGCTGGCGGTTCGCACCGACCCGGAAGCCGTCAAGCACAAAGGCATTTCGATCCTCATCGTCGACACCAAGGATCCCGGCTACTCCTGGACGCCGATCATCCTCAGTGACGGCGCGCACCACACCAACGCCACCTACTTCAACGACGTCCGGGTGCCCGTCGACATGCTGGTCGGCGAGGAGAACGCCGGCTGGCGCCTGATCACCACCCAGCTCAATCACGAGCGCGTCATGCTCGGGCCGGCCGGCAAGGTCGCGGTCATCTACGACAAGGTGCATGCGTGGGCGTCGAAGCCGGGCGGCAACGGCGTCACCCCCCTCGACCAGGACGATGTCCGACGGCTTCTCGGCGAGATCAAAGCGATCTGGCGGATCAACGAGCTGCTGAACTGGCAGGTCGCCGCCGGTGGCGAGACCATCGAGGTCGCCGACGCCGCGGCCACCAAAGTCTTTGGTACCGAACGTATCCAGAAGGTCGGACGGCTGGCCGAAGAGATCGTCGGTAAGTACGGCAACCCGGCCGAACCCGACACCGGCGAACTGCTGGAGTGGCTGGACAGCCAGACCAAGCGCAACCTGGTGATCACCTTCGGTGGCGGGGTCAACGAAGTCATGCGCGAGATGATCGCCGCCTCCGGGCTCAAGGTCCCGAGGGTCCCCAGGTGAGCATCGAGGACATCCAGCAGGCAGCAGAACGCGTCAAGGCCGAGGGCCGCAGTAAACCTCGAGTCGGTAGGCATCCGGTCAATCAGCCCATGGTCGAGCACTGGCTGGATGCACTCGGCGACAAGAACCCGATCTACGTCGACGAGGCCGCGGCGACGGCCGCCGGGCATCCCGGCATCGTTGCCCCGCCGGCCATGATCCAGGTCTGGACCATGATGGGCCTCGGTGGGGTGCGGCCCGACGACGATCCCCTGGGCAAGATCCTCGGCCTGTTCGACGAGGCCGGTTACATCGGCGTCGTCGCCACCAACTGCGAGCAGACCTATCATCGCTACCTTCGTCCGGGCGAGGAGGTCAGTGTCGCCGCGGAGCTGACCGATGTGGTGGGCCCGAAGCGCACCGCGCTGGGTGAAGCCTTCTTCATCACCCAGACCATCACCTGGTCTGTCGGTGACGAGGACGTGGCCGAAATGATGTGGCGGATCATGAAATTCCGCCCTGCAGATCGAGATTCGCCCGCGGCTGCGCAGGTCCCGGCGGATCTGGACCCCGACAAGTTGATGCGGCCCGCGTCGTCGAAAGACACCAAGTTCTTCTGGGACGGAATTAACGCCCACGAGTTGCGTCTCCAGCGGCGGCCCGACGGCAGCCTGCAGCATCCGCCCGTGCCCGCGGTCTGGGCCGACAAAGACGCCCCCGTCGACTACCTCGTCTCGTCCGGCAACGGCACGGTGTTCAGCTACGTCGTGCACCACGCGCCGAAGGTGCCCGGCCGCACGTGTCCGTTCGTCATCGCACTCGTCGAACTCGAGGAAGGGGTGCGCATGCTCGGTGAGCTCCGTGGCGTCGATCCAGCCGCCGTGACAATCGGAATGCCGGTACGCGCCACCTATCTCGACTTCGCCGACAGTGACATCAGTCCGGCCTGGACGCTGTACGCCTGGGAGCCGCGATCATGAGCGCACCCGTTGTCGAAGTGGGCACCGCATTGCCGGAGCTCAAGCTCTACGGCGACCCGACGTTCATCGTCTCGACGGCCATCGCCACGCGCGACTACCAGGACGTGCATCACGACCGGGACAAGGCGCAGGCCAAGGGGTCCAAGGACATCTTCGTCAACATCCTCACCGACACCGGACTGGTGCAACGATATGTGACGGATTGGGCCGGCCCCACTGCTGTCATCAAGAGCATCGGGCTGCGGCTCGGTGTGCCGTGGTACGCCTATGACACCGTGACGTTTGC
>JBEVFK010000090.1:0-36991 GCA_040512325.1 Mycobacterium sp. | reverse complement strand
GCGGACCGGAGGTTCAAATCCTCTCGCCTCCGCCACACAACTGAATATGTAGTACCAAGCGCCCGTAGCTCAACGGATAGAGCACCTGACTACGGATCAGGAGGTTAGGGGTTCGAATCCCTTCGGGCGCACTCTTCACAGCCGGACGTGCCGCGCAGCAACGGCCAGCCGACGCACCTGATGCCTGACCGGGGACAATCGGGGTCGGCTCAGTGACAACCCTGCATCGGCGGCGATGGCCTCCACCACCTCATCGAGACTGCGGCCATCGGTCGGTACCTGGGTGGCGAAACGCGGATCGCCCAATGCGGCAACGCAGCGATCAATCTGGCGGATGGCCCACGTCTCGTCGCGGCCCAGCAGTCGGCCACCCATATACGCCAGTCGGGACCGCAGCCGTCTGCGCAGCGTCTCGGGAGAGGCGATCAACGAGTAGTGCCGTACGTCCACATCGGCGCGCAGTGTGCCGATGATCTCGTCGAAGTAGTCCTCGCGCACGATGGTCATCGGCACGATCAGCGGATCGGTGCCGGCGCGGCAGGCAGCACGCAGGGTGGCCACCACACCGGTGCGCCACTGCGGCAGGTCCTGAAAGTCGCCCCGAGCCGACGGCGGCAACATCTTGTGCATCGCGAACCCGAGCAGCTCCGGGTCTGCTACCCGGGCGTCCGGCAGCCTGCGCTGCAGTTCGTGGGCGGTCTGTGTCTTGCCGGCGCCGAAGGCACCGTTGATCCAGATCAACACCGGGTCGACGTTACAGAATCACCCTGATTAGATCCCTTTCCCGATCAATCCGCTAGGGAAAGAATCACCTGACATCACAAAGTGAATGCACCAGTGACAGAGGAGGTTTGGCATGGCTCTCGTAGTGCTGCTGGTCGGCGCCACCGGGACGACGTCTCGTGCACATGCCCTCACCCGATACGTCGCGGAGTGCCTCGACTCCTACGGACACACCACTTTGATCGTCGATCCGGGCCAGGCGCCGGCCGAGGTGCTGATCGCCGGTGACAGTTCGGCGCCGTCGGCCCGGGAGATCGCAGCCACGGTGGAAGCCGCGGACGCCGTCATCCCCGTCACCCCGGTGCGCAACGGTTCCTTCTCGGCAGCGCTGAAGGCCGTGTTGGACCTGTTGCCTCCCGGAGCCTTCGCCGACAAGACGGTGATGCCCGTCGGCACTGGAGGCACATCGTCGCACCTCACCGGCCTGGAGTACTCGCTGCACCCGGTGATCGCCGACCTCGGTGGCCGACACATCCTCCGCGGCGCCTACGTGCTGGACAGCGATCTCGAGGTACACGGCTGCGGGGCGGCGCTGGCTCCCCAGGCAGACGACGCGCTCCGACTGGTGCTGGCGGGGCTCTCCGCTGCGCTGGGCGGTGGGGTGCGTTCACGCGACGACGACGCCCTCCTGGTTGCCGCCGAGGACGCCCTGGCACTGCGCGACGCCGGGGCCCTGTTGCTCGACGTGCGGCGGGCAGACGACCGCGGCCACACGATCCGCGGTGTCGTGCACGTCGAGAAGATCGATGTGCCGACACTGTTCGAGCCGAATTCCGTTCCTGCGCTGGGTATTCGGGCGGCTCGTTCGATCGTGGTGTTCTGCAATCGGGAGAAGGGCTCGCTGCGGGTGGTCCAGATGCTGCAGGAGTTCGGCTACACCGACGTCCGCCACGTACGCGGGGCTGCTGCCGCACTCGATGACGCGCAACAGAATCGAGCCCATGCGTATCTCGGCTAAGACGGACTACGCACTGCGGGCGCTGGCTCATCTGGCCGCCGACTGGGAAGTACCACATAGTTCGGAAAAGATTGCCGCGGAACAGGACATCCCGGCGAAGTACCTGGAGGCCATCCTCGCCGAACTCAGCCGTACCCGCTTCATCGTGAGCCAGCGCGGGCACGGTGGCGGCCATCGGCTGCGGGTGGCGCCGGAACGCATCGCCCTGGCCGATATCGTGCGCGCCCTCAACGGTCCGCTGCTGACGGTCCGCGGCGAATGTCCCGAAGATCTGTCGTATGAAGAACGTTCCGGCGCACTGCAATTGGTGTGGGTGGCGGCCCGCGTGTCGCTGCGTCGGGTGCTGGAGCGCACCACCCTGGCCGATCTGGTGGCCGGCGAACTCCCGGAGGAGATCGCCGAACTCACCCGCGATCCCAATGCCTGGGTCTCGCGCACCTACAACTGACCTGCACAACAAGAATCAGGAGCACACACCACGTGACCTCGCTTGCCGCAACCACATCGGTGGCAGACCTGCGCGCCGCGGCCCGTACCGTTCTGCCCTCGATCGCTGCCGAAGCCGCCGACCGTGAGCTCGTTCGCCGCATGCCGTTCGCCGAAGTGCAGCGGCTGTTCGCCGAGGGCTTGGGCACCTGGCGGGTACCGTCGCGGTTCGGCGGGCCCGACGCAGAGGTCGCCGAACTGATCGCCTTTGTGATCGACCTGGCGGCCGCCGATGCCAACATCGCCCAGGCCGTGCGGTCGCACTTCGCCTTTGTCGAGCAGCTGCGTCGCTCCACCAACGAGGAGCAGCAGCGGCGGTGGTTTGCGCGCGTCCTGGAGGGCGACGTGTTCGGGTTGGCCAGCGGGGAGACCGGCGGAATCCAGGGCCAGATGTCGACGCGCGTGGTGCAGACCGCGGCCGGGTGGCGGGTCAACGGTGTGAAGTTCTACAGCACCGGGACGCTGTACGCGGACTGGATCAGCGTGCGGGTGGTCGACGAGGCCGATCAGCCCCGCAGTTTCGTGCTGCCGGCTGACCGCGACGGTATCGAACGCATCGACGACTGGGACGGCATCGGTCAGCGTTTGACCGCGAGCGGTACCACCCGGTTCACCGATGTGGCGGTCGGTGACGACGAGTTCGTCCAGATCGACCCGGAACCCGGTGCCCGGCCGCCCATCTCACCATTCTTCCAGCTGTTCCTGGCCGCCGTCGAGGTGGGTATCGGCCGCAACGCCCTCGCCGATGCGGTGGCCTACGCCAGGAACAAGGCGCGGCCCATCAAACACAGTGGCGTCGACAGATCCGTCGACGACCCCTATGTCCGGCTGGCCGTAGGGGAAGTGTCGGCGCGTGTTTATGCCGCGGAATCAGCGGTGCTGCGGGCGGCCGAGACCATCGACCGCGTCGACACGGTCGCCAACGGCTCCGACGCCGAACACGAGGCCCTGCTGGAGGCCAGCCTCACCGTGGCGCGCGCCCAGTTCTTCGCCGTCGAAGCCGCGCTCAAGGCCGGCGAACAGCTCTTCGACGTGGGCGGGGCCTCCACCACCGCACGCAGTCACAACCTGGACCGACACTGGCGCAACGCCAGAACCGTCGCCAGTCACAACCCACGGGCCTACAAGGCCAGCGTCGTCGGTGCCTACCTGCTCGACGACATCGAACCACCAACCTCGGGATTCTTCTGATGCCAGCACAATTCGACCCATCCACCATCAGGTCGTACTTCTACGTCCCCGCCGGTGACGAGGACCTCGTCGCCGCGGCCTTCGACAACGACGCCGACGCCGTCGTCTTCTGCCTCGAGGATCTGACCCCGGCAGACCGCAAGGACGCCGGGCGCAAGCTGGTGGCTGACGTCATCGCGACCAACCCGCCCAAACCTGTCCTGGTGCGCATCAATGCGGTGGGTACCGGACACCTCGACGCCGACCTCGACGCGATCGTCGGTCCCGGACTGGCCGCCGTCCGGGTGGCCAAGTCAATCGATCCAGTCGAAGTGCGCACGGTGGCAAAGGAACTGGACAGCCGCCGGGCCGCAGCAGGAATCGCGCGGGTGATCGGGTTGCAGGTGATGGTCGAGACCGCCGCCGGCGTGCTCGCGGCGCCACAACTCGCGCAGGCGACGCATCTGGTCCAGTCGATCGGCCTCGGCGAAGGTGATCTCAAGAAGGACCTCCGTACCGCCACCGACGAGGGCCTGTTCACCTCGCGTGCCCAGATCGTGCTCGCTGCCCGCGCCGCGGGTCTGCCGGGTCCGGTGCAGGTGACGTTCCCCAAGGGTGGCACCGAGGACGCGCTGCGGGCATCCACCGAACTGGGCCGCAGCCTCGGCTATTCGTCGCGCACGCTCATCAATCCCGCCCATATCGCCACCGTCAACGAGATCTACGGCTGATGCGCATCAGAGCTGTCTCCGTCATGCTGGCAACGGCGGTGCTGGCCTCGGGCTGCGGCGGCTCGACGCCCGCGGTCGAAGAGGCCGGCGATCCGGTGACCGGCGGGACGCTGCGCTACGCGGTGGCGTCGTACCCGCAGTGCCTGGACGCCGCACTGCGGGCCCGGTTGTTCAGCGGGCCCGAGCAATACGTCGAAACGCTCACCGATCAGGACGAAAACGGCGAGATCGTGCCGCGGCTGGCCACGTCCTGGGACATCACCGACGGCGGGCGTACCTACACCTTCCAGCTGCGTGAGGACGTCACCTTCTCCGACGGCAGCCCGCTGACCGCCCAGGTGGTGGCCGACAACCTCGACGCGTTGGTGCGGTTGTCCTCCGACGGCAAGACCGACACCCCGGTCAACAGTGCGCTGAACAGCTACGCCGGAACCGACGTGGTCGACGAGCACACCGTGCGGATCCGCTTCGACCTGCCCGAACTCGGCTTCCTGCGCAATGCCAGCGACCCCTACCTCGGCATCTACTCGGCAGCCACCGCCGCCGCGTCCTACGAAGACCGGTGCGACGGAAAGCTGATCGGCTCAGGACCTTTCGTCATCGGTGAAATCGTCCGCAACCAGAGCGTCACGCTGGAACGCCGCCCCGACTACAACTGGGCACCCGAAGCGGTGTCCGCCCATCAGGGTGAGGCCTACCTCGACAGCATCGTGTTTCAGGTGGTGCCCGAGTCCGGTGTCCGCGTCGGCGGGTTGCAGTCCGGTCAGTTCGACGTCATCGACGAGGTGCCCGCCACCGACCAGGAGGCACTGAAAGCCAGTGGCGCCGAGGTGGTGTTCGGCACCATCCCCAATCTGAACCCCGGGGTCTACCACAACCCGTACAGTCCGTTGGGTGCCGATGTCGGCTTGCGGCAGGCGATCTCGAAGGCGATCAACCGGGAAGAGATTCGCGACACCCTCTACAGCCCGGACTATCCGGTGCCGACAGGGCTTGTCGCGGCCTCCACCCCGCTGTTCACCGATCAGTCCGAGGCGCTGGCATACAACCCGGACGAGGCCAAGGCCCTGCTCGACGCCGACGGTTGGGTGCCGCAGCCCGACGGTGTGCGCGCCCGCGACGGGGTGCGGTTGGAGCCGCGGCTCACCTATGTCGCCGGCAGCACCCGCGGCGCCAGCCAGCAAGATCTCGAGCTGATTCAGCAGCAACTCAAGACCGTTGGTATCGCCCTGCAACTGGTGCCGACCACCGCGGCCGAGGAGTCGGCCAATCTGAACAGGGTTGGCAAAAGCGGCGTCGCCGAGGCCGACTACGACTTCTCCTCCGGCGCCGGGCTGAGCAAGGACATCGACTTCCTGATCGGGCTGTTCCGGTCGACCAACCGGCGTCTGGGTGACTTCCCGGACCCCGATCTCGAAAAGCAGGTCGACGCCCTCGATTTCGCCGAGACCGACGAACAGCGCAACGCGGCGGCAGCAGCATTGCAGCGCTTCATCGTCGAGGATGCTGACTGGATTCCGGTGCGCGAGGCCACCCGGGTGTTCGCCACCGCCGCCGGCGTGCACGGCTACCGCATCGATCCGTACGGCGAAAGCGTCTTCTACGACACCTGGATCAACTCGTGACCGCCCGATGTCAGCGCCGGCCGCGCCCCGAACTTCAGACCACTCCCCGAGAAAAGACCTGAACATGACCATATTTCGTAGCGGCGCACTGATCGCGCTGTTCAGCACGGCGGCCGTCACCCTGTCGGCCTGTGGCGGCTCCGGCCCCGCCGGTTCCACCGACGCCGCCGACGCCGGCGATCCCGTCGCCGGCGGCACCCTCACCTACGCCCTCGCGGAATGGCCCAAGTGCGTGGATCCCGCGTTGCGCGCCCGTGGCCTGTCCGCACCAGAACAGTTCGCCGACCGGCTGACCGACCAGGACCGCGAAACCGGTGAGGTGATCCCCCGCCTGGCCGAGAGTTGGGAAACCTCACCGGACGCGAAGTCTTTCACGCTGCACCTGCGTGATGGGGTCACCTTCTCCGACGGCACCCCGCTGACCGCTGATCTGGTGAAGGCCAACCTGGACAACCTCAAGGAGATCACCGAGAGCGGCCAGGCCGAAACCCAGGTGATCAGCGCGCTGAACACCTACCAGGGCACCACCGTCGTCGACCCGGCCACGGTGCGCGTCGACTTCACCGAACCCGAACTCGGGTTCCTGCGCAACGTCTCCGACCCGTACTTCTCCATCTACGCACCCACCACCCTGGAGTCGTCACTGGAAGACCGCTGCGCCGGTAAGAACCTCGTCGGCAGCGGCCCGTTCGTCATCTCCAACGTGGTGAACCAGCAGAGCATCACGCTGGACAAACGCGACGACTACAACTGGGCTCCGCAGGACGTCTCCGAGCACGAAGGAGCGGCTTACCTCGACCAGATCGTGTTCGAGGTGGTGCCCGAATCGGGTGTCCGGGTCGGCGGTCTGACCTCGGGTCAGTTCGACATCATCGACGACGTGCCCGTGGTGGACCAGGACGCGGTGACGGCGCAGGGTTCCGAGATTCTCACCGGCGTCACCCCGAACCTCGTTCCGGGGCTGCGGCAGAACCCGCTGAGCCCACTGGGCGGCGACGTGATTGTGCGCCAGGCCATCCAGAAGTCCATCGACCGCAACGAGATCCGCGACACGCTGTTCTCGGACCGCTACCACGTGCCCACCAGTGCGATCGCCTCCAACACCCCCCTGTGGCAGGACAAGTCGGAGTACCTGCAGTACCAGCCCGACGAAGCGCAGGCATTGTTGGCCGACAACGGTTGGGCCAAAGGCGCCGACGGGGTGTGGGCCAAGGGCGGCCAGCGCCTGGCCCCGACGATCATGATCATCACCGGCTCCAGTCAGGGCGCCACCCAGCAGGAACTGGAACTGATCCAGCAGCAGCTGAACAAGGTCGGCATCGCCGCCACCATCAAGCCGGTGACCCAGGCCGAGTACACCGCGATCCTGAAGAACAAGGCCGATGGTGCGTATGACTTCCTCACCGGTTACGGTCCGGCCAAGGACGTCGACTTCCTGGTCGGTCTGTTCCTGCCCACCAACCCTGCGCTGGCCGGTTCTGATCAGCCCGAACTGACGGCCGCCGCGACGAAACTGAACCAGGCGGCCACCGACTCCGACCGGGCCGCAGCGGCGGGCGAACTGCAGGAACTGCTGGTACGCAACGGTTACTGGATCCCGGTCCGGGAGCAGACCAAGGCAGTCGGTATCGCGCCGAACGTGCATGGTGTCACCATCGACCCCTACGGCGCGACCATTCTCTACGACACCTGGCGAACGGACGGCGGCTCATGAGCCGCTACCTGCTGCGCCGCGTCGGCCAGGGGGTGTTCGTGCTCTGGGCGGCCTTCACCCTGACGTTCGTCATCCTCTATCTGCTGCCCAGTGACCCGGTCGAGATCATGCTCAGCGCCGGCGGCGACCAGGTGGCCGTCGATCCCGCCGTGGTGGCAGCCCTCAAGGCTGAACACCATCTGGATCAGCCGGTGCTCCTGCAGTACCTCCACACGCTCGGTGACGCGCTCCGCGGCGACTTCGGCACCTCGGTGCCCACCAACGAGAAAGTCACCACCCTGATCGCCGAAGCGCTGCCGCAGACCTTGCAGTTGGCGGCGCTGGCGTTCGTACTGGCACTCGTCGTCGGCGGCACGCTGGCGCTGGTGGCCACCTTCACCCAGAATCGCGCGGCGCGGCAGGTCCTGCTGTCGCTGCCGCCGGTCGGGGTCTCGGTGCCGACGTTCTGGATCGGCTTGATTCTGCTGCAGGTGTTCTCGTTCGGCACCGGCTGGTTCCCCGCGACCGGCAACAAGGGTTTCGGGTCGCTGGTGCTACCGGCCGTCACCCTCGCCGTGCCCACCGCGGCGGTCTTCGCGCAGCTGCTCGCCAAGACGCTGACGACCACCTGGGCGCAGCCCTACATCGACACCGCGATCGCCAAAGGGGTTCCCCGCTGGCAGATTCAGCTGCGCCACGCCCTGCGCAATGCCGCCATCCCGGTGCTGACCATCGTCGGCATCACGGTGGGCAACCTGCTGGCCGGCGCGGTGGTGGTCGAGACCGTGTTCAGCCGCCACGGCATCGGCCGCCTCACCGAGCAGGCTGTTGGGGCGCAGGACATTCCGATGCTGCTCGGTCTGGTGGTGCTGGCCGCGGCGATCTTCGTGGTGGTGAACCTACTGGTCGACACCATCTACCCGATCGTCGATCCGCGGATCGCCCGGGTGCGGCCCGTCACGATCGGCGGTGAGACGTCATGACGCTGCTCGACGTCACCATTGCCACTGATAACGCCGTCGAGGCCACGGCGGCCGACGCGCGGGTGCGGGTACGCTCCCGACAAGAGCGGTGGCAGCAGCCGCTGCTGACCCTGGTGCGCCGTCCCGGCCTGCTGCTGTCGGTGGTCTTCCTGCTCCTCGTGGTCGGCTGGGCGCTGTTCCCCGAGGTGTTCTCCAGCCGGGATCCGCTGACCGGTGTGCCCAGGGACAAACTGCAGCCGCCCGGCGCTGAATACCTCTTCGGCACCGACCATCTGGGCCGCGACGTCTTCTCTCGCGTGGTGCACGGCACCGCGCTGTCGCTACAGGCGACGGCCATCGCGGTGGCGGTGGGTCTGGTGGTGGGCTCGGCCATCGGGGTGCTGTCCGGTTTCGCCGGCGGCCGCCTCGACGACGTGGTGATGCGCCTGGTCGACGTGCTGCTGTCCATTCCGGGCCTGCTGTTGTCCCTGGCGGTGGTGACCGCGCTCGGCTTCGGCACGGTCAACGTCGCGATCGCTGTCGGCGTGGCGTCGGTGGCCAGCTTCGCGCGGTTGATGCGCTCGGATGTGCTGCGCACCCGCACACAAACCTTCATCGAAGCCGCGTCGGTGTGCGGGGTGCGGAAGTGGACCGTGCTGTGGCGACACGTGCTGCCGCACTCACTGAGTTCGGTGCTGGTGCTGGCCGCCTTGGAGTTCGGCGCCGCGATCCTGGCCGTCTCGTCGCTGAGCTTCCTCGGCTTCGGGGCCCCGCCTCCGGCCCCGGAGTGGGGATCGCTGGTCGCCGAGGGCCGCAACTACCTGGTGACCGCCTGGTGGCTGACCACGTTGCCCGGTCTGGTGATCGCGCTGGCCGTGCTGTCGGCCAACCGGATCAGCCGGGCGCTCGACGAGGGTGGGCGAGCATGGTGACCTCAGAGCCGTTGCTGCGACTGAGTGGATTGCACGTCGGGTACCGGAGCAACGGCATCGAGGTCGACGCCGTCCGCGGGGTCGACCTCGAGATCGCCCCCGGCGAGGTGGTCGCACTCGTCGGCGAATCCGGTTCCGGCAAATCGACCACGGCACATTCGATCATCGGGCTGCTACCGGCCACCGGGTCGGTGACCGCGGGTTCCATCACCTACGACGGCAGCGATATCACCCGACTGCGAGGACGGGCGTTGCGCAAGATCCGTGGCGCCGAAATCGGCTTCATCCCGCAGGATCCGAACCTCGCACTCAACCCGGTGAAGCGGGTCGGTGAACAGGTGGCCGAGGCGCTGCGCGTCCACGGTCTCGCCGGCCGGGCCGAAGCCGCCGAGTTGGCCATCGAAATCCTGGACCGGGCGGGCCTGTCGCATCCGGCGGCCCGGGCCAAGCAGTATCCGCACGAGCTCTCCGGCGGGATGAAACAGCGGGTGCTGATCGGCATCGCCCTGGCGTGCCGGCCCAAGCTCGTCATCGCCGACGAACCCACCAGCGCGCTCGACGTCACCGTCCAGAAGCGGGTCCTCGACCACTTGGGGCAGCTCACCGCCGAGGACAACACCTCGGTACTGCTGATCACCCATGATCTCGGCGTGGCCGCCGACCGCGCCGACCGCATCGTGGTGATGCGACACGGCAAGGTGGTCGAATCTGCGGCCACCGCAGCTCTTCTCGCCACACCGACCGAGCCCTACACCCAGAAGCTGCTGGCCGCCGCGCCCAGCCTGGCAGGCAAAGCACTGATCGGCGTGCGGCCGCCACCACCGGCCGAGACGCGCAGCCTGCTGCACCTGGAGAACGTCACCAAGCGTTTCCCGCTGCCCGGCAGCAAGGACGACGTCATCGCCGTCGACAACGTGTCCATCACCGTGCACCGCGGCCGCACCTACAGTCTGATCGGTGAATCCGGTTCGGGGAAATCGACATTGGCGCGCATCGCGATGCGCCTGGAACAGGCCAGCGCGGGCCGGGTGTGGTTCGACGGCGCCGACATCACCACCACCAAGGGTGGCGCACTGCGAGAACTGCGGCGCCGGGTGCAGCTGGTCTACCAGAACCCGTACTCGTCGCTTGATCCTCGGCTGAGCATCGATGACGTGATCACCGAACCGTTGCGGGCCTTCGGAATCGGTGATCGGGTGCAGCGGGCGACACGGGCCGTCGAGCTCCTCGATCAGGTGGCACTGCCGGCCGGCACCGCCGGACGCAAGGCCGTCGAGCTCTCCGGCGGGCAACGTCAGCGGGTCGCGATCGCCCGGGCGCTGGCGCTGCGGCCCGAGCTGCTGGTCCTCGATGAACCGGTGTCGGCGCTCGACGTCTCGGTGCAGGACCAGATCCTGCGGTTGCTGGTACAACTGCAGGAGGAGCTGGAGCTCGGTTATCTGTTCATCTCGCACGATTTCGCGGTGGTGCAGCAGATCTCGGACGAGATCGGCGTGCTGCGTCGCGGCGAGCTGGTGGAGCAGGGTCCCACCGCGCAGATCTTCGGGGCACCGGTGCACGAGTACACCCGCGAGCTGATCACCGCGGTGCCGGGCACCCGCGCTCCTGCCGGAGGGCTGTGATGACGCAACTCACCGCGCGGCAGGTGCGCGACGCGGTGGCCGTCCGGGCCGCCGCGGACTGGGACGGCGGATTCCATCCGGAGAACTTCACCGACCTGCGCTCCAGTGACCTACCCGAGCTGACGGTCCCCACCGACCTCGGCGGGCCGGGCGGGGACATCGTGGCGGCGTCGGCCGCGGTCCGCGAGATCGCCGCCGGTGACGCCGCCACCGGGCTCGTGCTGGCGATGCACTACATCCACACCACCCGGCTGTTCGCCCATCCCGATCGGTCGGTGGCGGTGGAGAAGCTGGCCGCGCGGATCCTCGGCGACCGTGAGCTCGTCGCCCTGGCCGCCAGCGAGCAGCTCAGCGGCGCCCCGAGCCGGGGTGCACCCATCAAGACCACGGCCACCCGCGAAGCCGGCGGCGGCTGGCGCCTGGACGGCTCCAAAACTTACGCCACCGGAGCACGCGCCGCCGGAACCATCGTCATCGTGGCCCGGCACCAGGAACGCAAGGGCCACTTCCTGATTCCGCAGCCCGCCGACGGACTCACCGTCGTCGAAACCTGGGACGCCGCCGGGCTGCGCGGCTCCGACAGCCAGGACCTCCGGCTCGCCGGCGTGCGGGTGGACAGTGATGCCCTGGTGGAGACCATCGAGGCCGACGGCCGCACTGTCGATGTGACACAACCGATCTGGTGGCCGCTGATGCTGGCGTCGGTGCACCTGGGCGTGGCCGATGCCGCCCGTGCGGAAGCCCTCACGTTCAGCGCCGGACCCCGCACCGACGCGCTACCGGGCGCATTGAAGGACACCACCCGGATCCGGGACCGGCTGGCGCGCGCTGAGTTCGACTTCATCTGCGCCCGTGCCATTCTCGATGACGCACTCCGACAGGCAGCCGCCGGGGAGCTCACTCCGGCCTATGCCGGTGCCGCCAAAGTGCTGGTACACCAGCACGCCACCGCTGTCGTCGACCACTGCGGGCAGCTGATCGGCGCCGCATCGATGCGGCTCAGTTCACCCCTGCAGCGCTACTACCGCGATCTGCGGGTGGCCCTGCACAATCCACCCGCCGAGGACACGGTGCTGGCCTGGCTGGCCACCGACGTCCTCGGCCCGATCGAGAGTCACTGAGGATGCCGCACCTGCTGTTGAGCCCCATACCGGAACCCGGAGACACGGGCTTGTCGTGGATCCACCGCGCAGTCCAGGCCGCCGAGGCCGGGTTGTTCGATGCGGTACTGGCGCCGGCGCCCGGCCCGGCAGTACCCGCCGAACCCTCCACCCTGCTGGCCGCGCTGGCCGCCACCACCACCCACCTCGGACTCATCGCGCCGGTCTCCGCGCAGTACGTCGCGCCCTACAACCAGGCCCGGATGCTCAACACTCTGGATAACCTGTCAGTGGGCCGCGCGGGCTGGCGGCTGATCACCACCGCCGCCGAAGATTCTGCGCCGCAGGTACATCCATCGACCACCCCGGAGTCGCAGCGCTTCGCGCGGGCCGCGGAGTTCACCGCGGTGCTGCACGGGCTGTGGGAGAGTTGGGCCCCGGACGCCGTGGTCGCCGATACCGAGTCCGGTGTCTACGTCGATTTCGACCGCCTGCGCGCCATCAACCACGTCGGTGACTTCTTCCGGGTGGCCGGTCCGCTCAACCTGCCTCGCAGCCCCCAACTGCACCCGCCGCTGGTGGTCGGCGTCGACTCGGCCGAGGCGGCGGCCTTCGCCCAAGAGCACGCCGACGTCGCCATCATCAGTAGCGTCGGCACCGGGGCACCGGGCGTCCCGGTGGTCTTGCGGGAACTGGCGCCGGATCTGACAGACCCCTCGGCGTTGGCCGCGCACCTGGCCGCCGGTGACGTCGACGGCTACGTGCTGCAGCTGACCGCGGCGGGCGCCGAGCGATTCGTCGCCGAGGTGGTGCCGCGGCTACAGGACCAGGGTGTGCTGCGCCACAACTACGAAACCTCGACCCTGCGCGGTCATCTCGGCCTGACCGCCTCAGCTGGAGCCCTGTCATGAACCCTCGTATGCATCTGAACCTCAACCTGCGCGGCATCGGTTTCCACCGCGCCGCCTGGCGGCACCCCACAGCCCAGCCCACCGAGGTGTCGACCCTGCCGTACTACACACGCATCGTGAAGGCCGCCGAACACGCCAAGCTCGACGCGGTGTTCCTGGCCGACAGTCCCAAGGTCTACAGCGAACGCGAGCCGTTGGCGATGAGCAACGAGCCGCTGAGCCTGCTGGCCGCCCTGTCCGCGCAGACCAGTCACATCGGTCTGATCGGCACGGTGTCCACCACCTACAACGATCCCTACGAGGTCGCGCTGCGGTTCGCCTCCCTGGACCATCTGTCGGGCGGCCGCGCCGGCATGAACTTCGTGACCTCCTCCGGCGACCCGATGGCCCGAAATTTCGGCTATGACAGCCATCCCGACTTCGAGCTGCGCTACGAACGTGCCTCCGAGTTCGTCGACGTCGTACTGGCACTGTGGTCCGGTGAGCACGTCAGCCATCACGGCCGGTTCTTCGACGTCGAAGGACGGCTGCCCATTTCGGCTTCGCCGCAGGGCTTTCCGGTGCTCGTGCAGGCCGGCGCGTCGGACCGGGGCCGAGACATGGCGGCATTGCGCGCTGAGGCCGTGTACACCGGGTCATCGACCATCCCGAACGGCATCGAGTTCTACGACGACGTGAAAGCCCGGCTGGCCAAGTTCGGTCGCTCCCCGCATTCGGCGAAGATACTGCCCGGCGTGGTGACCTACATCGGCTCCACCGAAGCCGAAGGCAAGGCGCTGGAGGCCGAACTCGAAGAGCTGGCCACCAAGAACGTCGACGTCGTCGGACAGCTCGGCGACGAACTGGGGGTCGACTTGCGCGCCTATGACCTGCACGGTCCGTTCCCGCTGGAGGCGTTCCCCGACCACACCCAGTTCAAAGGTGGCCAGAGCCGGCTCAACCGGCTGCGCACGTGGGTGCAGCAGGAGAACCTGTCGATTCACGAGTTGGCCATCAAGGTGGAGAAGGGCCTGAACAACGTCCACTGGACCACCGCGGGATCAGCCGAGCAGATCGCCGACGAACTCGAGAGCTGGTTCCGCGCGGGGGCTGCCGACGGGTTCAACATCCTGGTTCCGTTGCACCCCAAGGGCACTCTCGATTTCATGGAGCAGGTGGTGCCGATCCTGCAGCGCCGCGGCCTGTTCCGCACCGAATACGACGGCAGGACCCTGAGCGACCACTTCGGCCTCGACCCCGCGCTACGCCCGGGTGCGCAGACCATCGCAGCGAGTTAGAACACCCCGGAGTAGGCGTTGAGGGCAGGCTGCCCGCCGAGGTGGGCGTAGAGGACGTTCGAGTCCTTCGGGATCGTGCCGTCGGTGACCAGGTCGATCAGGCCGGCCATCGACTTGCCCTCGTAGACCGGGTCGATGATCATGCCTTCGAGCCGGCCGGTGAGTTCGATGGCGTCGATGGTCGATTGCACCGGGATGCCGTAGAGATCACCCGCCCAACCTTCGAGGACGGTGATCTCGTCCTGGCGCAGTTCCCGGTCGAGGCCGATGAGGGCGGCGGTGTGGCGGGCGATCCGCTCCACCTGCGCGCGGGTCTTCTCGATGGTCGCCGAGGCGTCGATGCCCAGGACCCGGCGCGGGCGCTGCTGTCCGGCGAACCCGGCGATCATGCCGGCGTGTGTGGACCCGGTGACGGTGCAGACGATGATGGTGTCGAAGAAGACGCCGAGCTCGGCTTCCTGCTTTTCCACCTCGTAGGCCCAGTTCGCGAATCCCAGCCCGCCGAGCGGATGCTCCGAGGCGCCGGCGGGAATCGGATACGGCTTGCCGCCGGCCTCCTCGACCTCCCGTAACGCGTCCTCCCAGGACGACCGGATGCCGATGTCGAAGCCCGCCGGGTCGAGGCGCACGTCAGCGCCCATGATGCGGGAGAGCAGGATGTTGCCGACTGTTTCATCCAACCGCGCGGCGTTCCAGAGTTCGGGCCAGTCCACCCACTTCTCCTGGACCAGCCGCGCCTTGAGCCCGAGTTTGGCGGCGACGGCCGCGACCTGGCGGGTGTGGTTGCTCTGATAGCCGCCGATGGAGACCAGGGTGTCGGCGCCCTGGGCGAGCACGTCGGGGACGATGTACTCCAGCTTGCGGGTCTTGTTGCCACCGAACGCCAGCCCGGAATTGCAGTCCTCCCGTTTGGCCCACAGTCGCGCGCCGCCGAGGTGAGTGGTCAGGCGCTCCAGCGGGTGGACCGGGCTCGGGCCAAAGGTCAGCGGATAGCGTTCGAAATCTTGGATGGCCATGGTGGTCCTTCGGTCGGCAACAGCAATACGCAATATATCGCATTGCCGGAGCGGACGCTGCTTCCGAGATTGTCCCGACGGTCGGTCCGGGCTAGGTGATGGTCAGGCCGCCGTCGACCACGATCGTCTGGCCGGTGACGTACCCACCGGCGGCCGAGGCCAGCCAGACCGCGGTGGCGGCCAGCTCGGCCGGTTCGCCGGTACGGCCCAGGATCACCCGCGGCATCTGGGTCTCCAGGTAGCCGGGCTTGTATTCATCGGTCATCTCGGTCTTGAAGAAGCCGGGCGCCAGGCCGTTGACGCGAATTCCCTTGCGGCCGCCCCACTGCTGGGCCAGATCGCGGGTCAGACCGATCACGCCGGCCTTCGAGGCGGCGTAGGCGGCCTGTGGCAGCCCCGCGGTGGTGATGCCCAGGATGCTGGCGATGTTGATCACCGAGCTGCCGGGTTGCATCACCCGACCGCACGCCTGCGCCATCCAGTACGAGCCGTGCAGGTTGACGTCGACGACCTTGCGGAACTCGTCCGGTGATTCGCGGGTGGCCGGGACGGCGGTGCCGACGCCGGCGTTGTTGATCAGGATGTCGACGTGCCCGAATTCGGCGACGGTGGCATCCACGAGAGCCTGGCAGGCGTCCGGGTCGGAGACGTCGGTGCCGACGGACAGTGCCTTTTGGCCGACGGCTTCCACCAAAGCGGCGGTGTCCGCCAGCTTTTCGACGCGGCGCGCGCCGAGTGCGACGTCGGCGCCGGCTTCGGCGAACGCCTGGGCGAACGCGACACCGAGGCCGGATGACGCGCCGGTGACGATGACGACCTTGCCGTCGAGCCGGAACAGATCAAGAACACTCATGACGGGTTCCTCAATACTTGGCGGGCAATCGCGAACTTGTGCACCTCGGTGGGACCATCGTAGAGCCGGAACGCGCGGATATCGGAGAAGATCGCTCCCACCGGCGTCTCGTCGGAAATGCCGATGCCGCCGAGGATCTGGACGCAGCGGTCGGCGACCTTGAACAACTCTTCGGACACCATGGATTTCACCATCGACGACTCGTGCCGTCCCCGGGCGCCGTTGTCCAGCGTCCAGCAGGCCCACCAGATCGCCAGCCGGCACTGCTGCAGCGCGATCTCGTTGTCGGCGATCATGAAGCCCACGCCTTGGTGGTCACCGATCGGCTTGCCGAAAGCGGTTCTGGTTCTTGCATGTTCGATGGCGATGGACTGAGCGCGGGAGGCGGCGCCGAGCCAGCGCATGCAGTGGGTCAACCGGGCGGGCGCCAAGCGCAGCTGCGCGTACCGCAGCGCCTGACCCACCTCGCCCAGCAGAGACGACGCGGGCAGGCGCAGGTCCTTGAACACCACCACGCCGTGGCCTTCGACGTAGTTGCGGTCCATCGTGTTCATCACGCGTTCGATCTCGATGCCTGGAGTGTCACCCTCGCAGAGGAAGAGCGTGGGGCCTTCTCCACCAAAGGAATTCGGTGCCACCCGGGCCATGATGATCCAGGTGCGGGCCCCGTTGGCGCCGGTGATCAGCCACTTGCGGCCGTTGATCACGTAGTCGGTGCCGTCGAACACCGCCTCGGTGGCCAGCTGGTTCGGATCGGATCCGGCGCCCTCGGGCTCGGTCATCGCGAACACCGACCGTTGCCGGCCGTCGATCACCGGTACCAGGAACTCCTCGGTCTGTTCCGGGTTGGCGATCTTGCCCAGCAGGAACATGTTGCCCTCATCGGGCGCAGCACAATTCAGCGCGATCGGGCCCAGCGTGGACCACCCGGCGGCTTCGAACAGCACCGCCTGCTCGACGTGTGACGGCTCGCGTCCGCCGAACCGTTGTGGCGCCTGGAACGTCAACAGGCCTGCCTTGCGTGCCAGGTCGACGAGCTCGGTACGCAGTTCCTCGGTGGGACCGTGCCGGGTGACGCGCGGGTCCGTCTCGTAGGGGATGATCTGTTCGGTGACGAAGGCGCGTATCTCGTCGCGCAGGGCGGCCAGTTCGTCGGGAATTGCGAAATCGATCATGCGTCTCCATCCATGAATTTGTGGGCGCGATCAAACAGCAACAGCGTTGCGGAATGTAGTAGATCGCCGATCTCTTTGGGCGCCATGCCCGCACCGGCGCGGGCATGGGTGCCCTCGAGGATGATGCCGAGTTTGAAGCAGGCCATCGCCGCGTACCAGTTGATGTCGGACAGGTCGCGGGTGGTGTTCTGGCCGTAGCGGTCGATGATCTCGCTGATGGTGGGCAGGCCGCCGGCTTTCATCAGCGCGTGGTCCAGCACTTCGTTCTGGCCCGGAAGATGCCAGGTGGCCATCATCCAGCCCAGATCCAGCAGGGGATCGCCGATGGTGCACATCTCCCAGTCGACGATCGCCACGATGTCGGGTCCGGTGCGCGAGAACATCACATTGGCGGAGTGGTAGTCGCCGTGCATGATGCCCGGCTTCCAATCGGTCGGCTGGTGTTGTTGTAGCCAGTTGGCCACGTCCTGGATGCCCGGAACCTCCGAGCCGGAGTAATTGTCGAAAGCGGTGTAGGACTCCAACTCTGAGAGCCACCGCGGCACCTGCCGTTCCAGGAAGCCTTCGGGTTTCCCGAATTCGGAGAGACCGACGGCCACGTGGTCCACCGCGGCCAGCCGGGCCAGGGCGTCGGTCATCGACAGTCCCATGTCGTAGCGGATCTGCGGATCGGCGGCATGCAATTCGGGGAGCTCGGCGCCGGCGTTGAAGCCGTCGATGGGCTCCATCAGGTAGAACACCGCATCGCCGAGCACCGCGGTGTCGTCGCACACGGCGATCAGCCGTGGATGTGGGACATCGCTGCCTGCAAGAGCCTGCAACACCCGGGTCTCGCGCAGGATCACCTTGTTGCTGATCGGACGCAGGTGCAGCGGGCCGCGGCGGAACACGTAGGGCCGGCCCGATCGCTCGAAGCGCAACATCACGTTCTGCGTGCCACCGGTGATCGCGGCGACGTTCTCGAGCGGTCCGTCACCGAGTCCCTGGGCGGTCATCCAGGGGGCAAGCGCTTCGGGGGCATCCACGACCCATGAACCTACCGTACGGTTGGTTGGGCTACGAGGGTGCTCGGCAGATCAGGTCGATGTGGCGCGCCGCCCAGGCGCCCAGCGGGTCCAGCGCGGCCAGCAGCTCGTGACCGGCGGCCGTCATTGAGTACTCCACCCGCGGGTGACACCTCGTGAAAGCTCTCCCCGTGCACCACGCCGTGGGCCTGCAGTTATTTGAGGTGCTGGGTCAACAACTTCTGGACCGGGAGGTCACGGCGATCAGTCAGCGTGGTTGCCCAGCACCCGAGTGAAGACGCGTTTCCGGTTGACGGGTGACGCACCACACTCCACACTTGCAGTCATGCACGGTCAGCGATCCACAGAAGCGGTCACCCCGCGTGTGATTTGTGGAGTCTCCGCGGCGCTCACCGCCGGTGAGACTCCACAAATCGCAGGGACTACCTGACGTGCTGCCCGTCGAGCGCCACGAGGCGATTGTCGAAGCTGTCGGCGCCGCTCAGGCCGTGAGCACCGACGAACTCGTCCGCCGACTCGGCGTCTCCGCAGAGACCGTCCGGCGTGACCTGGCGCTGCTGGAGGAGAAGGGTGCGCTGCGCCGGGTGCACGGCGGCGCAGCGCCCGTCGAGAACCGCCGGGTGGTCGAACCCACCTTCACCGAACGTTCGATCATCCGCCACCAGGCCAAAACCCAGTTGGCCCGCATTGCCGCCGGGCTGCTCGAAGACCGCCAGACGGTGATCATCGACATCGGCACCACGGCGGTCGCGGTCGCCCAGGCCATCCCGCGCAGCTTCACCGGAACCGTCGTCACGCCGTCACTGCCGGTGGCCGTCGAGCTCGCCGACCGGCCCGGCATCGAGGTCCTGCTGGCCGGCGGCCGAGTGCGGGCCGGTGACCTGGCCTGTTCCAGCGCCTTCACCACATCGTTCTTCGCCGACATCTACGCCGATATCGCCCTGCTGGGGTCCGGCGGCGTCCACGCCGAGGCCGGCCTCACCGACTTCCACCTCGACGAGATCGACGTCCGCCGCGCCATCATCGCCAACAGCGCCCGCAGCTACATCCTCGCCGACTCCTCGAAGGTCGGACAGGTGGCGCCGTATCGGGTGTGCCGGCTCAGCGCCGTCGACGGCCTCATCACCGAACAGAACACCGACCCGGCGGTGAAGGCCGCCATCGAAGAAGCCGGAGGTGCAGTACTCACAGCACGCTCGTGACATGGGTGCGGGCGGCGTTGCAGCGCCGCCCGCGGGATCGAACCAGCTCTACCGAAACAGTCAAATTCCAGCCAGAAAGCCCGATCCAATGACAGATTCTTCCACAGCGCCGAACGCCGAGGGTCGCCCCAAAGTTTCGGAATTCGGCTACACCGAAACCCTCGAACGCTCCACCGGCCGGTTCGCCTCGTTCGCCGTCGCGTTCGCGTTTGTCTCCATCGCGACCGGCATCTTCACCACCTACGGCAGCGTGCTCAACAGTTCCGGGCCCATCGGAATCTGGACCTGGCCCATCGTGATCGTGGGCCAGCTCGCCGTGGCGCTGCTCCTCGGCTCGCTGGCCGCCCGTATCCCGGTCACCGGCTACGCCTATCAGTGGGTGTCGCGGCTGGCCAACCCCATCCTGGGCTGGATCACCGGGTGGATCTCGTTCACGTTCCTGGCGATCGTCGTGGTCGCGGTGGACTACACCGTCGCCTCCACCGTGGTGCCGGCCCTGTTCGATTTCGACGGCACGCCCGCGACGGCCTTCCTGATCACCGCCGGTGTACTGCTGTTGCAGGCGCTGCTGGTGGGTCTGTCCACCCGGTGGACCGAACGGGTCAACAACTTCGCCGTCACCGCCGAGCTCATCGGCATGGTCGCGTTGGTGGTGCTGCTGTTCATCGTCGGGGTCATCGCCCACAAGCTGTCGGTGGACAACCTGTTCTCCAAGGGCGCCGTGCCCGACGTGGGCTACTGGAGCTTCGGCACCGCCACCTCCGCGGGTCCGTGGATGCTCGGCTTCCTGCTGGGTGCTTTCACCATCGTCGGCTTCGAATCGGCCGCGAACCTGGCCGAAGAAACGCTGCGGCCCGAAGTTGTTGTGCCACGGGCCATGTGGCAGGCGGTGCTGGCCTCCGGTGTGCTCGGCTTCCTGTTCCTGCTGGTGGTCACCGCCGCGGTCAATGACCCGGTGGCCCTCGCCGAATCCGGCACGCCGATCGCCGACGTCATCCGCGACATCCTGGGATCGTTCGTGGGTACCGCCCTGCTGATCCTGGTGGCCATCGCCATCTTCGCCTGCGGCCTCGTGATTCTGATGAGCGGTGTACGGCTGGTCTGGGCGATGTCACGCGATCAGCGTTTCCCCGGCTGGCAGGCGCTGCACAAGGTGAACTCGCGGACCAGGACGCCGCTGAACGCCACCATCGCTCTGACGGTCGTGTCGCTGGTGATCCTCGGTCTGTTCTCCACCAGCACCGACGCCCTGTTCAAACTGTTCGGGGCGGCCACCCTGCTGCCGGCGATCATCTACGCCATCACGGTCACGCTCTACATCACCACCCGCCGAAAGCTCCCGCCCAGTGCAGGATTCAGCCTCGGACGCTGGGAAAAGCCGGTCATCGTGGTGGCTGTGGTCTGGCTGGTGTTCGCTCTCTCGCTGTTCCGGGACGCCTCATTCCGCGACCCGTGGCTCTACCTGCTGGTCATGGTGGCGCTCGGTGCGGTATACCTCGGCTACCTCCTGGTGACCCGCGGCAAGGACGGACTGAAGATGCCGGACATGCACTCGATCGACGCTGAACTGGATCAGGTGCAGCGTTGACCGTTCTCGCCATTGACCAAGGCACCTCGGGGACGAAGGCCATCGTGGTCGACGCCCGGGACGGTGTGCTCGGTCTGGCCGAGATACCGGTCCATCCCCGGTATCTCGAGGGCGGCGGCGTCGAGCAGGATCCCGGCGAACTGCTGGAATCCGTACTCGGCGCCGGCCGCGCCGCGCTGGCCCAGGCCGGTAGGCCCATTCACGCCGTATCGCTGGCCAACCAAGGTGAGACCGTCTTGGCCTGGGATCCGGACTCGGGCCGGCCCCTGAGCCCGGCAATCGTGTGGCAGGACCGCCGCGCCGAAAACATCTGCGCCACAATGTCGGAACACCGGGACCTGCTCGCCGAGCGCACCGGCCTGGTGCTCGACCCGTACTTCTCGGCACCGAAGATGGCCTGGCTGCGACGCAATGTCACCGGCGACGGGGTGGTCACGACGTCCGACACCTGGCTGCTGCACCAACTCACCGGTGCCTTCGTCACCGACGCGACCACCGCCAGTCGCTCCCTGCTGACCGAGCTCGGCGGTCAGAACTGGGACCCGGAGCTGCTGGCCTTGTTCGGTCTCGACGGCGAACGTCTGCCCGCCATTGTCGGCAACGACGACATCATCGGCACCACAGCAGCATTCGGTACCGACACTCCGGTCGGCGGCATCGTGGTGGATCAGCAGGCCGCGCTGCTGGCCGAAGCCTGCCTGGAGCCCGGCATGGCCAAGTGCACTCTCGGCACCGGCGCTTTCCTGTTGGCCAACACCGGCGCGACGGGGGTGCGCTCCACCGCCGGATTGACGTCCTCGGTGGCGTGGCGCATCTCCGGCACGGACACCTTCTGCGTCGACGGTCAGGTCTACACGGCGGCGTCGGCGGTGAAGTGGCTCAGCACCATGGGCATCATCTCCGGTGCCGAGGAGATGGACCGCATCGCCGCATCCGACCACGGCGGGGTGCTCTGTGTACCCGCCCTCGCCGGGCTCGCGGCGCCTTGGTGGAAATCCCAAGCCAAAGCCACGATTTCAGGAATGTCGCTGTCCACCGGGCGTGGTCACGTGGTGCTGGCGGTGCTCCAGGGCATCGCCGCTCAGATCGCCGAACTGGTGTCGGCCATCAACGCCGACACCGCACCCGGATTGAGCCGACTGCGCGTCGACGGCGGACTCACCCAGTCCAGGGTGTTGATGCAGGTGTGCGCCGACATCGTGGGTGTGCCGGTGGATGTCTACCCGTCAGCACACGCCACCGCACTCGGCGCCGCGGCGCTGGCCGAATTGAGTCTGCAACCCGGCCGGCCATTGCGTGACGTGGTACCCCCGTGGACACCCGCGGCGACCTACGAACCCACGTGGAACGCCGAGCGCGCCGCCGAATTCCGGTCGATCTGGCGAGATCTCGCCGCTACGACGTACCCACAGGAGATGCCATGACCACCTACGATGTCGCCGTCATCGGTGCAGGCATCGTCGGCTCCGCCATCGCTCGCGAACTTGCCGGACACCAACTCTCGGTGGCGCTGCTCGAAGCCCGCGGCGACATCGGAGACGGCACCAGCAAGGCCAACACCGCGATCCTGCACACCGGATTCGACGCCAAACCCGGCACCCTGGAATCGCAGCTGGTACGCCGCGGCTACCACCTGCTCTCCGAATACGCCTCGCACACCGGAATTCCCGTCGAACACACCGGTGCCATCCTGGTGGCCTGGGATCAGGAACAGCTCGACACCCTGCCGTCGCTGAAGGACAAGGCCGAAGCCAACGGCTATCACCGCTGCGAGCTCATCGACGCCGACACCGTGTACGCCGAGATCCCACATCTGGGTGCCGGCGCACTGGGCGGGTTGACGGTCCCAGACGAGTCGATCATCTGCACGTGGACGGTGAACCTCGCACTGGCCACCGACGCGGTGAACCGGGGCGCGACGCTGCTGACCGAGCACCGTGTCGAAAACATCTCAGCCGACGCCGATTTCACCACGCTGCACACCAGTTCCGGTACGGTGCAGGCGCGCTGGGTGGTCAACGCCGCCGGACTGGGCGCCGACTGGATCGACACGATGTTCGGTCACCGCCGGTTCACGGTCACCCCGCGACGCGGCGAGCTCATCGTCTACGACAAGCTCGCCCGGCCCCTGGTGAACAAGATCGTGCTGCCGGTCCCCACCGCGCGCGGCAAGGGCGTGCTGGTGAGCCCCACCATCTACGGCAATGTCATGCTGGGCCCGACGTCGGAGGATCTGCAGGACCGCTCGGCCACCGGCACCTCCGAAGCCGGATTCGAGTTCCTGCTCGAGAAGGGCCGTGTGCTCATGCCGTTGCTGCTCGACGAGGAGGTGACGGCCACCTACGCGGGACTGCGCGCCGCGATCGACCACGGCGACTACCTCATCGAGACCAGTCCCGATCAGCGCTACCTGCTGGTCGGCGGCATCAGATCCACCGGCCTGACCGCAGGCATGGCCGTCGCCGAGTACGCCCGCGACCAATTACGCACGGCGGGAATGGCACTGGTGGCGCGCCCGGAGCTGCCCGCACCCCCGAGGATGCCGAACCTCGGCGAGGCGTTTCCCCGGCCCTACCAACTGCCGGACCAGATCGCCGCCGACCCGGCCTACGGACGCATCGTCTGCTTCTGTGAACGGGTCACCGAAGGCGAGATCCGCGACGCCTGCCACTCGGTGATCCCGCCGATCAGCCTGGAGGGACTACGCCGGCGCACCCGGGTGATGAACGGCCGGTGTCAAGCGTTCTTCTGCGGCGCGGAAGTGCAGTCGTTATTGGAGGCCAACTCATGATGTACGACGTCGCCATCGTCGGCGGCGGCCCGGCGGGCCTCACCGCGGCGGCCGAACTCGCCAAGTCACTCAATGTGATTGTGCTGGAACGCGAAAACGAAGCCGGCGGCATACCGCGGCACAGTGACCATCCCGGCTACGGCATCCGCGACATGAAGAGCTTCCTCAGCGGCCCCGCGTACGCGCGCCGCCTGGTCCGCCACGCTGCCGGCGCCACCATCCACACCAACACCATGGTCACCGGGTGGGCCGGCGATCTCACACTGGAAACCACCTCACCGCAGGGTCGCGAACAGATCGAGGCCCGCGCCGTCCTCCTCGCCACCGGAGCCCGGGAACGACCCCGCTCGGCCCGGCTGATCCCCGGGGACCGCGCGGCCGGCATCTACACCACCGGGCATCTGCAGAACGTCGTGCATCTCAAGCACGGCACCGTGGGTCGTCGCGCCGTGGTGATCGGCGCGGAGCTGGTCAGCTACTCCGCGGTGCTCACCCTCAAGCACGCCGGCTGCCGCACGGAGCTGATGACCAGCGAGTACGCCTCGCCGGAGTCCTACGGGCTGTTCAACGCCGCCGGCTGCACACCACTGCTGGGCACCAACGTCGCCACCCGCACCCGCCTTCGCCGGATCATCGGCAAACCGACGGTGCAGGCGGTCGAGGTCGAGCATCTCGACACCGGCCAACGCCGCGTGATCAACTGTGACACCGTGGTTTTGACCGGCGACTGGATTCCCGACCACGAGCTGGTCCGGATCGGCGGTCTCGACCTCGACAGCCGCACCCTCGGGCCCGTCGTGGATACCGCGCTGAGCACCAGCAGGCCGGGAGTGTTCGCCATCGGAAACCTGCTGCACCCCGTGGACACCGCCGATATCGCCGCTCTCGACGGACGGCACGTTGCCCAGCACGTACACGCGTATCTGGCCGGACACCGGCGGGCCGAGGGCGGAACACGGATCGAAGCCGCGGCTCCGTTGCGGTGGATCGCGCCGTCGCTGCTGCGGCCAGGTGGACCCGCGCCGCCCCGGCATCGTCTGCTGGCCTGGACCGACGAGTTCGTGCGCGTCCCCAAAGTGGTTGCGCGGCAGAACGGAAAGGTCATCGGACGCAAGACCCTGCCCTGGCCCGCCGCGCCGGGACGGGTGTTCCGCATCCCGTCGAGCATCCTGGAGCGCTACGCCCCCGGTGAGGGGTCCGTCACCATCTCCGTGGGCTGAGGTTTGCCGAGCGGGCCTGGCGGGCACAGCACAGCAATGCGCCACCACGATCTGGTGATCATCGGGACCGGCTCGGGGAACATGGTCATCGACGACACCTTCGCCGACCTCGACGTCGCTCTCGTCGAAGAACGAAAGTTCGGCGGTACCTGCGTCAATTACGGGTGCATACCGTCCAAGCTGCTGTCCTATACCGCGGAGCTGGTGGACGACATCGCCGGTGCCGATGAGTTCGACATCGACGCCGAGTTCCGGGGGCTGCGTTGGCGTGCACTGCGCGAGCGCGTGTTCTCCCGCACCGACGGCATCGCCGAGGAGGGGCAGCAGGGTCGGGAACGCAGCGGTTTCATCACCGTGTACACCGGACACGCCCAGTTCATCGGCCCGCGGCAGCTCCGGGTCACCGGCCTCGGTGCCGACGGTGACGCGGATGTGGAGATCGAGGCCGATCAGGTGGTGATCGCCGTCGGCGGTCGCCCCGTCGTGCCGGATGTGGTGATCGAGAGCGGATTGCCCTACGAGACGTCCAACACCGTGATGCGCATCGACGACCCGCCGCGGCGCCTGGCCGTGCTCGGCGGTGGGTACGTCGCCGTGGAACTGGCGCACGTCTTCGCCGCGGCAGGCTCGGCGATCACCATCATCGAACAGAAAGACACCTTGCTGGGCGGGCCACAGGACGCCGAGATCCGGACGATCTTCACCGAGCTGATGCGCACACGACACGACCTGCGCCTCGGCACCGAGTTGACCGAAATCACCGGAACCCCGGGTGATCTCACGCTGCACCTATCCGACGGCGGCACCGTCTCGGCGGACCTGCTGCTGGTGGCATCGGGCCGCAAGCCCAACAGCGACCGGCTCGAGGCGAAGACCGGTGGTGTCGAGGTCGATGACAAGGGCCGCATCACCGTCGACGAGTTCGGTCGGACCACCGCCGAGGGCGTCTTCGCGCTCGGCGATGTCATCACCTCCGTACCGCTCAAGCATGTGGCCAACCGCGAGGCCGACGCGATCAAACACAATCTGCGGCACCCGGATTCGATGCGCGCACTCGACCACACCCTGGTGCCGTCGGCGGTCTTCACCAATCCGCAGATGGCTTCGGTCGGCAAGACCGAAGACCAGTGCAAGGAGGACCACCCGGGTTATCTGGTCTCGTCACTGCCCTACGACGAGGTGGCGTACGGCTGGGCGTTGCAGGACACCTCGGGCCGGTGCAAAGTGCTCGCCGACGCCACCACCAAGCAGATCCTGGGTGCCCACATCATCGGCACCCAGGCGGCCACCCTGATCCAGACCTTCGTCATCGCAATGGAATTCGGGATCGATGCCGAGTCGCTCGCCAACAAACCCTATTGGCCCCATCCGGCGCTCACCGAAGTGGTGCAGAACGCACTGCTCGGTCTGGAACCGGCGTCAACCTAGACCCGTCGCAAGCGGGCGTGGAACACACTCCATCCGAGCAACGTGCCCAGAGCGATCGAGAATATCGCCGCCACCGTCACCCCCAGCGTCGTGACATCGGGATCGACGTGGGTCGCCGCCTCGGACAGGGACTCGAATCCCAGCGCCCCGGGCACCAACGTCCAGAACGCGACCAGCATCAGCACGATGCTCGGTGGAGCCCCCTTGACGTGACGCACCAGCAGGACGAAGGGCACCACCAGGAACGCCCCCACCGCCGCGGAATGGGATGACGAGAGGAACAGTCCGCCGAACTGTTGTCCCAGCAGGGCCACTGCCACTGCGGCCATCAGCCAGATCAGCGAACCCGGAGGGCCCGACAGGTAGATGTAGAGGCCGACGCCGATCACGATGATCGCGACGTACAGCGACCACGATCCCATCTGAGCCGACGGTTGTTGCGCGGCGAGCGGTCCCGCGATGTGCAGTCCCGCCGCCAGCCCGAAGACCATCAACCCGAGCTGCGTCACGCCGAACACCACCCGGCTGGACCCGGCGATGATCGCCGAACTGGCCAGTTCCAGGGCGCCGATGGTCAGGGCGATCCCGGGCAGCACCGCCACCAATGCCGGGGTGATCACCCGGAGCAGGCCGTCGTTGGCGGCGTCGGCGACGAACCAGGTGGCCAGCAGAGTGACCACCAGCGCCGACAGCGGCGGAACCACCGGCCGCAGCGACGGATAGGGCCGCGCCGCGACCACGATGATGCCGACGACGGTGCCCAGGAACACATATCCCCACAGCGAGGCCCACGTCGGGTTCATCACCAAACCGAAACCCAGTGTGGTGATGGCGTAACCGACCACACCGATGACCGGGCCGAACCGGGGCGGTGTCTGGCGGGCAGCGACGAGAGCCGTCACCGCCTCGGCCGGGGTGATGGCCCCGGCGTCGGCCAGTTCGGCGACGGCGTCGACCTTGCCCGCCAGATTCAGCTGCGTGGTGATGCGCGTCGTCACGTCCACCTCGTACGCCGCGGTGCCGATCTGGATCATCAGCACCGTCGGCAGCACCACCACGCTGACCTTCGCGGTGGTGTACTTCGCAGCGATCTGCCGCAGCCGCGCCGCAATCTGGTTGGTGGGTTGTTCCACTTCGACCAGCGCGATCCCCAATTCGCGAAGCATCGCGGCAATGTCGGCGTGTTCGTGGGTGTCCGGCTCGCCGAGCGGGCCGGGCTTTTCTTTGCGGAAGGTGCGCAGCGCACGCGTCACCCGCGATTCGGTCATAACCGCTGATTGTGGACCACTAGCGTGGCGGGATGGCCGACAGGCGCGCGCGGATCGCCGATGTTCACGACATTGCCGGTGCCATGCCGCATGTGACGAGAATCGAGGGACCGAAAGGAAACCCGATCTATCAGGTGGGCGGCAAGTCGTTCGTCTTCTTCCGGACGCCCCAACCGGACGCCGTCGACGCGGACACGGGGGAGAAGTTCACGGACGTGCTGATGCTGTGGGTCGAGGACGAACGGGACAAGACGGCGCTCCTCCAGGACCGGCGTTCATTGTTCTTCACCACCGCCCGCTTCGACGATCATCCGTCAGTGCTGTTGCGTACCAGTCGAATCGGCGAGATCACGCTGACGGAACTCCGAGAGCTCATCCAGGATGCCTGGTTGTCGCGAGCCTCACACCGGCGGGCGCAGTCGTGGCTCGCGACTCAGCAGACCGGCGGTGCCGACGAGTAGTCCCGCGAAGACGAGCAGTGCCGGGGTGAGACCGGCGGCGGCCGCGAGACCGCCGACGATCAGCGGCCCGCCGGCGTCGCCGAGTTCGCGGCCCACCTCGGCTGAGCCCATCGTCTGCCCGAGCCGGTCAGCAGGGGACGCCGAAGCCAGGTGGGCGAAGCCGAGCGGGGTGATGACGCCCACGCCGAGCCCGATCAGCACGGCTGCGACCACCAGACCGACGATTCCGGGGAGCAACACCGCGGCACATCCGACGGCGGTGATCAGCAGACCTGCGGACATGCCGAGACGGTCGCCGATCCGGCCGTCGTCGCGGGCCTTGCCGATGCGTGGCTGGACCAGGGCGGTGGTCGCAGCCAGCACTGTCACGATCGCGCCGGTGGCCAGCGGACCCAGCCCGCTGCCGGCCCCGATCACCGGAAGAAAACCCACACCGGCCGACAGCGCGGCCGTGGCCGCGGCCAGGGCGAGGGTGGGGCGCACGAATCCCGGGCTGGACAGCCGGCGCGCCAGGTCGGCGACCGTCTGGCGGGTGCGGGGCAGTGGGGCGACCCCCGGCACCGCCACCAGCGCCCATCCGGCGACCACGACTCCCAGGACCGCCAGCGTGAGAAACAGCAGCGAGAAGCCGCCGGCCGCGATCAGCAATCCGCCCAGCACCGGACCCAAGGTGTAGCCGAGTCCCTTCCAGGCGCCGTAGCGGCCGAAACCCCGGCCCTGCGCGCCCGATGGGGTGAGCCGCGATACCAGGACCGACGCGGCCGGTGAGAACGCCGCCGCGGCAGCGCCCTGGCCGAACCGCGCGAGACCCACCCACGCAGGATTGCCCGCGATCACGAAGGCCGCGGACGCCGCGGCGAACGCCAGCAACCCGCCGAGCAGGACCGGACGGGCACCGATCCGGTCGGCCAGCGCGCCGAACACCGGCTTGAGCAGGACCTCGGCGCCGTCGTAAACCGCCAGCAGCAGACCCAATGTCAGCAGGGACGCGTGCTGGCTTTCGGTGAAGCCGCCGAGGCTGGCGGCGATGCTGTGCGCGCCGAACGCGGTGACGAAGCCGGCCGCGTACAACGGCGCCAGTTCGCGCATTGCTCAGGCGGTTTCGGCGGCGGGCTTGGACCTCTTCTGCCACGGCCAGCGGCCGGTGATCTCCAGCTCCAGCGACCAGCTCAGGAACGTCCGGATCAACACGATGCCGGCGAGCACGCCCACACTCTGCGCCGTCGGCGTCACGGCCACAGTCTTGATGATGTCGGCCGCCACCAGGAACTCCAGGCCCAGCAGGATCGAGCGGCCCAGCTGCTCACGGAATTTCGAGTAGGTCTGGCCGTCCTTGCGGAGCAGGCGACGGACCGCGAACACCGCCGCCACCACCGCGCCGATCGCGATCACGCCGACCCCGACCCCGTCGATCACCGTGCCGACGAGCTCGACGATCTCGATGAACTTCATGCCCGCAGGTTAATGCGGCAACGCACCCCAGAAGCGGGTTAACGCGGCGGCGCCCCTGGTCGGATCTTCGAGCATCCACCAGTGACCCAGACCCTCGAGCACTTCGACGCGGGCACCGGCCCGGCCCCCAGCGCGGCGGCGCATCTCGTCGGTGCCGACATAGGTGTCCTCGGTGGCCAGGATCGCCAGGCCCGGACGGACGGCCGCGCGCTCCAGACCACGTCCGAGCTCGGCGGCCACCGGCTGCGCCGTCGAGCGGTACAGCGTGAGGATCGACCGACCCATCGCGTCGTCCTGACCGGCGGCCACCGCGGCGGCGACGTCGGTCGGCATGCCCAGACCCTCGCCTCGGGCGATGCGCTCGGCCAGCGTCCCGCCCAGCATGGCCTCGATCAGTTCTTCGCCGGCGCCGGGCGTACTCCAGGCCTGGGCCAGGTCGTGCCAGACGTATTCGGCGTCGAAGATGCCGAGAACGTCGCTGACCCAGCTGCGCACCAGTTCAGGCCGATGCATCACGAGATTGACGACGTGGCCGCCGCCCCAGTCGTGACCCACGAGGTCCACCGGTTCGGAGAACCGGCTCAACTCGGCCTCGAGCCAGTCGCGATAGTCCGAATGCGTCGCCCCGAACCCGTCGGGCACCGGTGCCCCGAAGCCCGGCGGCGACAGCAGCACCACATCGTCGCGGCTGTGTTCTTCTCGTAGCCGGTCCACAACTGGCCACCAGATCGCGTCGGTTTCCGGGACTCCGTGCACCATGACGATGGTCATGCCGCCATGGTTGCACGGTCAGCCGGCGGTGGAGATCACGGTCGCGGTGTTGGCGCCGGCGACCGCGCGAATACTCGCCGTGTCCCCTTTGCCCAGTGGCGTGCGACTCTGCCGGGTATCGGCGGTGATCAGATAGGTCTGGGTGAAGCCGTCCTCGCTGCGGGCGGTGATCGAGGTGTCGGAGATCTCGGTCACCGTGCCGGTCTGAGTGATCTCGGTGACGAAACCACCGCGGCCGTCGGAAGTCACGAACTCCCCGTGCAGGGCGTCGCTGGTGCCCGGCCCGCTCATCGCGCCTTGCGGCCCACCCATTCCGCCCATGCCACCCGGCGGGCCACCGAAACCCCGACCGGACTGCTCGGTGCTGCCACCGGCGGCATGGATCACGGCCGCACCCGCACCGGCCAGCACCGCCGCGATACCCACCGCGGCCAGAGTCTTCTTCAGGGACCAGTGGGCGGGTTCGGTCTGCGGGGCGCCCCACACCGGTTCCGTCGTCGGGGTAGTCATGACACCACGGTGACCCCGAAGGCTATGTGTCACCTGTGAGACGGCTCAGGACCGGATATGGCACGCAGCCTCACAGCGGGCGCATAGGATCGACACAGGGTCGGCCTATCGGGAAACCGAATACTGGAGCCATGATGCCTGGAACCGCCGAACGAGTTGTGATGCGCCGCGCCGATGGCAACCCCATCAACGTGCTGGTGGTCGACGACGAGGCGGTGCTCGCCGAGATGGTGTCCATGGCGTTGCGTTACGAAGGCTGGAACATCACCACCGCCGGCGACGGGGCCGCCGCGGTGGCCGCCGCCCGCAAAGACCGACCCGACGTCGTGGTGCTCGACGTGATGCTGCCGGACATGAGCGGTCTGGAGGTCCTGCGCCGGCTGCGGGAACAGAATCCGCACCTGCCGGTGCTGCTGTTGACGGCCAAGGACGCGGTGGAAGACCGGATCGCCGGCCTGACCGCAGGCGGAGACGACTACGTCACCAAACCGTTCAGCATCGAAGAAGTGGTGTTACGGCTGCGGGCGCTGCTGCGCCGCACCGGGGTCACCACCGAGGACAGCGGGGCCCAACTGGTGGTCGGTGACCTGGTGCTCGACGAGGACAGCCACGACGTGACCCGGGGTGGTGATCCGATTGTCTTGACCTCCACCGAATTCGAACTACTGCGATTCATGATGCGTAACTCCAAGCGGGTGCTGTCCAAGGCGCAGATCCTCGACCGGGTATGGAGCTACGACTTCGGCGGCCGGTCCAACATCGTCGAGCTCTATATCTCCTACCTGCGCAAGAAGATCGACAGCGGCCGCGAACCCATGATTCACACCCTGCGGGGGGCCGGGTATGTCCTCAAGCCCGCCCGCTGAGCCGAGCCGGTGGTCTCCGAGTACCTGGTCGTTGCGGGCGCGGCTGCTCGTCGGGCAGGTGCTGCTGCTGGCTCTGGTCTGCCTCGGCGTCGGCGCGGTGACCGAGCTGGCGTTGCACCAGTACCTGGTGCACCAGCTCGACGGACAGCTGGTCGAGGCGACGGGTCGGTCGGCCATGATGTCCGGACTGCCGCCGCCACCTCCGATGCCCGGGGCCAAGCCGCCGCGGCCGCGACCGGGGCCAGGGCCTGATTTCTTGGATGCGCCGGGCCAACCCGTCGGTATGGTGGCCGCGGTACTGCGGCACCACGGACCCGTCGACGCGGGTGTCCTGACCACCAACGGCCAACGGGCCGAACTGAGTTCGGCAGCGCAGACGCAACTCGCCGAGACGGTCCCGCAGCAGCGCGTCGAGACCCGCGACCTCGACGGGCTGGGCAGCTACCGAATTGTGGCCACCTACAACCGGTTCGGCGAGGTGATCGCCGTCGGCCTACCGCTCGCCGAGGTCGAGGGCACCATGCTGCGGGTCCTGCTGATCTTCGGGGTGGTGGCGGTGGTCGCCATCGTGGTGGCGACCAGCTTGGGGGTGATCATCATCCGGCGTGCCCTGGCCCCGCTGTACCGGGTGACGGCCACCGCGGCCCGGGTGGCGAATCTGCCGCTGGACCGCGGAGAGGTGGCGCTGCCCGTCCGGGTGCCCCAGCGTGATGCCAATCCGAACACCGAAGTGGGACAGATGGGCTCGGCGCTCAACCGGATGCTCGACCACATCTCGGCGGCGCTGTCGACACGGCAGGCCAGCGAGGTGCGGGTGCGGAAGTTCGTCGCCGATGCCAGCCATGAACTGCGCACCCCGCTCACCGCGATCCGCGGTTACAGCGAGCTGGCGCAACGCCGCCGCGGCGAGGTGCCCGACGAGGTGGCCCACGCGATGGGCCGGGTGTCGTCGGAGGCCGAGCGGATGACCCATCTGGTGGAGGACCTCCTGCTGCTGGCGCGGCTGGATTCCGGGCGTCCCCTCGAACGCGAACAGGTGGACCTGTCCCAACTGGCCGTCGATGCCGTCAGCGACGCCCATGTCGCAGGCCCCGAACACAATTGGAACCTCGACCTACCCGAGGAACCGGTCCTGGTGACCGGCGACGCGGCGCGGCTACACCAGGTGCTCACCAATCTGCTGGCCAACGCGCGCACCCACACCGCACCCGGCACCACGGTCACCCTGTCGCTGACTGTCGACACCCGCGGCGCCGTGGTGCGGGTCGCCGACGACGGCCCCGGCGTCCCGGCCGAGCTGCAGTCCGAGGTGTTCGAACGGTTCGCCCGCGGCGACTCGTCGCGATCCCGCAAGGCGGGCAGCACCGGCCTGGGGCTGGCCATCGTCGCCGCGGTCGTCAAGGCGCACGACGGCAGCATCGAATTACGAAGCGTGCCTGGCGATACCGAGTTCACCGTCCGCCTGCCCTTCACAGCAACCGCATAGCGGGCACCCACATCACCACCACGGAAGCTCGGCAGGCTGGCACAGTGAGGATCTCTGCGTTCCGGCTGCCCGTACTCCTGCTCGTGACCGCGGTGCTCTACCTGTGGAATCTGGGGGCCGGCGGTTGGGCCAACAGTTTCTATACCGCTGCGGTACAGGCCGGTTCGCAGAGCTGGACTGCGTTCCTGTTCGGCTCCAGTGATGCCGCCAATGCGATCACCGTCGACAAGACACCCGCGGCGCTGTGGGTGATGAGCGCCTCGGCGCGCGTCTTCGGGTTCAACACCTGGAGCATGCTGGTGCCGCAGGCGCTGATGGGCGTCGCCGCCGTCGCCGTGCTGTACGCCGCGGTGCGTCGCGTGTCGGGACCTGATGCCGCGCTGCTGGCCGGTGCCGTCCTGGCGCTGACGCCCGTGGCGGCGTTGATGTTCCGGTTCAACAACCCCGATGCGCTGCTAGTGCTGTCCCTGGTGTGCGCGGCCTACTGCGTGCAGCGCGCGCTGGACCGCGACGCGTCACCGTGGTGGCTGGTGCTGGCCGGGGTGGCGCTGGGTTTCGGGTTTCTGGCCAAGATGCTGCAGGCGCTGTTGGTGGTGCCGGTGTTCGCCTCGGTGTTCTTGATTGCCGCTGATCTGCCGTGGGCGCAGCGGGTGCGCCGACTGCTGGCCGGGGTGGTGGCACTGGTGGTGTCGGCCGGTTGGTATCTGGTGCTGGTTGAGCTGTGGCCGGCCGATTCTCGGCCCTATATCGGTGGCTCGCAACAGAATTCGATTCTGGAATTGACGTTCGGCTACAACGGTCTCGGGCGGCTCACCGGTGACGAGGTGGGCGGGCTGGGCAATCTCAACCACGACGTCGGCTGGGGCAGGCTGCTGGGCTCCCAGATGGGCGGCGAGATCGGCTGGCTGCTACCCGCGGCCGTCATCGTCGGCGTCGCCGGCCTGTGGCGCACCCGTCGCGCCTCGCGCACTGACCCGGTTCGTGCCGCGCTACTGCTGTGGGGCGGCTGGCTGGTGTTCACCGCGGCGGTGTTCAGCTACATGAACGGCATCGTGCACCCGTATTACACGGTGGCATTGGCGCCTGCGCTCGCCGCCTGCCTCGGTATCGGGGTGCCGCTGCTGTGGCAGCGCCGTGGGGATATCCGGGCCGCGACGGTACTCGCCGGCGTCGTCCTCATCACCGTCGTCTTGGCTTTCGTTCTGCTGCAACAGCACTCGTCCTGGCTGCCGTGGTTGCGCTGGACCGTGTTGGTGGTCGGGCTGACGGCCGGTCTGCTGATGCTGGTCGTCGGCAGGTTGGCGGTGCCTGTCGCGAGATCAGTGGCTGCGGCTGCGCTGGTCGCCACCCTGGCCGCACCGGCCGCGTTCACCATCGCCACCGCCGCCACGCCACACAGCGGCGCCATCCCGTCATCCGGGCCCACGGCCGGTTTCGGCGGGCCGCCCGGCTTCCTCGACGCCATCCGGCCCGGAGCCGAGATGACGGCCCTGCTCCAAGCCGGGGCGCCCGGCTACACCTGGGTGGCCGCCGCCGTCGGCTCCAACAACGCGGCGGGATACCAGCTGAGCACCGGACTGCCGGTGATGGCCGTCGGCGGCTACAACGGCACCGACCCGGCCCCCACACTCGAGACGTTCCAGGAGCTCGTCGCCGCCGGCCGCATTCACTACTTCATGGACTCGACGATGCTGCGGATGATGGGCGGCGGGTCCAGCGGTAGTGACGCAGCGCACCGCATCGCCGAGTGGGTGCACGCCACGTTCCCCAGCGACGACGTCGACGGCGTCACGGTCTACGACCTGTCCGCATGACTCACAGCCAGCACATAGCAAGCACCAACGGTCAGCTCACGGCGCGAGCCGATATTGAATGTATGAGCACGATCGACCTGCCCCGAGCCGCCGCCCGGAACGCCGCCCTCATCGCCACCGAACGCGGGGTGCCCGTCCTCGACGTCGTCGTCCCCGTCTACAACGAGCAAGCGGCACTGTCCCAGTCCGTCCGCCGGCTGCATCGCCACCTCAGCACCGAGTTCCCGTTCCCGTTCCGCATCACCATCGCCGACAACGCCAGCGTGGACGCGACCCCCGAGGTCGCCGCCGGACTGGCCGAGGAACTGGCCGAGGTGCGGGTGCGGCGGCTGGATCTCAAGGGCCGGGGCCGGGCATTGCACGACGTCTGGTCGTCGTCGGACGCACCGGTGCTGGCCTACATGGACGTCGACCTGTCCACCGACCTGGCGGCGCTGGCACCGTTGGTGGCGCCGCTGATCTCCGGGCATTCCGATCTGGCGATCGGCACCCGCCTCGGGCGCGGCTCAAGGGTGACCCGCGGTGCCAAACGCGAAGTGATCTCCCGCTGCTACAACCTGATCCTGAAATCGACACTCGCGGCGCGGTTCTCCGACGCCCAGTGCGGTTTCAAAGCGATCCGCTCCGACGCCGCCGCCCGACTGCTGCCGCATGTCCACGACACCGGTTGGTTCTTCGACACCGAGTTGCTGGTGTTGGCCGAACGCAGTGGCATGCGCATCCACGAAGTGCCCGTGGACTGGATCGACGATCCCGACAGCCGGGTCGACATCGTGACCACCGCGGTCGCCGACTTGAAGGGAATCGCCCGCTTGCTCAAGGGATTCAGTACCGGCAAGATTCCGGTGACCGCCATCGGTGCGCAGCTCGGCCCCGCCGCGGAACCGCCGCCGTCGCTGCTGCGCCAGGTCGTTCGGTTCGCGACCGTCGGCGTGCTCTCCACCCTGGCTTACCTGGTGCTGTTCCTGGCCCTGCGGTCCTTGGGTCCCCAGGGAGCCAACCTGGTGGCACTCCTGATCACCGCGATCGCCAACACTGCCGCCAACCGCCGGTTCACCTTCGGAGTCCGCGGGCGTTCCGGCGTGGCCCGACACCAGTTCGAGGGACTTGTGGTGTTCGCGATCGGCCTGACACTCACCAGTGGGTCCCTGGCCGCGCTGCACTACTTCGGAGAGCCGTCGCGCGCGGTGGAACTCCTGGTGCTGGTGGGGGCCAACCTGCTGGCCACCGTCGTCCGATTTGTCCTTCTCCGCGGTTGGGTGTTCCACCCGCGCCGCAACCGTTGACCTGAAAGCGATCATGACCATTACTGACGAACCCACCCGCACCATCGGGCCCGTCGAGCCGGTCCCCGCCCCGAGCCGGGCCCGTTGGGAACTGCCCGGGCTGCTGGTGCTGTTGGCCGCTACCGCGGTGCTGTACTTGTGGGCACTGGGATCTCTCGGTTGGGCCAACGAGTTCTATTCCGCTGCCGTGCAATCCGGCACCAAGAACTGGACGGCCTTGCTGTTCGGCTCACTGGATCCCGGCAATGTCATCACCGTCGACAAACCACCGGCGGCGCTGTGGCTGATGGCGCTGTCCGGGAAGCTGTTCGGGTTCTCCTCGTGGAGCATGCTGGTGCCGCAGGCGTTGATGGGCGTGGCCTCCGTCGGGCTGCTGTACGGCGCGGTGCGACGCACGTCGGGCCCCGCCGCGGGCCTGCTGGCCGGTGCGCTGCTGGCGCTGACGCCGGTGGCGGCGTTGATGTTCCGGTACAACAATCCCGATGCGCTGTTGGTGCTGCTGCTCATTGTGGCGGCGTACTGCGTGGTG
>JBEVFK010000089.1:0-8031 GCA_040512325.1 Mycobacterium sp. | reverse complement strand
TGGCTTCGAGAGCGGCGGCCGGCTTGGTGGGGCCGGCCGATCGGGTCCAGGGCGTGGCCGCTTTACCGGCGACCATGATCAGGGTGTCGATGACGACGGCCAGGACGAAGATCGCGATGATTCCCGCGATGATCTGATCGCTCTTGTTGGACTGATAGCCCTCGGTGAACCAGGTGCCCAGACCGCCGACGCCGATCACCGAGCCCACCGACACCATCGAGATGTTGGTGACCGCGACCACGCGCAGGCTGGCCACCAGCACCGGAATCGACAGGGGCAGTTCGATTTTCAGCAGCCGGGTCAGAGGTTTGTACCCGACGGCGGTGGCCGCGTCCAGCACCGCGGGTGACACCGCGTCCAGCGCCTCCGGGACGGCGCGCACCAGCAGGGCCACGGTGTAGAGGGTCAGCGCCACGATCACGTTGGCTTCGTCGAGGATGCGGGTGGGAATGACCAACGGGAGCACCACGAACAACGCCAGCGACGGGATGGTGAAGATGATGCTGGCGGTCACCGTGGTGACCCGGCGCAGGACGGTGTTGCGTCGCACCAGGGCACCCAGGGGGACCGCGATCAGCAGACCGATCACGATCGGGATCAGTGACAGCCGCAGGTGGATCAGCGTCAGCGCCCAGAGATCGTCGAGGTGGGTGAACAGATACCGCACGTCTCACACGCCTTGCTGTTGTGCGCGCTGCGTCCGCTGATTCTCCAGGGCGGCCAACACATCTGCCGCCTTCACCCCGCCGATGACCTGCTCGTTCTGATCCACGGCAACACCGAGACCCGCCGGCGAGGACAGGGCCGCATCCAGCGCCAGCCGCAGGGTGCCGTCGGGCCGGAACAATGAACCACCGGCAATGGTGCTGTCGTACAACGAGCTACCGGAGCGGTGCAGATCCACCCCGTTGCGGTCGATCCACGCATACGGCCTGCCGTCGGGTTTGGTGACCAGCACCCACTCCCCCGCGTTGAGCGCCAGCGCGTCGATCTCGGGTTCACCCGCATGCCGGATGTCGTGCAGCGGAATTCCGGTGGACTGGAAGAACTGCAGCCCGCGGTAGCCGCGGTCGGCGCCGACGAAGCTGGCCACCGCATCATTGGCCGGATTGGACAGCAACCGGGACGGCTCGTCGTACTGCTGCAGAACGCCACCGCGACCGAAGACCGCGACCTTGTCGCCGAGCTTGATCGCCTCGTCGATGTCGTGGGTGACGAACACGATCGTCTTCTTCAATTCGCTTTGCAGCCGCAGGATCTCGGTTTGCAGATCCTCGCGGACCACCGGGTCCACCGCGGAGAACGGTTCATCCATCAACAGGATCGGCGGGTCAGCGGCCAGGGCGCGGGCCACCCCGACGCGTTGCTGCTGGCCGCCGGAGAGCTGCGCGGGATAGCGGTTGGCCAGCTTCGGATCGAGTCCCACCCGTTCGAGCACTCCGTAGGCCTCTTTGCGTGCGGCCCTTCGGGATTCACCACGCAGGATGGGGACCGTGGCCACGTTGTCGATCACCCGCTGGTGCGGCATCAGCCCGGCGCTCTGGATCACGTAGCCGATGCCGAGCCGGAGCTTGACGGCGTCGACCTTGGTGACGTCCTTGCCGTCGACGGTCAAGGTGCCCGACGTCGGATCGATCATCCGGTTGATCATCCGCATCGAGGTGGTCTTGCCGCAGCCGGAGGGGCCGACGAATACCGCCAATGTCCCTTCGGGCACTTCGAGATTGAGGGTGTCGACGGCCACCGTGCCGTCGGGGTACTGCTTGGTGACGTTCTCGAAGGTGATCATCTACCCTCCGACAGGTTGGTCGAAGCCATTGTCCTGCACCCACTTCTGCGCGGCCTCATCCGGGTCCACCCCGGCGTTGCCTTCTACCGAACTGTTCAGTTCGATCAACCCTTCCGTGGTGAGCTTGGCCGACACGGCGTCGAGCACCGTCTTGAGCTGGTTCGACATCTTCTGCGAGCTGACCAGCGGGACGACGTTGGCGGCCAGGAAGTTGTTCTTCGGATCCTCGAGCACCACGAGGTTGTTCTGCGGTATCGCCGGGGAGGTACTGAAGATGTTGGCGGCCGTCACGGTGCCGTCCACCAGCGCCCGCACCGTGGCCGGCCCGCCGCCGTCGCTGATCGCGACGAAGTTGCTCTCCGGAATCTCGAGTCCGTACGCCGCTTTGAGGCCCGGCAACCCTTCGGTGCGGTTGAGAAACTCGGACGGGCCGCCGAACTTCACCTCGGGTGAGTGCGCGGCCAGGTCGGCGATGGTCTTGAGGTTCCACCGCTGCGCGGTCTCGGCGGCGACGGCCACGGTGTCCTTGTCCTCGGCCGGTGACGGGTTGAGGATGGACAGGTCACCGGGCAGGGCGCGCAGCAATCCCAGCACCACGCCGTCGGGCGTGGTCACTTCGGTCTCGGGATCGAAGTACTGCAGCAGGTTTCCGGTGTACTCGGGCACGAGGTCGATCGAGTGATCTTCGACGGCCGGGATGTAGGTCTCCCGGCTGCCGATGCCCATCTGCCGGCTCACCGAGAACTCGTTGGCCTCGAGCGCCTGGGCGTAGATCTCGGCGATGATCTTCGATTCCGGGAAGTCCGCGGAGCCGACGATGATGGTCTTGAGATCGCCCGATACCTCACCGCCGCCCAGAGGATTCGAGCTGCCGCAGGCGGTCAGCACCAAGCCCGTCACCAGGGCCGACACCGCCAACGGCAGGATGCGCACACGTCTTGCCAGCGTGGTCATGGATTGGACACTATCGAGATCACTGCAGCTCCGCCGTTCTTTGCGTCATCGTGAGCGCTTCGATTGTGGTGCGGGATGGTTTCTTTTGCCCCTGGAAGGGGCAGTATTGAGGGCATGAGCAGTGAGCCGTACGTGTCGCCGTCACCGGAGCCGTTTGACGCCGGCCCACCGGTGAAGGCACCCCCGCCCCCGGAATCGGCGGTCAAGTTCACCAAGGCCGCGGCGTTGTGGGGGGCGCTCATCTTCGGCTTCCTCATCCTCATCGTATTGCTGATCTTCATTGCCCAGAACACTGAAACCGCCGAGTTCGCCTTCCTCGGTTGGCACTGGAGCCTGCCCTTGGGGGTGGCCATCCTCTTCGCCGCGGTCGCCGGTGGACTGCTCACGGTCGCCGTGGGCGCGGTACGCATCTACCAGCTGCGGCGGGCGGCGAAGAAGAACCTCAAGGCCGGGCTTTAGTCGAGTCCACTCAGCGGATCGAGACCAACTGATCCACGGAATCCTTCGGCAGTTCGCCGTCCACCACGGCGGTCACGACGGCACTGTTCAGCGTGATCGCTCCCTTGTGGTTGTCCAGGAACGCGGTGTCGGCGGCGTCACGGCCGGTCGCGATTCGCACCATGGTCTGCCGGGGTGCCAGGCAGGTGGCATCCACTACGCGCCACTGCCCGTCGACAAAGGCTTCAGCGACCGCATGGAAGTCCATGGGTGCGCAGCCGGGCGCGTATACGGCGACCAGGCGGGCCGGCACGTTGACCGCACGCAACAGCGCCACACACAGGTGGGCGTAGTCACGGCAGACACCGGCCCCGGCCAGGAGAGTGTCGGCGGCGCCGTCGATCGGATCGCTGGATCCCGGCACATACTGCAGGCGGGTGCCTACCCACGATGACACCTTCTCCAGCAGCGTCGCCGAATCGGCGAAGTCACCGAATTCGGTGGCCGCGAAACCGTAGAACTTGTCGGCTTCGGCGTAGCGGCTGGGCCACAGGTACGTCGTCAGATCGATGTCGGTGAGCGGGGCGGGATCGGCCTGGCCGATGATCGACGCCGAGTAGCTGGCCTTGAGGTTGCCCACGCCTGCCTCGAACTTGTGGATCCGGTTGCCGTGCTGGCCGCTGAGTTCCTGGGCCTGAATCGGCTTGCCGTTCAAGGTGAACGAGAGTTCTTCGGTCACCTGCGCGCCGGGCTGCGGTGCCACCGCGATCTGGAATTCGAGGGTTGTTGGTGCATTGATGTCTACATCGAGTTCAGCACCGACGTCACGCTTCATTTCACTACGCTTTCTTCTGGGGAGTCTCAAAGCCACGCCGGTATCTACCCAGGTCGGCGCGCGGTCAAACCGCCGACCTCAGGAGAGCGCGCTCAGACCGCTGGCGATCAAGGGCGCCACCGACTGCCCGACGTGATCGGATTCGTCGGATTTGCCGCCCTCGCGGTTGCGGTAGTCGATGCCCGCGGCGATCACCGCCAGCTTGAAGTAGGCCAGCGCCATGTAAAAATCCCAGTTTTCCAGCGCACTTCCGGAATGGCGGGCGTAGCTGTGGGACAGCGCCTCGGCCGACGGCATGTTCGGGGAGGCCCAGGCTGCGTCGCCGTGGTTGATCAGATCCATGGCCGGGTCGCGGTACACGCACATCATCGCCGCGTCACTGAGTGGGTCGCCGAGCGTCGAGAGCTCCCAGTCCAGCACCGCCAGCACTGTCGTCGGATCATCCGGATCGAGGATCGTGTTGTCGATCCGGTAGTCGCCGTGCACGATCGTCGCGCGACTCTGCGCCGGAATCGATTCCGCCAGAGCCTGATACAGGCGCGCGACGTCGTCGTCGCGGGTGTCGTCGGGTAAGCGGACGCGCTCCCACTGTGAGCCCCACCGGCGTACCTGTCGGTCGAGGTACCCGGCGGGCCTGCCGAAATCTCCGAGGCCCACCGCGTCCGGTTCGATGGCATGCAGGTCCACCAGCACCCGGATCAACCCGTCCACGCAGGCCTCGATGACCTCGGGTCCGCCCAGCGCGTCGAGGTCGGCCCGCCGCCGGACCACCCGTCCCGCCACGAACTCGACCATCTGGAACGGGGCACCCAGGATCGAGGCATCGTCACTGGCGGCCACCGTCGGCGCCACCGGCACCGCAGTCCCCTGCAACGCCGCGACCACCCGGTATTCGCGGCCCATGTCGTGCGCCGACGGGGTCAGACCGTGCAGCGGCGGGCGGCGCAGCACCCACGCCGACACGTCGTCGGACACCCGGAAGGTCAGATTCGACCGGCCACCGGTGATCAGCTCCGCGCGCAGCTCTCCGGCACGGGAGATACCGATCGATCTCAGGTGGCGGTCGAGCGCAGCCAGATCGAGTCCGGCGAGGGCGGGCGAACCGGTCATCGTTACGTGTCTACCAGCGTTGGTTGCGCGGCAGCAGGTCCCACACGTGTTCGGTGCCGTTGACCGAGGCGACGGTGGTCTGTCCGGTCCGCGAATACAGCAGCCGCGTCACCGAGACGTAGTCGATGGGAAACGACAGCATCCGCCGGGTGCCCAGGATCTCGTGCAGCAGGACATTGATGACCCCACCGTGACTGAACACCGCGACGGTGTCCTCGTGGGCGGCCGTGGCGAAGATATCGGCGAGACCGGCCGTGATCCGAGCTCGGAACGCGTCCTCGTCGATACCGCCGGGCAGGTGCCCGTCGGCCATCCGGGCCCAGTCCTGCGGGCGCTCGGTTCGCAGCGCCTCGATGGGCACGTACGCGGCCATCTCCCGGTCGTATTCGGCCAGCCGGTCGTCGATGTCGATGGTCAGCCCGCGGGCGTCGGCCAGCGGTTGCGCGGTCTGCACGGCACGGCGTTGCGGGCTGCTCACCACCCGGGTGATGGGGAACCGCGTCACTGCATCCGGCAGCCGTCGTGCCTGCTCGAGGCCCTCGGCGGCGAGCTCCGGGTCCGATCCCTGACCGTGCTCGCTGCGGTTCGGCAGGGCATGCCGAACCAGAAGCAGTTGCATCTGTTGAGCCTCCTTGTATGGCGTGTCGCCCGTGCAACGATATGGCCCATGCGTGCATTCGCTTGTCCGGTGTGCAACAACTTCACGCCGTTCGAGCTCGACCGGTGCCCCGACTGCCAGGCCAGTCTGGGCCTGCACCTGCCCAGCAAGTCCATGATCGCCGTGTCCGACGCGCTCATCGAGGGACAGCGCTGGGTCCGTTGCACTCAGTCCGACACCACGGGCTGCAATTGGCTGACGCCCGCCGAACAGAGCGAAGACGATCTCTACCAGCGCGGCCGGTGCGTGGCCGATGCGCTGATCCGTCACGAACCCGCCCCCGACGACACGTTGGCCAGGGAGAAGCTGGTGCCGACCACGCAGGCGTTGCGCCGGCTGGTGTACCAACTCAGCGATATCGGGTTGCCCATCGAACCGTGGTGGCGGTCCGACGACGGCCTGGCGTTCGATCTGCTGTCGAGCTACACCACGGGCCAGAAGGTGATCATCGGGCACGCGAACGGCGTCATCACCATCGACCTGGTGGAAACCCTCGATGCGTATCGGGAGCAGCTGCGCGTCACCCTCGGCGAGCCCTACCGGACCATGCTGGGCCACTTCCGCCACGAAGTGGGCCACTACTACCAGAACATCCTGGTGGAGAACGGCGCAGGCGCGTTGCGTTATCTGTCCGAGTGCCGTGCGTTGTTCGGTGACGAAACCTCGAGCTACAGCGACGGAATCGCGCGGCACTACCAGTTCGGCGCGCCGAAGGACTGGCAGGTGTCGTTCATCTCCGAGTACGCGACGATGCATCCGTGGGAGGACTTCGCCGAGTGCTTCGCGCATTACCTGCACATCACCGACACCATCGACACCTGCCGGGAAGCCGGCATGGTGTTGCAGGCCGACCGGGTGCGGTTCGCCGGTCCGCGCGACATCGTGGCGCTGGAGTCGTATGCCGATGTGCCTGCCGAACGGTTGCTCTTCGATTGGAAGTGGTTGTCGCTGTTCTTCAATCGGGTGAACACCGCGATGGGCAAGAGCCCGTTGTATCCGTTCGAACTGCCGCCGCCGGTGATCGCCAAGCTCGGCTTTGTGCACCGCGTGATCCGGGAGACCGCCCGCGCTACGGCGTGATGATGTTGAACGCCGGGTCCGGTTTGTCCAGCACACCCACCAGTTGCGCCAGCACCTGCGGATCACCACCGATCTCCAGTCCCGGTGAGCTTGAATCTCCGGCCACCAGCGTGAGGATGCGTACCTTGGCGGCCAGGGTCAGCGACGCATCGGCGGTCGCCGGATCGGCGGGCACCTTGCGGTACACCAGCACCCCGTTGCGCAGGGTCAGCCGGTAGTTGGCACCGAGGTCGGTGAACGAAACATCCAGTGCCAGTTCGAGATCCCAGGCTTTGGGGCCGTTGACGCTGATGGCGAGCGCGTCGAAGATCTGTTCCGGGGTCAGCTGCGAGAGCAGCGTCGGCGAGTTGGCCGCCGTGGGGGTGCCGAAGTTGCCGATCCGCAACTCGGTGGCACCGGCGAGGAAGAAGTTGCGCCAGGTGGCGTTCTCGGCGCCGTAGGCGAGCTGTTCGAGGGTGTCGACGTAGAGCTCGCGGGCCCCGGGATGATTCTCGTCGGTGAAGATCACATGATCCAGTAATGTTGCCGCCCAGCGGAAGTCACCGTCGTCGAACGCCTGCTGGGCCACCTCCACCACCCGGTCCGGCCCGCCGATGGCCGCCACGTAGCGAGGACCGAGCGCCTCCGGCGGGTGTGCCCACAGCCGCGCCGGGTTGCCGTCGAACCAGCCCATGTAACGCTGGTAAACGGCCTTGACGTTGTGGCTCACCGACCCGTAGTAGCCATGGGTGTGCCAGGCCTTCTCCAGTGCAGGCGGCATCGCGAACGTCTCGGCGATCTCGATCCCGGTGCGCCCCTGATTCAGCTGCCGCAATGTCTGGTCGTGCAGGTAGCCGTACAGATCGCGTTGCAGTCCAAGGTATTCCAGGATCCTGTCCTGACCCCAGGTGGGCCAGTGATGCGAAGCGAACACCACGTCCGTACGGTCGCCGTAGGTGTCGATGGCCTCGGTCAGATACCCCGACCAGCCGTGCGGGTCGCGCACCAGCGCACCCCGCAGCGTCAGCAGGTTGTGCAGGTTGTGCGTGGCGTTCTCGGCCATGCACAACGCGCGGAATCCGGGGAAGTAGAAGTGCATCTCGGCGGGCGCCTCGGTGCCGGGCGCCATCTGGAATTCGATCTCGACCCCGTCGATGGTGTGGGTCTCACCGGTGGTGGTGATGTCGA
>JBEVFK010000088.1:0-14364 GCA_040512325.1 Mycobacterium sp. | reverse complement strand
GACGAGGTGGTGGCCGCGTTGGAGATCGGCGACTGGGGCAGTGCTGCCGCCTCGGAATCGAAACTGCTTCTGCCCGGATCGATTTCGATCGCCCGCGAGATCATCGAATCGTGGGCGTACGCCAAAGGCTGACCTCGTTCACCCACCGGCTTCCTCACCGGCCTTCGTCCCTCAGGCCGGATCGGTCACCCGACGGGTTCTGTTGGTCGGCTTCCTCACCGGCCTTCGTCCCTCAGGCCGGATCGGTCACCCGACGGCGAGCTCGGCCATCTTGCCCTCGACGTCGCGGATGCTCGGATTGGTCATCGTCGATCCGTCGGCGAACTTGACCGTCGGCACGGTCTGATTGCCGCCGTTGACCGACTGCACGAACTTGGCCGCATCGGGCTCGTCCTCGATATCGATCTCGGTGTAGCCGATGCCTTTGGCCTTGAGTGCGGTCTTGAGTCGCTTGCAGTATCCGCACCAGGTGGTGGAGTACATCGTCAGTTCGCTAACCGTCATACCTCGATCTTGCCGGATCGGCCGACATCGGGCTCACTCCGGGGCGGCAGGGCTCGCTGCGGCGCTGGCTGCGAGATTGTCGGGAGGCGCTGCGATGATGAACGACATGTCGACCGAGAGCGTCCTGACCGCCGATCTCGACGAGGAACAACGCGAGGCGGTGCTGGCGGCCCGTGGCCCCGTGTGCGTGCTGGCCGGCGCGGGCACCGGCAAGACCCGCACCATCACCCACCGCATCGCCCACCTCGTCGGAACCGGCCATGTCGCCGCGAGCCAGGTCCTGGCGGTCACCTTCACCTCTCGCGCCGCGGGGGAGATGCGCAGCAGGCTGCGGGGGCTGGATGCGGGCGCCCCGGCCGGTGTCGCGTCCGTCGGCGCGGTTCAGGCGCTGACGTTCCACGCAGCCGCACGCCGCCAGCTCGCGTACTTCTGGCCCCGCGTGGTCGGCAGCACTGGGTGGCAGTTGCTCGACAGCAAGTTCTCGGTCGTCGCGCAGGCCGCCAACCGCGCCAAGCTGAAGGCCAGCACCGAAGACGTTCGTGACCTGGCGGGTGAGATCGAGTGGGCCAAGGCGTCGCTGATCACCCCGGAGCAGTACGCCGCCGAGGTCGCGCAGGTGGGCCGTGACATCCCGATGGATGCCGCCCGGATCGCGGCGGTCTACGGCACCTACGAGCAGCTGAAGGCGCGCGGCGACGTCGCGCTACTCGACTTTGATGACCTGCTCCTGCACACCGCCGCGGCCATCGAGAACGACGCCGCGGTGGCCGGTGAGTTCCGGGACCGGTATCGCTGCTTCGTCGTCGACGAGTACCAGGACGTCACCCCTTTGCAGCAGCGGGTGTTGTCGGCCTGGCTGGGTGAGCGCGACGATCTGACCGTGGTCGGTGACGCCAACCAGACCATCTATTCGTTCACCGGTGCCTCGCCGCGGTACCTGCTGGATTTCTCGCGTCGGTTCCCGGATGCCACCGTGGTGCGGCTCGAGCGGGACTATCGCTCCACCCCGCAGGTGGTGTCGCTGGCCAACCGGGTCATCGCCGACGCGCGCGGCCGGGTGGCGGGCAGCCGGTTGCATCTGGTGGGCCAGCGTCCGCCGGGGCCGGTCCCGGCCATGCGGGAGTATCCCGACGAGGTGGCCGAGGCCGCCGCCGTCGCCCGCGCGGTGAAGGGCCTCATCGAGTCCGGCACAGCGGCTGCGGAGATCGCCGTCCTGTACCGCATCAACGCCCAGTCCGAGGTCTACGAGGAGGCGCTCACCGGTGTGGGCGTTGCGTTCCAGGTCAGGGGAGGCGAAGGTTTCTTCAGTCGCCAGGAGATCAGGCAGGCGTTGGTGGCACTGCAGCGCGCGGCCGAACGGGGCCCCGAAGACGACACCGACGTGCCCACCCTGGTTCGCGCACTGCTGGAACCGCTGGGACTCACCGCCGAAGAGCCGGCGGGTACCAGCGCGCGGGAGCGCTGGGAGGCGCTGACCGCCTTGGCCGACCTCGTCGACGAGGAAGTGGCGACGCGGCCCACTCTGACGCTGGCGGCCCTGGTCGCCGAGCTCCGTGTACGCGCCGATTCGCGGCACCCACCGGTGGTGCAGGGTGTGACGCTGGCATCGCTGCACGCCGCCAAGGGCCTGGAGTGGGATGCGGTGTTCCTGGTGGGCCTCGCCGACGGCACACTGCCGATCTCGCACGCACTGTCGAAAGGCCCGGACAGTGAGGCCGTCGAAGAGGAGCGCAGACTGCTCTATGTTGGAATCACCAGGGCCAGAGTGCATTTGACGCTCAGCTGGGCGCTCTCGCGCACTCCGGGCGGCCGGCAGAGCCGCAAGCCGTCGCGATTCCTCAACAGCATCAATCCGAAGCCGCCCGCCGACCGCTCGGCACCCGGTGGGGCGAAGCGCCAGCGCGGCGCCGCCAAACGCTGCCGGGTGTGCAACACCGAGCTGACCTCGCCGGCGTCGATCATGTTGCGTCGCTGCGAAACCTGCGCCACCGAGATCGACGAGGATCTGTTGGGGCAACTCAAGGAATGGCGGTCGCGCACCGCCAAGGACCTCAAGGTGCCGGCCTTCGTCGTCTTCAGTGACAACACCTTGATCGCCATCGCGGAATCGTTGCCCGCCGACGAAGCGGCACTGGTTGCGATACCCGGCATCGGGTCTCGCAAGCTCGAGCAGTTCGGTGCCGATGTCCTCGACTTGGTGACCTCCCGGCTCTGAAGCGTGGCGGGATCTTGTTTATGCAGGTCAGAAAATTGCTTGTGCTGGCATGGGGAAAACGTCTAGCCTCGAAATCACCACGCCCCACGGCTGCCAGTCGGCAGTGTGGCACAAGGACACGAGCAGGAAAGGAGAGCTCCACGATGAATGATTTCAACGCATTCGGCGTAGCCGGTACGGCATATGCGGCTGGAGCTCTCGGGGTCTCTCCCTGCGTCACGCCTGCCAGGGCGGCAACGGCCATGCGGCATATCGCTCCCGCGGCTCACGCCGCGTGGGCGGTCGACGCCATTGTGCCGCAGCGCAAGCGCCGTGCCGCCCACCCGACTGAAGCGTCCGTGGATTGGGGCCTCATCTAGAAGCCCGATTCAGCAGCCAAATGGCCACGGACCCGAAGTCACCCGGATCCGTGGCCATCAGTGTTTTTCGGGGGTGTATCCCTGAAACACCTGGTCCGGATCTCGAAGCAAATCGAAAGCAACGAGACCAGGAAGCAGGTGAAGGACATGTCGGCCCTGACAGTCCGAGCCGTTGAGGACGAGCAGAAGCTGCCGGTGCTGCCGTGCCATGTCGGTGAACCGGACCTGTGGTTCGCCGACACTCCCGCAGATCTGGAGCGCGCCAAGGCACTCTGCGCGGATTGCCCGATCCGTCGTCAGTGCCTGACCGCGGCCCTCGAGCGCGAGGAGCCGTGGGGGGTGTGGGGCGGTGAGATCTTCGAGCGCGGCACCATCGTCGCGCGGAAGCGTCCGCGAGGCCGGCCCCGCAAGGGCGAGGTCCAGGCAGCGTGACCCACTACGACGCCCAAACCGACAGTTGGGCGCAAACCCGTTTTGCGCGCCCAACTGTCGGTTTCGGCAGTAGTTAGTCGGGGTTGGCGAAGCCGGGGACCAGGTCCACAGCGATCTGTCGCACCGGGACGTGGGCGTCGAGCTGGCACGAGATCGCCACGATCGAGGCGATCACGCGCATCGGAATCGCCAATTTCGGCGGAATGTTCATCTGCCGTGCGGTCTTGATCTGGCCCGCGGCCCGGTCGAAGTCCACCGCGGCCATCTTCTGCAGCCACTTGCGGTTGTAGTGGAACACCTCGACCTCGAGGGGCTGCACGTACTGCTTGAGCATGTCGTCGATGTCGATCGACGACACTTTCTCGCCCTTCTGGATGAAGCCGATCTTCTCCATCGTCGGCAGCAGCTTGTCGTAGTTCTTGTCCACGGCGTAGCGCAGCAGCTGGCCGAGCTCCACCGGCATGCCGCCGGGCAGCGGTGCCACGGCCCCGAAGTCGATGACGCCCATCTTGTCGCCGTCCATCAGCATGAAATTGCCGGGGTGCGCATCCCCGTGCATCATGTCCAGCCGCCGCGGAGCATCGTCGGTGAGTTCAAAAAGCCGGTATCCCATCAGGTTTCGCTGATCCTGATTGCCGTCGCGAATGATCTGCGCCAGCGGGATGCCGTCGATCCATTCGGCGATCACCACTTTGGGGGCGCTGGCGATCACGGCGGGCACCACAAAATGTGGATGGTCCTGGTAGGCCTTGGCGAACGCGCGCTGATTCTCGGCTTCGAGCCGGTAGTCGAGTTCCATCTCGGTGCGCTCGATCAGCTCGTCGACCACACCCTGGAAATCCGCGCCCGGTGCGAGCTGCTTGAAGATCGACACCATGCGTCGCATCGTCTTGAGGTCGGCGCGCAGCGCCTCGTCGGCCCCGGGGTACTGGATCTTGACGGCGACTTCGCGACCGTCGGACCAGACGCCCTTGTGCACCTGGCCGATGCTGGCCGAGGCGATGGGTTGGTCGTCGAAGGAGGTGAACCGTTGGCGCCACTTGGTGCCCAGCTGGGCGTCGAGCACCCGGTGGACCTTCGCCGCGGGCAGCGGTGGAGCGTCCTTCTGCAGCTTGGTCAGCGCTTCGCGGTAGGGCTCGCCGAACTGCTCGGGGACCGCGGCTTCCATCACCGACAGCGCCTGGCCCACTTTCATGGCCCCGCCCTTGAGTTCGCCGAGCACGGTGAACAGCTGGTTGGCCGCCTTCTCCACCAGTTCGGCGTTGACGTCATCTCTCGACATCCCGGTCAGCCGCTTGCCCATGCCCAGTGCGGCCCTGCCCGCAAAGTTCACCGGCAATGACGCCAGCTTCGCATTGCGAGCGGCCCGGCCACGCTTGATATCTGCCACGTCACCATCATCCACGACTTCAGAGGTGCACCGCGCACCGATCTGGCAACTGGTGATGTCAGCAGCCGCACAAAGGATGCCGAGGCCAGTGCCGCCTCGCAATGGTGCTGGTGGCGGCGTCGAACTCCAGGGTTGCCGACAACGTTGCCGGCGGTCGTAGTCTGCCGGCTCCATCGCTGTCGCGGATTGCGCTGAGCACGGTGTCGATCTGGCTCAGCGCCAGCGCCGCGGTGGCCAGGACGGTTGCCCGGTCGGCGGCGCCCACGGTGTCCCGCAACTGGGCTGCCACTGCGGGCCAGGCAGCGTCGCGATCGCTGCGGTGCAAATCGGCGCAACCCAGGCAGCTGGTGAGTCCCGGCAGCACCAGCGGACCGATCAGTCCGACACCGTCGCGCACCCGGACCTGCAGGTGTGGCACCCGGGCGTCGTGCAGGTCGCGGAGCAGTCGAGGCTCCACCACCAGGTAATCGGTGAGCACCACCAGGTCGGTGCCCTCAGCACGCACGACCGCGTGCCGAGCGCTGCTGTGTTTGAGGCGGGCACCGGAGCACTGCAACGCGTCGACGAGCAGATCGGCGAGCGGCCCGCGGCCGTGCACACGGAGGGCCGGTGCGCGAACGGTGTCATGGGTGCGACGGAGGCTGACCACGCCGGCCCGGATCAGCGCAGAGATCAGCTCGGTGAGGTCGTCGGCGCCGACATCGCCGGTACGCGCCGCTTCGCGGACCAGTTCGTCGAGGCCGGCGCCGTCCTGCAGCATCCGCAGCACCCCGGCCAGCGCCGCCGCCGTCAGGCCGCGTGGCGGACGAACGAGAACCGCCCGCCGGGGGTCCCACCCCACTTGGACGGTGCCGTCCGGGCGCATCAGCACCGGCATCGCCGGATCGAGACTGTATCGCCGGACCATGGCGCCGACTGTGGCACGGAGACCGGCGGTCAGGAGATCAGCTCTCCACAGGCGTCAGGTCTCGGTCGGCGGGTCTTTGCGCTCGTGGTCCTGTTCGAACTCCGTCATCGCCTTGTCGATCGCGCTGTCGATCCCGCTGGTATCGCCGCCGATCACCCGGTCGATGAAGCCGGCAGGGTCGTCGAGGTCCTCGGAATCGGGCAGCAGGTCGGGGTGCTGCCACACGGCGTCGCGGGCATCGCTGCCTGCGGCGTCGGTCAGTCGCTCCCACAACACCGCCGCCTCCCGCAGCTTGCGCGGCCGCAGTTCCAGACCCACCAGCGTGGCGAAGGTTTGCTCACCGGGCCCGCCGGTGGCGCGACGTCGACGCAGGGTCTCCGACAGCGCCGAGGCGCCCGGGATGCGTTCCCCGAGGGCGGCGGTGACCACGGTCTGCACCCAGCCCTCGATGAGCGCCAACAGCGTCTCGAGCCGCTCCAGCGCGGCCGTCTGCTCAGGGGTGGACTTGGGTTCGAAGATGCCCTGGTTGAGCAGCTGTTCCATCGCGGCGGGGTCGGCCATGGCGGCGGGATTGAAGCCTTGGGCCAGCTCCTCGATGCCGCTCATGTCGATGGTGATGCCCTTGGCATAGGCCTCGACGTTGCTCAACAGCTGGCTCGACAACCACGGCACGTGGCTGAACAGGCGGTGATGGGCGGCTTCGCGGGCGGCCAGGAAGGTCAGGACCTCGGCGCGGGGTTGCTCCAGGCCGGAGGAGAACTCCTCGACAGCCTCGGGCATCAGCACCGCCACCCCCTTGGGGCCCAGCGGCAGACCGACGTCGGTAGAGGTCAGCACCTCTTTGGACAGCTTGCCCAGCGCTTGACCCAGCTGCGAGCCGAACGCCATGCCACCCATCTGCGAGATCATCGACAGCAGCGGGCCCGCCATGCTCTTGGCTTCCTCGGGCAACGCCGAGACCCACATGGTGGAGATCTGCTGAGCCACCGGGTCGCAGAGGCGCTTCCAGGTGTCCATCGTGTTGTCGATCCAGTCGGTGGCCGTCCAGGCGACGGCCTTGGTGGTGCCGGCAGGCAGCGCGGTGACCCCGTCGAGCCAGGTGTCGGCCAGGTGCACCGCATCCGCGATGGCCTTGGCCGTGTGCTCCGGCACCGGCGCGACGAATCCGATTGAGCTGGAAGCCAGTTGGCGGGCCAGGTCATAGTTGACCGGCCCGGCCCCCGTCCCGCCCGGCATGCCGCCGCCGGCGGAGAACATCTGGCCCAGGCGGGTGAAGATCTGGCCGAGATCGTTCATGTCGAAGTTGCCGCCACCCGCACCGAAGCCGAACGGATCGGACGGATTGCCACCGGATCCAGAACCGGGGTTCTTGTCCGGGTCTTTGTCCGGATCGCGATTCTCTCCGTGGGAAAAGCCAAAGGGCAGGTCAGCCATGACCTCAACGGTACTCACCGCACGGCCCCCGCGCGCGTGTGCGTCAGAAGCTCTCAGTGAACGGGCCGGTGGACGCGCGCGTCTGTCTGGGACCGGCCCACCTCCCCCTCGTTCCTCTTTGATTCGCCCCGCCCAGCGTCACCCTCGTCCCTCTTTGATTCGCCCGGCCCAGCGTCACCCTCGTCCCTCGGGCTCCTCGACCGGGCTGCTCGGGCTCGTCGACCGGGCTGAACGGGCTCCTCGACCGGTCCGGTTACTGTGGGCGGCGTGAACAGGCGGATTCTGACGCTGATGGTGGCGCTCGTGCCGATCGTTGCTTTCGGTGTGCTGCTCGCCATCGTCACCGTGCCCTTCGTCTCACTGGGACCGGGGCCGACGTTCGACACCCTCGGGGAGTTCGACGGCAAGCAGGTGGTCGACATCGAGGGCACCGAAACCAAGCCCACCTCGGGGCACCTGAACATGACGACGGTGTCCCAGCGCGACAACCTCACCCTCGGTCACGCGTTGAGCCTGTGGATGTCCGGGCGTGAGCAGCTGATCCCGCGCGATCTGGTGTACCCGCCGGACAAGTCCCGCGAGGAAGTCCAGGAAGCCAACACCGCCGACTTCCAGAAGTCGGAGGACTCCGCCGAGTACGCCGCGCTGGGCTATCTCGACTACGCCCCGGCCGTCACCGTCGCCTCGATCCTCGACCCAGGTCCTGCCGTGGGCAAGCTGCAGGAGGGTGACGCCATCGATGCGGTCAATGGGCAGCCGGTGGCCACCCTCGAAGACTTCACGCGTTTGCTGGACGGTACCGAGACCGGCGAGGAGATCGTCGTCGACTTCCGGCGCAAGAACGCCGCCGAGGGGACCACCACCATCAAGCTCGGCGACCATCCCGACAAGGATTCCGGGCTGGTGGGGGTGTCGGTGCGCAACGCGCCGTGGGCACCGTTCACCATCGACTTCAACCTGGCGAACATCGGCGGGCCGTCGGCCGGCCTGATGTTCAGCCTCGCCGTCATCGACAAGCTCACGACCGGTGACCTCAACGGATCGAAGTTCATCGCAGGTACCGGCACCATCGACACCGGCGGCAAGGTCGGACCGATCGGCGGCATCACCCACAAGATGCTCGCGGCCAGCGAGGCGGGTGCCACGGTCTTCCTGGTGCCTGCCGACAACTGCGACGAGGCCATGTCCGAGCCGCAGGAAGGACTCGAGCTGGTGAAGATCGAGACGCTCGACAGCGCAGTGAAGGCGCTCGAGACAGTTTCAGCCGGTGGCGAACCACCGCGTTGCTGATCGGTGACGGGGCATTTGCCCGAACCTCGTTGCGTACAGTTGGGGCCGTCACAGTACACCTGACACCACCTTTACCACCAGGGAGTTAACACGTGGGTATGCGGCCCGCCGCCCGGATGCCGAAGCTGACTCGGCGCAGTCGGTTTTTGATCGCGATCGCCTTGGTGGCGGTGGTGCTGTTGTTGATCGGTCCACGGTTCATCGACACCTATGTCGACTGGCTGTGGTTCGGCGAACTCGGCTACCGCTCCGTCTTCACCACGGTGCTGTTCACCCGAATCGTGGTGTTCATCGTCGTCGCGCTCGCGGTGGGGGCCATCGTGTTCGCCGCGCTGGCGCTGGCCTATCGCTCCCGCCCGGTGTTCGTTCCGACCGCGGGTCCCAATGATCCGGTCGCGCGGTATCGCACGGCGGTGATGTCGCGGCTGAAGTTGATCGGGATCGGCGTGCCGCTGGCAATCGGGCTGCTGTCCGGTCTGGTGGCGCAGAGCTACTGGGTGCCCATCCAGCTGTTCCTGCACGGTGGTGAGTTCGGCGTCACCGACCCGCAGTTCGGCCTCGATCTCGGGTTCTATGCATTCGACCTGCCGTTCTACCGGCTGGTGCTGTCCTATGTGATGGTGACGCTGTTCTTGGCGTTCCTCGTCAACCTGGTGGGCCACTACATCTTCGGTGGAGTCCGCCTGGCCGGCCGTGCCGGGGTGCTGAGCAAGCCGGCCCGCATCCAGCTGGTGGCGCTGCTCGGTGTGCTGGTGCTGCTGAAGGCGTTCGCGTACTGGCTGGATCGCTATGAGCTGCTGTCGCACACCCGTGGCGGCAAGCCCTTCACCGGCGCCGGATACACCGACATCAACGCCGTACTGCCCGCCAAGCTGATCCTGCTGGCCATCGCCGTGATCTGCGCGGCCGCGGTGTTCTCCGCGCTGGTGCTCAAAGACCTGCGCATCCCGGCGATCGGCCTGGTGCTGTTGCTGCTCAGCTCGATCGTCATCGGCGCCGGCTGGCCGCTGGTGGTCGAGCAGATCAGCGTCAAGCCCAACGCCGCGCAGAAGGAAAGCGAATACATCGCGCGAAGCATCACGGCCACCCGAGACGCCTACGGGCTCACCGAGGAAGACGTGACCTACCGCGACTACAGCGGCAACGCCACCACCTCGGCCGAGCAGGTGGCCGCCGACCGGGCCACCACCTCGAACATCCGCCTGCTCGATCCGACGATCGTCAGCCCCGCCTTCACGCAGTTCCAGCAGGGCAAGAACTTCTACGCCTTCCCCGAGCAGCTGTCGATGGACCGCTACACCGCTGACGACGGCTCCCTGCGCGACTTCGTGGTCGCCGCGCGCGAGCTCAACCCGGAGCGGTTGATCGACAACCAGCGCGACTGGATCAACCGCCACACCGTCTTCACCCACGGCAACGGGTTCATCGCTTCGCCGGCCAATACGGTGCGCGGCGTCGCCAACGACCCCAACCAGAACGGCGGGTATCCCGAGTTCCTGGCCAGCGTCGTCGGTGCCAACGGGTCGGTGGTGTCGCCCGGTCCCGCTCCGCTGGATCAGCCGCGCATCTACTTCGGTCCGGTGATCGCGTCGGCTCCGGCCGATTACGCCATCGTCGGCACCAACGGCGGCGTCGACCGCGAGTACGACTACGAGACCAACACCGAGACCAAGAACTACACCTATCAGGGCAGCGGCGGCGTGCCCGTCGGCAACCTGTTCACCCGCAGTGTGTTCGCCGCGAAGTTCGCCGAGCGGAACTTCTTGTTCTCCAACGTGATCAACGAGAACAGCAAGATCCTGTTCAACCGGGATCCGGCCGAGCGCGTCGAGGCCGTGGCCCCGTGGCTCACCACCGACACCAACATGTACCCGGCGATCGTGAACAAGCGCATGGTCTGGATCGTCGACGGTTACACCACGCTCGACAACTACCCGTACTCCGAGCTGACCTCGCTCTCGAGTGCCACCGCGGACTCCAATGAGGCCGTGGCCAACCGGCTGCTGCCCGACAAGCAGGTCTCCTACATCCGCAACTCGGTGAAGGCCACCGTCGACGCGTATGACGGCACCGTCAACCTGTATGCGCAGGACGAGAGCGACCCGGTGCTGCAGGCGTGGATGAAGGTGTTCCCGGACACCATCAAGGCCAAGTCCGAGATCACCCCCGAACTCGCCGAGCATCTCCGGTACCCCGAGGACCTGTTCAAGGTGCAGCGCGCCCTGCTGGCCAAGTACCACGTCGACGACCCGGTGACGTTCTTCTCCACGTCGGACTTCTGGGACGTCCCGCTGGATCCGAACCCGACCGCCAGCAGCTATCAGCCGCCGTACTACATCGTCGCCAAAGACGTTGCCGAGAATGATAATTCGGCATCGTTCCAGCTGACGAGCGCCATGAACCGGTTCCGCCGCGACTTCCTGGCCGCCTACATCAGCGCCAGCTCGGATCCGGCGAACTACGGCAAGATCACGGTGCTGACCATCCCCGGGGTGGTCAACGGTCCCAAGCTGGCGTTCAACGCCATCAGTACCGATACCGCCGTCAGCCAGGACCTCGGTGTCATCGGCCGCGACAACCAGAACCGCATCCGCTGGGGCAACCTGTTGACGTTGCCGGTGGGCCAGGGTGGGCTGCTCTACGTCGCGCCCATCTACGCCTCGCCGGGCGCCAGTGATGCCGCATCGTCGTACCCCCGCCTGATCCGGGTGGCGATGATGTACGGCGACAAGGTCGGATACGGCCCGACGGTGCGCGACGCCCTCGACGAGATCTTCGGTGCGGGTGCGGGAGCCACTGCAACGGGTCCGGCACCGACGCCGGGGACGGCCGCGCCGGCCAACGCACCGGGTACTCCGCCGCCGAACAGTCAGCAATCGGCCACTCCGCCGCCGACGGCCAATCAGCCCGAGGTGCCCAGGCCGGTAGCCGCGGTGCCCGGTCCGAGTGGACCGGTCACGCTGTCGCCCGCCAAGGCGGCCGCGCTGGCCGAGGTGCAGACGGCTCTCGACGGTATGCAGGAGTCGCAGACCAGTGGCAACTTCGCCGAGTTCGGTGAAGCGCTGCAGCGTCTCGACGATGCGATGAACAAGTACCGCCAAACCAACTAGGTCACTACCCCGCGAGCGTGCGTGTCCCCGAGCAACACCCCGTGTGTTTCTCGGGGACAGCGCACGCTCGCGCTAGTTGACAGGCGTCTTTAGAATCCACCCGTGCGCTATCGGCTACTGGGCCCGCTACAGGTGGTGCATGGGGAGGTGCCGGTCGACATCGGCCCGCCCAAGCAGCGGGCGGTGCTCGCGGTCCTGCTGATGGCCCGAGGCCGGGTGGTGTCCACCGATCGGCTCATCGACGCGGTGTGGGGCGATGACGCACCGGGCAGCGCGACGGCTGGGCTGCAGGCCTATATCTCCAACCTGCGCAAGGCTTTGCGGCCCGCCGGCGGTGTCGCATCACCGATCGTGCGGCAGGCCCCCGGCTACTACCTGACGGCCGACAACACTGACCTCGCAGACTTCGTCGACGGCTGTGCCGCAGCGCGTTCGGCGGTCGACGCCGGTCAGTGGCGCGACGCGCTGACGGCGGTCGACGACGCCTTGGCGCTCTGGCGCGGTCCGCTGCTGGCGGATCTGCGCGACGAAGACTGGGTGCGTGAGGAATCCGCCCGCGTGGAGGATCTGCGCATCGAGTGTATGGAGCACCGGGTGACGGTGCTGCTGGCCCTGGGCCGGGCCGCTGACGCCGTGAGCGAGGCTGCCCACCTTCGCAAAGCGGACCCGCTGCGTGATCGCGGTGCCTGGCTGCAGATGCTGGCGTTGTATCGGTCCGGGAGACCTTCCGAGGCGTTGGAGGTCTTCAGCGCGCACGCAAAGGTTCTCGACGACGAGCTCGGGCTGGAACCGGGCCCGGAATTGCGCGAACTGCAGACCGCGATTTTGCGCCAGGCGCCTGAATTGGCGGCATGGCCACGTTCACCGGAATGGACCGGCGCCGCCCCGGTGCCCGCGCCATCGGCAGTGCCCGCCCCTGCGACCGAGGCCGGCGTCCAACGCGGCGATCTGATCGGCCGCCATCGCGAAGTCGCAACGATGACAACGTTGCTCGACGACGTGAGCGCGGGCGCGACGCGCTGGCTGGTACTGACCGGCCCACCCGGCATCGGGAAGACCCGGCTCGCCGAGGAGGCGGCTGCGCGGAGTGCGCAGCGCGGGGAAGCGGTGGTGTGGGTCGGCTGCCCCGACGAGCGTGGCACCCCGGCCTGGTGGCCGATGCGCCAACTGGTGCGCGCCCTGGGAGCAGACGCCGATCAGGTGCTCGAGGTGCCGGCGGAGGTCGATTCCGATACCGCGCGCTTTCACGTCTATGAGCGCATTCAGACTCTGCTGGAACGGTTTTCACGCCAACACCCGCTGGTGGTGGTGATCGACGACGCGCAGTGGGCGGATCCGACGTCGGCGAGCTGCCTGGCCTATCTGGCCGGTGCGGTGCGTGGGCACCCCATCCTGGTGGTCGCCACCGTCCGCGATACCGACCACGGGCCAGAGCTCGCCCGGTTCCTGGCCACCGCCGCCCGCGGAGACGGCAACCGGCACATCGAGGTGCCTGCCCTGAACCGGCACGAAGTGGCGGCCCTGGCCAACCAGGTAGCCGAGGGCCACCTCACCGACGCCGAAACGGCGACGTTGGCGAGCCGGACGGGTGGCAACCCGTTCTTCGTGTCTGAGTACGCCCGGTTGCCGCGTGCCGAGCGGGCCGGCACCGAGATTCCCGGTGCCATCCGCTCGGTGCTGGACCGTCGCCTCGCCGGATTGGATCACGCTGTGCTCCAGGTACTTCGGACCGCGGCGGTGATCGGTGATGTGGTCGAGTTCGCGGTACTGGCCGCGACCACCCGGCTCGATTTCGACACCCTTGCCGACTATCTCGATCAGGCGGCCGACGAACGGATCATCGTTGCCGCCCACGACGGCGACGGTTACGCCTTCGCCCACGGTTTGCTGCGCAGCCAACTGTTGGCGGGCACGCCTGCGTTGCGGCGGCAACGGGTGCATGCCACGGTCGCCGATGTCCTCGACGGCGGGGTGGCCGACGACGCGCTGACCCGGCGCGCCCAGCATTTGGTGGCGGCATTGCCGCTCGTCGACCCCGCGCAGGTGGTCGCGGCCTGCCGACTCGCCGCGGAGCAGGCCACCCAGCGGTGGAGCTCGGAGACCGCGGTGCGGTGGTGGCAGGCAGCGTTGGATGCCTACGATCTGCTGCCCGCGCCGGCGCGGGTGGAGGCGGACCGAGATGCGTTGACAGTGTCCATGTTAGAGGCGCTGGCCCGCGCGGGCCGCGGACAGACCGTGTTGGACACCGCGCAGAAGCATCTGCTCGAAGCGCTCCAAGCGGGTCGAACCGCCACGGCGGGACGGGTGGCCAGTGCCCTGCTGCGGGCCAGTGGCGGCTGGCCGTGGCTGGCGCCCGGGGCGGATCCCGGTCCGCTGCTGGCCGTGCTGCAGCACGCTGTCGACGCGACCGTGGGTGATGCGGCCGCCGAAGCCAGGATTCGGGCGGCGCTGGCGGTGGGGCACTGCTACCACCCGGATCCTGAGATCGCCGCGGCGCACCTGGCACGCGCCCTGGAGCTCGCCGAGTCCACCGGCGATCCGGACATCATCGCCGACGCGGTGATGGGTCACCTGATCACCTACTCAGGCGTGGCCACGCTGAGCACACCGACACTGGAGTGGGTTCAGCGTCTGATCACACTGCAACACAGCCGGATTCGTGAAGACACTGTGATCGCACATTCGGTGGCGACGATGGCGGCCATGAACCTCGGTGATGTCGA
>JBEVFK010000087.1:0-36221 GCA_040512325.1 Mycobacterium sp. | reverse complement strand
AGGGGCGTCCGATCACGATGGCCAGCTCCCCTTCGTGATGGACCGGGGACGCGTCGGCGGGCAGCATGATCGGTGCGTTCGGGCCGACGATCGCGGTGTTGGGTTTGAGGAAGATCACCGGCTGCTCGGGGGCCTCGCCGCCCATTTCTTCGGCGTGCGCAGCGTAGTTCTTGCCCATCGCGACGATCTTGCTGGCCAGAATCGGCGCCAGCAGCCGCACGTCGGCCAGCGGCCAATTCCGGCCGGTGAAGGTCGGTGAGCCGAACGGATGCTCGGCGATCTCGCGCACGATCGCGTCGCCCACGTCCTCACCGCCGTCGCCGACATCTCCTTCGATGCTGACAAAAGCGACCCCATCGGGGCTGGCGATTCGACCCAAGCGCATGGGCCCAGACTAGTGACGCGCGAAGTTGCGCTGGAGGAACGGGGTCGAGTCGACCATCGAGGCCAGCACCGTGCCGCTGTGATCTTGATCGGGATAGACGCGCAACTCCACGTTCTGGCCGTTGGCCACCAGGTCGTCGCGGAAGGTCAGCGTCGAACTCGGGGGCACATCACGGTCCAGCAGACCGACACCCAGGAAGACGGGTCGGTCGTAACCACTGGTGGCCGTGCCCATGTACTGCGCCAGGGCTTCGCCGATTCCCGGGATCGACGCCAGCGGCGCACGGAAGAACTCCGCAGGTGACAACTGTGCGAACTCGCCGGAGAGTTGATCGAAACAGCCGGTGGTGGACCGTCCGACAGCGTCCAGCCCCGTCGGCGTGAGGATGGTGTCGATACCCAGATCCGGTCGCGCATCGCGTAACCCGGCCAGGATGTAGGCGGTGTAGACATTGACGCCCGGCCCCAGCTCCGGCAGCACGAAGTCGGGGCCGGCCCCGATGATGATCCGGTCGATGTTGGCCGGCGTTCCGGTGGCCACCACGCCGCGGTAATCCAGTCCCGACCCCTGGCTGAATTCGGTGGCCCGCCGGGCACTGTCGACCGCGGCGGCACCACCCTGGGACTGACCGATGATCGCCCACTGCGGCGACAGTGGCAGGTCCAGCCGGTGCGCCGCGATGACGGAATCGACGACGCTGTGGGCGGTCGCCACGCTGTTGAGGTAGCTCATCAGCCCGGGGGTGCCCAGGCCGGCATAGTCGGTGGCCACCACCACATATCCCTGATCCAGCCAGTGCGTCAGGTACTGGTCGTCGCGCGCGCTCCGCGGCAGCGCCGACGGCGTGCACTCATCGGCCAGCCCGACGGTGCCGTGCGCCCAGGCCACCACCGGCCAGCCACCTGCCTGCGGCGCGCTGCGCGGCACGAACACCGCGGCGGTACTCACCGCCGGCGAATCATGGTCGTCCAGTGTGGAGTACAGAATGCGGTAGGCACTGGCGGCGCCGCTGATCGACAGGGCAGGGTCCAGTGGAACGGACGTGATCAGGCCGCCCGGCGCGGGTATCGGCCCGGCGTAGGAACGGGCATCGAGGCCAGACCAGCTCACGGCCACCGCCGAGGCCGGTGCCGGGGCGAGCAAGGTGGCCAGCACCAGTACCAGGCACGCCGACATTGCTGTTACACATCTCACGATCACTCTGCGCTGCACGTGGTCACGGTACTACCCGACTGCACGTGTCCCATATCATGAGATTTGGGTTCAGCATCCTGAGATGGCCGTGGCACGATGGCGGCTGTGTCCGCCTCGTCGATCGGCCCCGCACGCCGCTGGTCGATGCTCGTGCTCGCGCTGACGTCGACGATGTTCGCCAACGTGTTCATCAACGGCGCGGCCTTCCTGATTCCCACCCTGCACACCGAGCGAGGTCTCGACCTCGCCTCGTCCGGCCTGATCGCCTCGCTGCCGAGTTTCGGCATGGTCGTGACGCTGATCGGCTGGGGATACATCGTCGACCGGATCGGCGAGCGCATCGTCCTGAGCGTCGGCGCGGCGCTGACCGCGGCAGCTGCGTTCGCCGCGGCCTCCGTCGAATCCTTGGTGGCGGTCGGCATTTTCCTGTTTCTCGGCGGTATGGCGGCAGCCAGTTCGAATGCGGCCAGCGGCCGACTTGTGGTCGGCTGGTTCCCGCCGCACCAGCGCGGGCTGGTGATGGGAATCCGCCAGACGGCGGTCCCCCTCGGTGTCGGTCTCGGCGCCCTGGTGATCCCCCGCCTGGCCGCCGGCCAAGGGGTCTCGGCCGCACTGCTGTTCCCCGCAATCGTGTGTACCGCCTCCGCGGTCATCTGCGCGGTGGGAGTGCTCGATCCGCCGCGGCCACCGCGCGCCGACGCACCCGCCGAAGACCTCGCCAACCCATATCGGGGATCGACCACCCTGACGCGCATCCACGCGCTGTCGGTGCTGCTGGTGGTGCCGCAGGCGCTGGTGTGGACCTTCACTCTGGTCTGGCTGATCACCGACCGGGGCTGGTCCCCGACGTCGGCGGGTGTGCTGGTGGGCGTTGCGCAGTTACTGGGCGCGGGTGGCCGTATCGCCGCGGGGTACTGGTCGGACCGGGTGGGCAGGCGCCTGCGGCCGATCCGCACGATCGCGTTCGGTGCGGCGGCCACCATGGGCCTGCTGGCACTGACCGACTGGCTGGACTCCCCGCTGAGCATCGGGTTCATGCTCATCGCCTCCGCAATCACCGTCTCCGACAACGGTTTGGCGTTCACGGCGATCGCCGAGATCGCCGGTCCGTTCTGGAGCGGCCGGGCCCTGGGTACGCAGAACACCAGCCAGCACCTCGCATCGGCCCTTGCCGCACCGCTTTTCGGCGGGTTGATCGGGGTGGCCGGTTTTCCGCTGGCCTTCGCGGTGTGCGCCCTGTTCCCGTTGGCCGCCGTGCCACTGGTACCGGTGGAGGCCGATCCCCTGGCGTGACCGCCGGTTCACCGTTCGGGCTGGGCCAGCCGCTCCATCGCCAGCACCGCCACGTGAAGTGCAGCCTGCTCGAGCTCGGTGAGTCCGTGCAGGCGCCGGGTGAGATAGGCGTCGATCTGGGCCGAGGTGCCGGCCGACACCTTCCGTCCCGCGGGTGTCGCCGCCACCAGTGTCGACCGCCGGTCCGTCGGATCGGGCACCAGCTCCACGAAACCCTGCTCTGCCAACCGCGAGACGATTCGCGTGATCGTCGACTTGCTGACGTTTTCGACTCTGGCCAGATCACCCATGCGGACCACCTCGCCGGTATCGCCGGCGACCAGGAACGACAGCACCGAGAACCGGGACGGCGTCAGATCCGCGTCATTGCCCGACTCCTGACGCAGCCGCTGCGCCAACCGCATGGATGCCGTCCGAAGCCGGGTGACCACCGGTTCGCCGGTTTCTCCGGTATCCGAAGACACGACGGCCGCCCTTCTCGTTAGTTCCGATAGTGAACCACTGCGCTGCGAAGATGCAGGTTAGGACATCGACATTCCTGCAAGCTAGATTAACTAGTACGAGAGTAGAACTAATTTCGCTTGAGGGGGTAACGATCTCGCCGTCCCGACAGGCCACCGGCGGTACCCCCACCCGGGTGCCGTGGCGGCAATTGACTCCGACCGTCCTACTCCCCAACCTGCTGCACGGTACCGGCCAGGGCGCGGTGGTCCCGGCGATCCCGCTGGCCGCCCTCGACTTCGGAGCCGGCTATGCCACGGCCGCGATCACGGCCTCGATGCTGCCGCTGGGACAACTGCTGTTCGCCCTGCCCGCCGGGGCGTTGGTATCGAGGTTCAGCGAGAAGGCCGTGATGCAGGCCGCCGTCGTGACCACGTTGATCGGCGGCATCGGCGCCTTTGTCGCACCGTCGCTGGCGGTGCTGATGGGGAGTTCTCTGCTCATCGGCAGCGGTGTCGCGGTGTTCACCATGGCCCGGCACAGCTGGATGACCGTGGCGGTGCCGGTCGATGTTCGTGGCCGCTCGCTGGCTCTGGTGGCGAGCTTCAACCGCCTCGGCATGTTCGTCGGACCGTTCCTCGCCGCGGCAATGCTGAGTGTCGCCGACAACGACCACTATGCCTTCCTGGTGGTCATCGCCACCGAGGCCGCCCTCCTGGTGGCAGTGAGCTGCGTCCGGTTCCCCCGCACCACCTCGGACACCGCGGCGGCCGCGCCTGACGTGTCCGGCGATGCACCCGGGGTGTTCGCCACCCTGCGGCAGAACCGCGGCGTCCTGCTCCGGCTCGGCGCGGTGACGTCGATCCTCGGCACCGTCCGGATGACGAGGAAGATCTTCGTGCCACTGGTCGGCGTCGCCCTCGGGATGGACGCGGTGTCGGTGGCGCTGCTGGTGGGGACCGCCGCTGGAATCGACTTCGCCCTGACCTATCTCGGCGGCATCATCATCGACCGGTGGGGCCGCCTCTGGGTGGCGCTGCCGCCGATGATCGTGTTCGCCATCACGCATCTGGTCATGGCCGTCGCCGGTTACCTGCCCGGCAGCCAGCTCTGGTTCATCGCGGCGGTACTGCTGATGGCAGCGGGAAATGGCATCAGCGCCGGGGTGGTCGCCACCATGGGCTCCGACCTGGCCGACCCCCACAATCCCGGACCGTTCCTCGGATCCTGGCGACTGGTGACCGATTTCGCCCCCTCGCTGGCCCCGCTCGCGATCTCCGGCCTCGTGGCCGTCGCCTCCCTCAGCGTCGCCTGCGGCGCCGCCGCCGCGTTGGCGATCATCGGGGCGATCCTGCTACCCCGGTACGTGCACCGCTACCTCCCCGGTAGCTGAGCAGCGCGGCCGCCAGAAAGCACAGGGCACCGAGAAACGTTCCGAGATCGGCCAAGACGGCATCCGCGGTCGCGCCGCTCTTCCACACGAACGCGCCCACCGCGGAGACACCGAAGGCGATGCAGCCCACCATGTTGATCCACGCTGCCAGCCGGTCCCTGGAGGGGTGCGCCAGGACTCCGACCGCGGCCAGACCCAACGCGCCGCTGACCAGGAAGGCCACCGACCCGGTCGCGTCCGGCGCCCAGACGAAGCGGCGTTCGGCGGTCACCGCCTGCGCCCACACCGCCGATCCGGTGCTCACGTTGAACAACACGGTACCGGCGAATTGTGTTGCCGCCGAATACCACTCGCACCGCCCTGCGGGGTCGGCGCGCACCAGCTGCATCCACGCCGCGGTGGTGAAGAACCAGGAACCGATGAAGCACAACACATTCGCCGCCGCGGGTGACGGTCCGATCGCCGGCAGCGTGGCCACGGCGAAGAAGGACGAACCCACCGCGAAGAGCCGGCATTGCCGCGACAGCGTCGCGAGCCGGCCCGCAGGCGGGCGCCGAGCTACAACTTCTCCACGATCCGCTTGCCGACTGCCGAGGTCGACAGCTTCTCATCGCCCCGGGTGGCCAGGTGTTCCGCCACGGCCTTGTCGACCCGCGCGGCCGCGTCGGGCTCACCGACGTGGGCCAGGAGCAGCGCCACCGACATGATGGCCGCTGTGGGATCGGCGATGCCCTGACCGGCGATGTCGGGCGCGCTGCCGTGCACCGGTTCGAACATCGACGGATTGGTGCGGGTGGCATCGATATTGCCGCTGGCGGCCAATCCGATGCCGCCGGCCACCGCGGCGGCGATGTCGGTGACGATGTCGCCGAACAGGTTGTCGGTGACGATCACGTCGAAGCGGCCCGGATCGGTGACGAGGTGAATCGTCGCCGCGTCGACGTGCTGGTAGGCCACCTCGACATCCGGGAAGTCTGCGCCCACCTCGGCCACGATGCGCGACCACAGCTTGCCCGCGAAGGTCAGCACATTGGTCTTGTGCACCAGCGTCAGGTGCTTGCGTCGGGCCTGGGCCCGGGTGAACGCATCACGGACCACCCGCTGCACACCGAACGCGGTGTTGAGGCTGACCTCGGTGGCGACCTCGTGCGGGGTCCCGACGCGGATGGCGCCGCCGGTGCCGGTGTACGGGCCTTCGGTGCCTTCCCGGACGACGACGAAGTCGATGGCCGGGTTGCCTGCCAGCGGGCTGTTGACACCCGGGTAGAGCCGCGACGGCCGCAGGTTGATGTGGTGGTCGAGCTCGAACCGCATGCGCAGCAGCAGCCCGCGCTCCAGGACCCCGCTGGGAACCGAGGGGTCACCGATGGCGCCCAGCAGAATCGCGTCGTGCCCGCGGAGCTCGTCGACCAGGCCGTCCGGCATCACCTCACCGGTGGTGTGGTATCGCTTGGCGCCCACGTCGTAGCTGGTCTTCTCGACGCCGGGCAGCACGGCGTCGAGCACCGTCACGGCTTCGGCGATGACCTCGGGACCGATGCCGTCACCGGCGATGATCGCTAATTTCACGTCAGATCAACCACTTCCAGGGTCACGGCGTCGACGGCGGCACCGATGGCGGCCCGCACGTCTTCGGGTACGGCACGATCGAGCCGCAGCATGATGGTGGCGCCGTCGCCGTCGGCGTCCTGGCTCAACTGGGCGGCGACGATGTTGACCTCGGCGCCGCCGAGCAGGGTGCCGATCTTGCCGAGCGCACCGGGCTGGTCGTTGTAGTTGATGATCAGGTTCACACCCTCGGCACGCAGGTCGAAGTTGCGGCCGTTGATCTGGACGATCTTCTGCGCCTGCTGCGGACCCGACAGCGTGCCTGCCACGTTGATCGACGAACCGTCGGCCGAGACCGCGCGCACGTCGACCACGCTGCGGTGGTTCGGGCTCTCGGTCGCGGTGGTCAGCTCGGCGACCACGCCCCGCTCGGCGGCCAGCGCCGGGGCGTTGACGAACGTCACCTGATCTTCGATGACGGCCGAGAACAACCCGCGCAGCGCCGAAAGTCGCAATACCCCAACCTCTTCGGACGCCAGCTCGCCCTGGACCTGGACCACCAGTGACACCGGCAGCTCAGAGGACAGTGCGCCGATGAGCACACCGAGCTTGCGGACGATCTCCAGCCACGGTGCCACCTCCTCGCCGACCACGCCGCCGCCGACGTTGACCGCGTCCGGCACGAACTCGCCGGCCAGGGCCAGCTTCACGCTGGCGGCCACGTCGGTGCCTGCCCGGTCCTGGGCCTCGGCGGTGGAGGCACCCAGGTGGGGGGTCACCACCACCTGCGGCAGCTCGAACAGCGGGCTGTCGGTGCACGGCTCGGTGGAGAACACGTCGAGACCGGCGCCGAAGACATGTCCGCTGAGGATCGCGTCAGCCAGCGCCTGCTCATCGATGAGTCCGCCGCGGGCGGCGTTGACGATGATGACGCCGGGTTTGGTCTTGGCCAGCGCTTCCGTGCCGATCAGACCGGCGGTTTCCGGTGTCTTCGGCAGATGCACCGAGATGAAGTCCGCCCGGCCCAGCAGCTCGTCGAGGGTCAGCAGTTCGATTCCCAGCTGGGCGGCGCGCGCCTGGGACACGTAGGGGTCGTAGGCGACGATATGGGTGCCGAAGGCTGCCAGCCGTGCAGCCACCAGCTGACCGATGCGGCCCAGGCCGACCACGCCGACGGTCTTTCCGAAGATCTCGACTCCGGAGAACTTCGAGCGCTTCCAGGTGTGCTCGCGCAGGGTGGCGTCGGCGGCGGGGATCTGCCGTGCTGCCGACAGCATCAGCGCCAGCGCATGCTCGGCGGCGCTGTGGATGTTCGAGGTGGGGGCGTTGACCACCAGGACACCGCGGGCGGTGGCGGCGTCGACATCGACGTTGTCCAGGCCGACACCGGCCCTGGCCACGATCTTCAGCCTGGGCGCTGCCGCCAGCACCTCCGCATCGACAGTGGTGGCCGAACGCACCAGGAGTGCGTCCGCGTCCACCACCGCGGCGAGTAGTTTCGGACGATCGGGGCCATCAACCCACCGCACTTCCACCTGGTCGCCGAGTGCGGCGACGGTGGATTCGGCGAGTTTGTCGGCGATGAGTACTACGGGCAAGCTCACGCAGGACAGCGTAGTGGGCTGTAATGCAACAGTGGACATCACCATCGTCGGTAGCGGGCCCAACGGATTGACCGCCGCCGTGATCTTGGCCCGTGCGGGACTATCGGTGCAGGTTGTCGAAGCCCAGAGCACCCTGGGTGGCGGTTCGAGGACGCTGCCCGACCCCGAGTACGCCGGGGTGAGCCACGACATCTGTTCGGCCATCCACCCGCTGGCGCTGGCCTCGCCGTTTCTCGCCGAGTTCGACCTGACGCGCCGCGGTGTCGAGCTGGCTGTGCCGGAGATCTCCTACGGCAATCCGCTGCCCGGCCGCCCCGCCGCCATCGGCTACCACGATCTGGACCGCACCTGCAGCGAGCTGTCCGACGGCGCGTCGTGGCGGCATCTGCTCGGGCCGCTCGCCGACCGTTCGCCCGGCGTGGTCGGCTTGCTGCTCGGCGACAAACGGTCGGTGCCGCCCGATCTGGTGGCCGCGGTCCACGTCGCGCGCCGCATCGCCGAGCAGGGCACGCCGGCCTGGGGCCTGCTGCGCGGTGACGACGCCCGGGCCTTGTTCAGTGGAGTTGCCGCCCATGTGATCGCGCAGATGCCGTCGCTGGTGTGTGCGGGTGCCGGCCTGATGCTGGCCACGCTCGCACATTCGGTGGGCTGGCCGGTGCCCGTCGGCGGCAGCCAGGCCATCGCCGATGCGTTGATCGCCGACCTGCGTGCCCACGGCGGGGTGCTCACCGCAGACGAAACCGTCACCACTCCCCCGCGCGGGGTGGTGCTCTACGACACCTCACCCACCGCGCTGCTGGACATCTACGGGGACCGGCTGCCGGATCGGTACGCAAAGACGTTGCGCGGCTACAAGTTCGGACCCGGTGTCGCCAAAGTGGACTTCGTGCTCTCCGGCGAGATCCCGTGGACCGATCCGCGGCTGGCCCAAGCACCGACGCTGCATCTGGGCGGCACCCGCGAGAACATGGCGCTGGCCGAGAAAGAGATCGCCGCGGGCCGGCACGCCGACTGGCCGATGGTGCTGGCGGCATTGCCGCATCTGGCGGACCCGAGCCGGATCGACGACGCGGGCCGCCGGCCGCTGTGGGCCTACGCCCATGTGCCGTTCGGCTCGCCGGTTGATCAAACCGAGTCCGTCACAAGCATTTTCGAGCGGTTCGCCCCGGGATTCCGCGACCTGGTGGTGGCGGTGCGCAGTACACCGGCGCACCGGTTGGCTGACCACAACGCCAACCTGGTGGGCGGTGACATCGGCGTGGGCGGCAACAACATGTTCGGCGCCCTCACCGGCCCGGCGCTGCGCCTCAACCCGTGGTCCACGCCGATCTCCGGGGCCTACCTGTGCTCGTCGGCCACCCCGCCCGGCGGTGGTGTCCACGGGATGGCGGGTTATTACGCGGCCCGGACGGTGCTGCGCCGCGAGTTCGGCATCAAGAAGCTGCCAAACTTGCGATTTGTGGAGCCTGAGCGGCGCTGAGCGCCGGTCAGACTCCACAATCGCAGGGAAAACTAGGCCGTTTCGGTGATGGGCCGGTCGACCCAGCTCATCAGGTCGCGCAGCTTCTTGCCGGTGACCTCGACAGGATGCTCGGCGTTGGCCTTACGCAGACCCTCGAGCTCCTTGTTGCCGCCTTCGACGTTGGCCACGAGGCGCTTGACGAACGTGCCGTCCTGGATGTCCTTGAGGATGGCGCGCATGCGGTCTTTGGTGTCGGCGTCGATGACGCGGGGACCGGAGATGTAGCCACCGAACTCCGCGGTATCGGAGATCGAGTAGTTCATCCGCGCGATGCCGCCCTCGTACATCAGGTCGACGATGAGCTTGAGCTCGTGCAGCACCTCGAAGTAGGCCATCTCGGGGGCGTAGCCCGCCTCGACCATGATGTCGAAACCGGCCTTGACCAGTTCTTCGGTGCCACCGCACAGCACGACCTGCTCACCGAACAGGTCGGTCTCGGTCTCTTCTTTGAAGTCGGTCTTGATGACGCCGGCGCGGGCACCACCGATCGCCTTGGCATACGACAGGCACAGGGCCTGGCCCTCGCCCTTGGGGTCCTGGTCGACGGCGATCAGACAGGGCACGCCCTTGCCGTCGACGAACTGCCGGCGCACCAGGTGGCCGGGGCCCTTGGGGGCGACCATGCCGACGGTGACGTTGGCGGGCGGCTTGATCAGACCGAAGTGGATGTTGAGCCCGTGCCCGAAGAGCAGCGCATTGCCGTCTTCGAGATTCGGCTCGATGTCACTCTTGTAGATCTCGGCCTGCGCGGTGTCGGGTGCCAGCACCATGATCACGTCGGCCCACTTGGCGACCTCGGCGGGAGAATCCACTTCCAGGCCCTGCTCGGTGACCTTCTCGCGCGACTTGGAACCCTCGCGCAGGCCCACCTTGACCTCGACACCGGAATCGCGCAGCGACAGCGAATGCGCATGCCCCTGGCTGCCGTACCCGATCACGCCGACCTTGCGTCCCTGGATGATCGACAGGTCCGCGTCGTCGTCATAGAACATCTCAACTGCCACTGTTACTTTTCCTTTTCTATCTCGCTCGTGTTGCGAGCGTTGACTATTTGCCGATGCCGCGCGGTCCACGCGCCAGCGTGACCATTCCGGACTGGGCGATTTCGCGGATCCCGTACGGCTCCAGCAGGCGCAGCAGCGCCTCGAGCTTACCGGGCGTGCCCGTGGCCTCCACCGTCAGTGACTCTGCCGAGACGTCAACGACCTTGGCCCGGAACAGGTTCACGGCCTCGATGATCTGACCGCGGGTGGCGGCGTCGGCCCGCACCTTGATCAGCGCCAGCTCACGCGAGACCGAATTGTCTTCGTCCTGCTCGACGATCTTGATCACGTTGATCAGCTTGTTGAGCTGCTTGGTGATCTGCTCCAGCGGGAAGTCCTCCACCGAGACGACGATCGTCATCCGGGACAGGTTCTTCTGCTCGGTGGCGCCGACGGCCAGCGACTGGATGTTGAAGCCGCGCCGCGAGAACAGCGACGCGACCCGGGCGAGCACACCGGGTTTGTCTTCGACGAGCACACTGAGCGTGTGCGTGGTGGTGGTCATCAGGCATGCCCTTCTTCCACGTCGTCGAACAGCGGCCGGATGCCGCGGGCGGCCTCGATCTGGTCATTGCCCATGCCTGCGGCGACCATCGGCCACACCTGCGCATCGGCGCCCACCACGAAGTCGATCACCACGGGCCGGTCGTTGATCGCCCGCGCCTGGTTGATCACGTCTTCGACGTCTTCTTCACGCTCGCAACGCAATCCGACGCAACCCAGCGCTTCGGCCAGCTTCACGAAATCCGGGATCCGGCGCGAATGAGTCGCCAGATTCGTTTGGCTGTACCGCTCTTCGTAGAACAGCGTCTGCCACTGGCGCACCATGCCGAGGTTGCCGTTGTTGATCAGCGCGACCTTGATGGGCGCACCCTCGATGGCGCAGGTGGCCAGCTCCTGGTTGGTCATCTGGAAGCAGCCGTCACCGTCGATGGCCCACACCTCGGCCTCGGGACGGGCGAACTTGGCGCCCATCGCCGCAGGCACCGCGAAGCCCATGGTGCCCAGCCCGCCGGAGTTCAGCCAGGTGCGCGGGTTCTCGTACTTGATGAACTGCGCCGCCCACATCTGGTGCTGGCCAACGCCGGCGACGTACACCGCGTCCGGTCCGGCGATCTGGCCCAGCTTGGAGATGACGAACTCCGGGCTCATGCTGCCGTCGCTCTGCGGGTCATAACTCAGCGGGTACGTCGCCCGCACGGTCGAGACGTACTCCCACCAGTTGGCGGTGTCCAGCGCGGCCGCCGAGATGCCGTCGTGCCGCAGGGCCTCGATCAGATCGGTGATGACGAACTTGATGTCACCGACGATCGGCACGTCGGCGTGGCGGTTCTTGCCGATCTCGGCGGGATCGATATCGGCATGGATCACCTTGGCCTCGGGCGCAAAGGACTCCAGCTTGCCGGTGACCCGGTCATCGAATCGGGTGCCCAGCGCGATCAGCAGATCACTCTTCTGCAGCGCGGCCACCGCGGCGACCGTGCCGTGCATGCCGGGCATACCGAGGTTCTGCGGATGGCTGTCGGGAAATGCGCCGCGCGCCATCAGCGTGGTGACCACCGGGATGCCGGTGAGCTCGGCGAGGTCCAGCAGTTCGGCGGACGCCTCACCCCGGATCACGCCGCCACCGACGTAGAGCACCGGTTTGCGGGCGGCGGCGATCAGCTTGGCGGCTTCGCGCACCTGGCGGCTGTGCGGCTTGGTGTTCGGCTTGTAGCCGGGCAGGTCCATCACCGGCGGCCAGCTGAAGGTGCACTGCGCCTGCAGGACGTCCTTGGGGATGTCGACGAGCACGGCACCGGGACGACCGCTGCGGGCGATGTGGAACGCCTCGGCCATCACCTGCGGGATGTCGTCACCGTTGCGAACCAGGAAGTTGTGCTTGGTGATCGGCATGGTGATGCCGGAGATGTCGGCTTCCTGGAAGGCGTCGGTGCCGATCAGGGCGCGGCCCACCTGCCCGGTGATCGCGACCACCGGGATGGAATCCATCTGGGCATCGGCCAGCGGGGTGACCAGGTTGGTGGCACCGGGCCCCGAGGTGGCCATCATGACGCCGACCTTGCCGGTGGCATGGGCGTAGCCGCTGGCGGCGTGACCGGCACCCTGCTCGTGGCGGACCAGCACGTGGCGCAGCTTCACCGAATCGAACAGTGGGTCATAGACCGGCAGCACCGCCCCGCCCGGGATCCCGAAGATGACGTCGACGTCGAGTTCCTCGAGCGACCGAATTACCGACTGCGCACCCGTGAGCTGATGCGGCGCAACTCGTTTCGTTGCCGCTTTGGCCGCAGCCTTACCGGTCTGGACCGGAGTGCCGTTCGCCGGTTTGGGCGTGGCTGCGGGTTCTGGTGGTCGCGTCGTGGGTGCGCTCACGGTGTCCTCATTGTTGTTTTGTGCATCGGGTGGAAACTTCTACGAACTCGCTCGGTGGGCAACAAAAAACCCCCGTCAGCTGAGCCGCTGTACGAGGGTTGCGCGTTGGTAGCTGGTAGCTAAGTGCGGTCACGCACCAACGCGCTGACCAATTACTACGAGCATGCCGGGAGTCCGCATAACAGAAGACGGTAGCTGCCGCACAGGTGAACAGTCAAATTCCGGTTGTCGCACTCCGAGTGGAAAACACCACGTGAAAAGATTGCGCGGTGTCCTCGTCAGCCCACTCATCATCGCAGCCCGCGGAAACCGGAAAGCCGGTGGTGATCAAGATGTCGCAGATGGCCCATTTCGCGGTGGGCTTCTTCACCCTCGGGCTGTTGGTGCCGGTGCTGAACTGGCCGTGGAGCGCACCGCTGCTGCTCATTCCGATCGTGCTCTCCGCGTCGGTCCTGCGCTGGCGCACGGTCGCCGACCGGGAGACGGTCACCGCCCGCACCCTGCTGGGCAGTACGACGGTGCGATGGGAACAGATCCAGGGGCTGCGGTTCGAAAAGAGTGCGTGGGCGCGCGCCGCGCTCACGGATGGCGGCGAACTGCGGTTACCCGCGGTGACGTTCGCGACGCTGCCGCTGCTGACCGAGGCCAGCGGCGGCCGGGTGCCCAACCCCTACAACTGAGTCAGGCCTTGGACCGAACGGCAGGCTCAGGCGAGCGGGTTGGCGCCGTTGAGCAGCACCCACACCGCGACGCCGCCGCCGATTCCCACCACCAGGGCGACAAACGATCCGATGAACGGCCGGCGGGCCCAGCCGCGGCCCGCGTCGAATCCGTACCGGCCGGGGCCGACGAGGATGAGCGCGATCGCGACGACGATCAGGGTGAGCTGGAACTCTTGGCCATCGGGCAGGAAGAACACCAGCCCGGGATTGTCCTGCGCCGTCATGGCCGCCAGCAGTCCGTTGATCAGGAACGCGAGCGCGCCCGCGGCCGCCACCGGCGTGAACAGTCCCAGCACCAGCAGCACACCGGCGGCGATCTGACCGCCCGCGGCCACGTAGGTGAGAACCTCGGCCTGCTGATAGCCGAAGCCTTCGACGGACTCGCGGAAGCCACCGAGTCCGGGTCCGCCCCACCACCCGAAGACCTTCTGCAGGCCGTGGGCGATGAACAGGGCGCCGAACCCCATGCGCAGGATCAGCAGTCCCAGATCCTGGGTGCCGCGCCGGGTCTCTCGCCTGGCCCGGTCGTAGTCCTCGGGTTCGATCTCGGTGGGACCGATCATCCCGCCGCGGGCCGCCTGCGGCTGCACGTAGGGCAGCGGTTCGGGATCGTTGAGCAGTCCCAGTCCACTCGTGGGCGGCGGGCTGCTGTAGCCGACGCCGCCGTAGTTGGTGATCGTGGTGGTTTCGAAATCGCCGCCGTAGGTGGACGTCGGCAGGTCGTCTTCGGGGTCGACGAGGCTCGCCGAGCCGGGCTTCGAGGTACCCGCCCCAGCCAAAGTGCCGTCAGGCCGCTGCCAGAGGGGGTCAGGTGATGGACTCGTCACGGCTGCCAGGGTAAGGGCATTTTGGCCCGAATCGGGGATTTGAGCGGCTCTTTTGGCTGTCAAAATGATGACGATCCGCCATGGCTGACGCGCCCCGTGGCGCGCACCGCCGCACGATCCGTAACCTGGCTGGCATGGCGAAGCGCGGCGCGGTCTTCTCGTTGGTGAAACGAGGGGTGGTTGCTGCGTCGTGCGTGGGAATGGCGATCACGCTGTCGCTGGCGACCGGGTGCGCCCGGTTCGACGATGCGCAGTCCCAGCCGTTCACCACCGAGCCGGCGCTGCGCCCGCCGCCGCCGTCCACGCCGCCACCTCCGCCGCCGTTGCCTGCGAAACCGTTCCCCAAGGAATGCCCGGCTCCCGGGGTGATGCAGGGCTGCCTCGAGAGCACCAGCGGTCTGATCATGAGCGGCGACGGCAAGACCGCGCTGGTGGCCGAACGCACCACCGGCGTTGTCAAAGAGGTGTCCGTCAGTGCCGAGCCCAAGGTCGACTTCACGATCCCCGTCGACGGATCCGGCGACGGTGGGCTGCTCGACATCGTCAAGTCGCCCACCTACTCCCAGGACCGCCTGATGTACGCCTACATCAGCACCCCGAGCGACAACCGGGTGGTCCGGATCGCCGACGGCGACGTGCCGAAAGCCATCCTCACCGGTATCCCGAAGGGTGCCACCGGAAACTCCGGCTCGTTGATCTTCACCAGCCCCACCACCTTGCTGGTGCAGACCGGCGATGCAGGCAATCCCGCACAAGCCGCCGATCCGGCCTCTCTGGCAGGCAAGGTTCTGCGGATCGAGCAGCCCACGACGGTCGACCAGGCTCCCACCACCACGGCCATGTCGGGGATGGGCGCGGGCGGCGGCATGTGCATCGATCCCGCCGACGGCGCGCTGTACCTCACCGATCGCACTCCGACCACCGACCGCCTGCAGCGGATCACCAAGGATTCCACCACCACCACCGTGTGGGAGTGGCCGAACAAACCGGGCGTCGCGGGTTGCGCGGCCCTGGAGGGCACCATCCTGGTCAACCTCGTCAACACCAAGCAGACGGTGGCGGTGCGACTGGCACAGGGCACCGGCGCGGTCACCGGGGAACCCGAAGTCGTCCGCCAGGATCAGCACGGCCACGCCTGGGCCTTGCAGCTCTCCGGTGACGGAAACGTCTGGGCCGCCACGGTCAACAAGACCTCCGGCGACGCAGGCAGACTCGACGATGTGGTCTTCCCGCTGTTCCCGCAGGGCGGCGGCTTCCCGCGCAGCAACGCCGACAACACCTGACGCCACGGCGGCAGCTGAGAGACTGAGCCCCATGACGAGCGCCCGGCTTCGGCAAGTCGACCGCAGACCACTCTATGAACAGGTCAGCGAGCGGCTCCGCGAATTCATCGACACCAGCGACATGCAACCGGGCGACAAGCTGTCGAACGTGCGCGACCTGGCCAGTCAACTCTCTGTCGGCCGGTCGTCGATCCGCGAGGCCATCACCGCGCTGCGCACGCAGGGCATCGTCGACGTCCGGCACGGCGACGGGATCTACCTGCTGAAGCGGCCGGAGGACGTGATCTCCTCGCTGGCGGCCGAATTGGTCGAAACCCACGTCGATCACCCGTACATCTGGGAGACGCGGCAGGCCCTGGAGACTCAGTGTGCGCGGCTGGCGGCCACCCGGGCCGGCGCCGAAGATCTGGCCGAACTCGACGCCGCCCTGGTCGAAATGGCCGCGGAGGTGGACGCGGGCGCCCCCGGCCTCACCGGCGACCGGCGTTTCCATCTGGGTGTGGCGACGGCCTCGCACAACCCGATCCTGATCAAGTTGCTCGCCGGGCTGCGCACCCCGCTGGACCGCACGTCGGAGACCTCGCTCACCCGCCCCGGACGCCCCCTGAAATCGCTGGCGGATCATCACGCAATCCTCGCGGCCATTCGCAGCGGGTCCCCGGATGACGCCGCTGACCAGATGCTGCGGCACCTGATCAGCACCAGCGACAGCCTCATCGACGACTCGCGCTGACCCCCGGCGTTCACCGCGCGCCCCTGCAGAACCGGTGTTACCTTCAGTGATCAGATCACCTGAACACTCACGAAGGAGCGGGCATGGGTTCGTCGTTCATCGCTCAGCACGACCTGTGGACCCAGGAACAGCAGGACAGCGCAAAACGCCTGGCCGCTCGGGTCCGCGAACTGGATCTGCGCCAGGTCCGGATCAGCTGGGGCGACCAGCACGGCATCCTCCGGGGCAAGACCCTGGAGGTCGATCACTTCCTCAGCACGCTCGAAAACGGCAAGGATTTCCAGACCGCGACCCTGATCTTCGACACCACCAACAACCCGGCGGTACCGCCGTTCGAGGCGGCCGGCTTCGGCGATCCCCGGCTCACCGGCCTGCCGGACGGAGTGCTGGTGCCCGACCCGACCACGTTCCACGAACTGCCCTGGGTGGACCGGACCGGCTGGATCCTGTCAGACCTGCACTACCGCAACGGTGATCGTGTCCCCTTCGACACCCGCGGAGTGTTGCAACGGCAACTCGCCGCGCTCGACGCCGAGGGGTATGCGTTCACCGCCGGGATCGAGCTGGAGTTCTACATCACCCGGCTGGTCGATCCCAAGCTGCAGTTCGCCGACTCCGGCTATCCCCCGGCCGCCCCGATCGTGACCGCACTGTCGCACGGGTACCAGTACCTCACCGAGAACCGCGGGGACGAGGCGGATGCAATCCTGAGCATCCTGCGGGACCAGATCGTGGCGCTCGGCCTGCCGCTGGCGACCGTCGAGGACGAGTGGGGTCCGGGCCAGGTCGAGCTGACGTTCGACCCGATGCCCGGCCTGGCCGCCGCCGACGCCGTGCTGCTCATTCGCAGCGCCATCAAGCAGATCTGCCGCCGGCACGGCTACCACGCCACGTTCATGTCCCGGCCCGCATTCGACCACATCGTGTCCAGCGGCTGGCACCTGCACCAATCCTTGAGCACAGAAACCGATCCCAACACCTTCCCGGGTGCCGACGGTGCGCTGCTCTCGGAGACGGGCATGACCTACATGGCGGGACTTCTCGAGAATGCCCGCGCCAGTTCGGTTCTCACCACCCCGACCATCAACGGCTACAAGCGCTACATCGCGAACTCGTTCGCACCCGACCGCATCGCCTGGTCCGAAGAGAACCGCGGCGCCATGATCCGGATCTCCGGTGCCCGCGGGGACAACTCGACACATCTCGAGAACCGCATCGGCGAACCCGCAGCCAATCCCTATCTCTACCTTGCCTCTCAGCTCATCAGCGGCAGGGACGGAATCGCCCGCAAACTCGACCCGGGGCCCTCGGCCGACGAGGCGTACAACGCCGACGTTCCCCTGATCCCGGCCACCCTGGCCGACGCAGTGGGCTTCTTCGAGAGCAGCGAACTCATGCGTCGCGAGCTCGGCGATCCGTTCGTCAATTACCTGACCACGATCAAGAAGCACGAGATCTCGAGGTTCAATGCGGCCGTGACCGATTGGGAACAGCGCGAGTACTTCGAGGTCTACTGATCGCGACAACGGAAAGGCGACCGGACATGCCTCTCGACATCATCGCCGAACACCGGGTGGCCCGCCTCGGGCCCAACTCGGTGACCGTCGCCGCAGCGCAGCTCGGCGGGCCGTGGCTCGACCGGACAGCGCGTATGGCGCGCACCATCGAGGCCGCCGCACTGGCGGCCGCCGCAGGTGCCGACGTGATCGCGTACCCGGAGACCTATCTGTGCGGCTACCCGTTCTGGCTGCCCCGGACCGATGGCGCACAGTTCAACGATCCGGACCAGAAAAATTGTTACGCTTACTATCTCGAGTCAGCCATCGAGGTCGGCGGGCCTGAGCAACACGAGTTGGAAACCGCGGCAGCCGATCTCGGGATCACCCTGCTCGTCGGCGTGTCCGAGCGGGGGCACGATCTGGGCCACGGCAGCGTCTGGTGCACACTATTGACCATCGATCCCCGACGCGGACTGGTGGGCCATCACCGCAAGCTCATCCCCACCTATGACGAACGCATGGTGTGGGCCGGCGGGGACGGAGCCGGACTGACCACCCATCGGGTGGGCCCCGCCACCATGGGCAGCCTCAACTGCTGGGAGAACTGGATGCCGCAGGCGCGCACCGCGCTCTACGGCCAGGGTGAGACGGTGCACGTCGGCTGCTGGCCAGGTTCGTCGGCCCTGACACGCGACATCACCCGCTTTGTCGCCCTCGAAGGCCGGGTCTTCAGCATCGCGGCCTCCGGACTGATCACCGCGGACTCGATACCGGCCGACTTCCCGCTGGCTCGGCGGCTCACCGAGTCCTCCGATGAGGTGATCTTCGACGGCGGCAGTGCCGTCGCCGCCCCGAACGGTGACTGGCTGATCGAGCCGGTGGTCGGTGTCGAGGGCATCCTGATCGCCGAACTCGACCTCGATCACGTCGCCCAGGAGCGGCTGACCTTCGACCCCACCGGCCACTATGCGCGGCCCGACGTCTTCCAGACCGTCGTCGACCGCTCCCGCCGGGCGGCCGTCACCTTCGTCTAACTCTGGCCGCAGGCCGCCAGCACCAGTTCGCGCACCCGGGCAGCGTCGGCCTGTCCCTTGGTCGCTTTCATCACCGCGCCCACCACCGCGCCTGCGGCCTGGACCTTGCCGCCGCGGATCTTGTCCGCGATACCGGGGTTGGCCGCCAGCGCGTCGTCGACGGCCGCCTGGATCAGCGAATCGTCACGCACCACCGCCAGCCCGCGGGCGGTCATCACCGCCTCGGGTTCACCCTCGCCGGCCAGCACACCCTCGATGACTTGGCGGGCCAGCTTGTTGGACAGCTTGCCCTCGTCGACGAGCTTGACCACCGCCGCCACCTGAACCGGGGAGATGGCCAAATCTGTTACCGATCGCCCATTTTCATTGGCCTTCTGCACCAGGAAGTTTCCCCACCAGGCGCGCGCGGCCTCGCTGGGGGCGCCCGCGGCGACGGTGGCCGTCACCAGGTCGATCACCCCGTTGTTGACGAGATCGCGCATCACCTCGTCGGAGATACCCCAGTCGTCCTGAATCCGGTTGCGCACCAACCACGGCAGCTCCGGAATGGTGCCGCGCAGCCGTTCCACCAGCTCGGCGCTGGGCGCCACCGGCTCGAGATCCGGTTCCGGGAAGTACCGGTAGTCCTCGGCAGTCTCCTTGGTGCGGCCCGGGCTGGTGTACCCGTCCTCGTGGAAGTGCCGGGTCTCCTGGGTGACGGTGCCGCCGGCCTCCAGGACTGCGGCCTGGCGGCGCATCTCGTAGCGGATGGCCACCTCGACACTCTTGAGTGAGTTGACGTTCTTGGTCTCGGTCCGGGTGCCGAACTCCTTGGCGCCCTTGAGCATCAGCGATGCGTTGGCATCACAGCGCATCGAGCCCTGATCCATCCGCACATCGGAGACGTCCAACGCGCGCAGCAGATCCCGCAGTGCGGTCACGTAGGCGCGGGCGATCTCCGGCGCGCGCTCGCCGGTTCCTTCCAGGGGTTTGGTGACGATCTCGATCAGCGGCACCCCCGCACGGTTGAAGTCGGCCAGCGACGTGGTGGCGCCGGCGATCCGGCCGGTGTCACTGCCCAGGTGGGTCAGCTTGCCGGTGTCCTCTTCCATGTGGGCCCGCTCGATGGCCACGCGCCAGATGCTGCCGTCGTCCAGTGGCACGTCGAGGTAGCCGTCGACCGCGATCGGCTCGTCGTACTGGGAGATCTGGTAGTTCTTCGGCTGATCGGGATAGAAGTAGTTCTTGCGGGCGAACCGGCCCCACGGCGCGATCTGGCAGTTCAGCGCCAGCCCGATCCGGATCGCCGATTCCACGGCCGCTTCGTTGAGCACCGGCAACGCCCCCGGCATCCCCAGACACACCGGGCACACCTGGGTGTTGGGCTCGGCCCCGAACGTCGTCGAGCAGGGGCAGAACATCTTGGTGGCAGTGGACAGCTCGACGTGCACCTCGAGACCCAGGACCGGGTCGAAGCGTGCGATGACCTCGTCGTAGTCGAGCAGATCGGCGGAAGCGACACTCATAGCAGCGAGTCTAGTGGTGCCCCTCAGCCGAAGAACGCGGCCGCATCGTCATACCGACTCTGCGGCACCAGCTTCAGATTCTGAGTGGCATCGGCCAGCGAAACCCGGCCGATGTCCTGCCCACGCAACGAGACCATCATCCCGTACTCGCCTGCGTGGGCGGCGTCGACGGCATTGACTCCGAACCGGGTGGCGAGCACCCGGTCGTACGGGGTCGGTGTGCCACCGCGCTGCACGTGGCCGAGCACGGTGGTGCGCACCTCTTTGTTCATGCGCTTCTCGATCTCGATCGCCAACTGGTGGGCCACCCCGGTGAACTTCTCGTGGCCGAACTCGTCCATGCCGCCCTGGCGCAGCTGCATCGAGCCCTCGGCGGGTTTGGCGCCTTCGGCCACCACACAGATGAAGTGCGAATCTCCGCGCTGGAACCGTTGTTTGACCAGGCGGCAGACCTCTTCGACGTCGAAGGGCTGCTCGGGGATGAGCGTCATGTGCGCACCGGACGCCAGCCCGGCGTTGAGGGCGATCCAGCCCGCATGGCGGCCCATCACCTCCACCAGCATCACGCGTTGATGGGATTCCGCGGTGCTGTGCAGCCGGTCGATGGCCTCGGTGGCAATGGTCAGCGCGGTGTCGTGGCCGAACGTCACGTCGGTGCAGTCGATGTCGTTGTCGATGGTCTTGGGCACCCCGACGACGGGCACGCCTTCGTCGGAGAGCCAGCGGGCCGCGGTCAGCGTGCCCTCGCCGCCGATGGGGATCAGGACGTCGATGCCGTTGTCCTCGAGCGTCTGCTTGATCTGATCGAGGCCGGCCAGCAGCTTGTCAGGGTTGGTGCGCGCGGTGCCGAGCATGGTGCCGCCCTTGGCGAGCAGGCGGTCGTTGCGGTCGTCATTCAGGAGCTGGATGCGCCGGTCTTCCAGCAACCCGCGCCAGCCGTCCTGGAATCCGACCACCGACGAGCCGTAGCGGGCGGCGCTGGTGCGCACCACCGCCCGAATCACCGCGTTGAGCCCAGGACAGTCGCCGCCTCCGGTCAGCACTCCGATCCGCATGGTCCCTATCCTGCCCTGTCAGACCGCGCTTGGCAGCGGGCCGCGGGCAGCTTCGTAGGCCGCACCCACCCGGTAGAGCCGGTCATCAGCCTGCGCCGGCGCCATGATCTGCAGTCCGACCGGCAGATTGTCATCGGGCGACAACCCGGACGGCACCGACATGCCGCAGTGGCCCGCCAGGTTCAGCGGCAGCGTGCACAGGTCGAACAGGTACATCGCCAGCGGATCGTCGACCTTTTCCCCTAGGCGGAACGCCGTGGTCGGTGTCGCCGGCGACACCAGGACGTCCACGCTTTCGTAGGCCTTGTCCAGGTCGCGGGCGATCAACGTCCGGACCTTCTGCGCCTGGTTGTAATAGGCGTCGTAGTAGCCCGCCGACAGTGCGTAGGTGCCGATCATGATGCGGCGCTTGACTTCCGGGCCGAAGCCGGCAGCACGGGTGAGCGCCATCACCTCTTCGGCGCTGTGCGTGCCGTCGTCGCCGACGCGCAGGCCGTACCGCATGGCGTCGAAGCGGGCCAGGTTGCTCGACACCTCCGACGGCAGAATCAGGTAGTAAGCGGCCATCGAATGATCGAAGTTGGGGCAGTCCACTTCACTGACCTCGGCGCCGAGCGCACGCAGCTGCTCGACAGCGGCGTTGAACGACTCGAGCACGCCGGGCTGGTAACCCTCACCGCGCAGCTGCTTGACCACCCCGACGCGCACACCCGTGAGATCACCGGCGGCACCGGCCTTCGCCGCAGCCACCACATCGGGCACGTCAGCGCGCACCGACGTCGAATCCCGCGGGTCGTGGCCGGCGATGACGGAGTGCAGCAGGGCGGTGTCCAGGACGGTGCGTGCACACGGCCCACCCTGATCCAGCGACGACGCGCAGGCGATCAGGCCGTACCGCGACACCGTGCCGTACGTCGGTTTGACGCCGACGGTCGCCGTCAGCGCGGCGGGCTGCCGGATCGAGCCACCGGTGTCGGAGCCGATGGCCAGCGGCGCTTGGAACGCGGCCAGCGCGGCGGCGCTGCCACCGCCGGATCCGCCGGGCACCCGGTCGGTGTCCCAGGGGTTGCGGGTGGGCCCGTACGCCGAGTTCTCCGTCGAGCTGCCCATGGCGAACTCGTCCATGTTGGTCTTGCCCAGGATGGGGATGCCCGCGGCCCGCAGCCGGACGGTCACCGTCGCGTCGTAGGGCGAAGTCCAGTTCTCCAGGATCTTCGACCCGCAGGTGGTCGGCATATCGGTGGTGGTGAAGACGTCTTTGAGTGCCAACGGCACCCCGGCCAGGGCGGACGGCAGCGCGTCACCGGCGGCGACGGTCTTGTCTACCTCGGCGGCCGCGGCCAGCGCGGTGTCCGCGGCGACGTGCAGAAAGGCGTGGTAGGCGCCGTCTGTGGCGACGATCTGGTCGAGATGGGCCTGGGTGACCTCCGTGGAGGAGAACTCCTTGGCGGCGATGCCGGCCGCCAGCTCGGCGGCAGTGCGGCGAATCAGGCCACTCACTGGCTCTCCCCCAGGATCTGCGGGACGGCGAAGCGGCCCTCCACGGCGTGGGGCGCCTCCGCGAGCGCCTCCTGCTGCGTCAGGCACGTCTCGACGACATCGGGCCGGGTGACGTTGACGACGGCGAGCGGGTTGCCGGTGGGCGTGACATCGGTGACGTCCACCGCCTGGATCCGGCTGACATGCTCGAGGATCGCGTCCAACTGGCCGGAATAACTGTCGAGCTCACTGTCGGTCAGGGCCAGTCGTGCCAATCGGGCCAGATGGGCAACGTCATCTCGGGAGATCTGCGACACGAGCGTTGAGCCTACAGATCAGCAGGACGGTCACCTGCGCCCGGAGTGCCCGGGGTCCTTCGCTGTGCGACAGTGATGCGCGTGCCTTCGTACCTACTGCGGATCCGGTTGGAAGACCGACCCGGCAGCCTCGGCTCTCTGGCCGTGGCGCTGGGATCCGTGGGCGCAGACATTCTCTCCCTGGATGTGGTCGAGCGCACCTCCGGCTACGCCATCGACGACCTGGTGATCGACCTGCCGCCCGGCGCCATGCCGGACATGCTGATCACCGCCGCGGAAACCCTCAAGGGCGTGCACGTCGACAGCATCCGCCCGCACACCGGACTGCTGGAAGCGCACCGCGAACTCGAGCTGATCGATCACATCGCGGCGGCCGACAACCGGCACGCGATGCTCCAGGTACTCGCCGACGAGGCCCCCCGGGTGCTGCGGGTGGGCTGGTGCACCGTGGCCCAGCTCAGTGAGTCCGGCCTCGAACGGGTGGTGGGCAGCCCCGCGGCACCCGAAACCCAGGCACAGTCCGCGCCCTGGCTGCCCATCGAACGGGCCGCCGCCCTGGACGGCAGCGCGGACTGGGTGCCCCACATCTGGCGCGATTTCGACACCACCCTGGCGGCGGCACCTCTGGGCGACCCTCTCACCGCGGTGATCCTCGGCCGCCCCGGCGGACCGGACTTCCGGCCCTCGGAGGTGGCGCGGCTGGGATATCTGGCCGGGATCGTCGCCACCATCCTGCGCTGAGGCTCATTCCCGGCTGTCACCGTGATTGCCAGGTCATTCCCGGCTGTCACCGTCGGCGTTCCGCATTTCCCAGCCGGCCAACGTGATTGCCAGGTCATTCCCGGCTGTCACCGTCGGCGTTCGCGTTGTCCAGCAGTATCCGCAGCCGTTCCGCCGGATCGCCTTCGGTGCCGAGCCGACGCCCGGGCCGGTCCTCCTCGGGACGTTCCTCGACCGGCGCCGGCACCGCTGAACCCGCGGGCGGAGGAGGCGGTGGCGCCGCCACCGGGGGCGGCGGAGGCGGTGGCGCCGCAGGTCCCGTCACGAAGTCGAGTTTGCGCTGCAGCCGGGGCAGGGCGTCGTCTCGGACCGCGCGCCGCTGCTCGTCGGGATCGTTGTTGCCGGCGAAACAGTTCGTCGGCGCCTCCCGCACCACGGCGATCGCCTCTTCGTAGCGCCGCACCGACCCTGCGCGGTCACCGTCCCGAAAACCCAAATCCCCCAAGGTTTCCCGGACCAGCAGCAGGTTGACGCGCACCGGACACGAGTCCGGGAGGTCGGTGTGCCCGAGGGCGTCGGCGAAATGGCGGTCCGCATCGGGCAACCGACCGGCCAGGACGTCGAGATCACCCGCGGCGAAGGCCGTCGTGCCCGGCTCGATGACATCGACGAACTGCAGGACAGAGACATCCGATTCGAGCGCCTCGATATCGTGGCTCGCGAAGTTCGACCGCGCCGAGTCGCCCGCGAGCACCACGCTGATCATCTTGATGCTGGCCAACAGGATGAGCACCAGGACCGGCGCCGAGAACAGATACCACCGGGTGCGGGTCATCCCTTCATCTCCCGGCGCGACAACCGATTCTTGTGATACTCCCGCAGCGTCAGCGCGATTTCGCCCAGGATCAGCGCCGCCGCCAACAGCGTGAACAACCAATACAGTTCCCGCCGGTCGGCGACCTGCAGCGACTCTCCCGACGTCCCGTCGGCCACTTCCACAGGCGGGACGACCTCGCCGAGTGCCTGGCCCGGTTGCCTCAGGATGTAGGGCACGGCCAGTTGGTCGGCGATCTCCTGTAGCCGCGGTTGGTCGACGGTGCCATAACCCAGCACCGCGCCACCGTCGGTCGGCGTCTCGAACGTCCCGCGCGACACTGCCGACGCCGGATCGCCGGTGCCGAGGTAGAACACCAGATTGCGGGACCCGGGGTACTGCGCCGCCGCCTGTTCGGCTCCTGCGCGCAACACATCGCGGGCCGCGAAGGCGTTGGTCTGCAACGCCTGCTCGGGCGTGGTCGCAACGTAGGTGGACAGACCCGACACCACCGAGCGCAGACCCGAAACATCTTCGGAGACCGGCCAATCCATCGTCGCGCGGGTGGCAAACGAGATGAGCGCGAACCGGGCGCCGGGGTACTGGTCGATCAGCGCGGTGAGGTCGGCGCGCATCACCTGCACCGGAGAATCGGCGGAACGGTCGACGACGAAGAACACGGTGACATTGGCCGAGCCCGGCGCGTCCACGGCCAGCGAGACCTCCCGGCCGGTGGCGAGACCCGGGCGCGCCGCGGCCACCATCACGAACACCACAGCGAAGGTCAAGCCGGTCCAGCGCCACAAGGTATGTCGTCGCCGGGTCGACGGTGGCTGCGCCAGAATGCGCGACAGCGCAAACACTCTGAGGATCACCACCACTGCGCCGATCACCAGCAGCCAGGTCCAGGAACCCACAGGCGCGAACGTCATCGCCGCAACACCACCAGCGACAGGCTCAGCAGGACCACGGCCACGACCGCCACGATCAGCGCCGGCTGCGGGGTGTCCCACGAGTCGCTGCTGATCACCCGGCCGTCCGCCAACTCGGCCGTCGGCGGGTTGTCGCGGATCTGGTCGAGATGGGCCTGCAGCATCGGGTCGATGCCCGGCTCCTTCGCGGCCGCCTCGGACGGGTTGTACAGCTGGAACGTCCCGCCGGTGGCCTCGGCGACGGCCCGCAGCGCGTCGGTGCCCTGCGGGGTGGCCGCGGCGGCGTCGGTGCGCGCGATCACGTTGATCTGCACGTCCTCGTCGAGGGCGAGTCGACGCACGGCCTCGTCGGTGTACAGCGCGGGCCGATTGTCGCCTGGCTGCCGCAACGAGCTGTCGCCGAGATAGACCAGCTGTCGCCGGTGCGTACCCTCGGATTCTCCGAATCCCGAGATGCACAGGGCCAGCACATCTTCCACACTCGGCGCGTAGTCGACGTACTCGATGGGCCGGGAGAACTCCGCCGCCCGCGCCTGCAGCTCGGCCCGGTCGGCGTCGGAGACCTGCTCGTCGGCGTCGAGATCGGCCTGGATGCGGGCCAACCGCGCCAGTCCCTGCAGCCGATCGGAGGCATAGGTGTGGTCGCGGGTCAGTGGGATCACCCGCAGCGTCGCCGAGGTGAGTCCGATGCGCTGCTGGTCGAACGATTCCGCTTGACGGGCGAAGTACGTGAGGTATTCCGCGGCACTGGGGTCGGTGACACCCTCACCCAGACACAACATGGTGTCCTGGGGATGGGCCGCGTCAAAAGCCTGCATGGACTCTGGCAAACCGGTGGGACGCGCACTCGCCACCAGGGTGGCGCCGAACACGATCATCAGCAACAGCAGCGTGGCCAGCACCGACAGGACATAGGCACGGTAGACCCGGATGTACTCCGGCAGCCTGGTCAGCCGGTCAACATGCGCCAGCGGACGCCGGCGGTCACCGGAGAACGGCAGACTCCACGCCACCGCGGCCGCCGCCACCAGCGCCGCCAGCCCGGCCAGGATCACCGGCCACCACTTCAATTCCATGTCTTCAATTCCATGTCGAGATCAGCTCCTCGGCTGCCCGCTCGAGCGTGGCCACGTCCGGAGACGCGGTGTGGTCGAACTGTGCCGCGGTGAGTTCGGCGAGCAGCGGCGAGGCGTCCGCCACCGCGCTGTTCGCGAGCTCGCTGACATGCATGTACTCCGCAGGGGTGCCCGTGGCCACCGACAGGAAGCTGCGCACCACGCCGCTGAGTTCCGCGCAAGCCTGGGCGGGCGTCAGTGCACCACTGCGGAACCGGTCACCGATCCGGCGGACCGATCTGGCGAAGCGCCTGCGGGTCACCTCGGCGCGCAGCGTCCCGATCACGGGCATACCGCGCAGCGGCGCAGTCGGCATGGTCCACACGAAAACCCCGGCGCACCAGCCGATCACCGCGAGGATCCCCAGCACACCCAGCGCCAGCCACCAGCGGGACACCTCAGGCGGCTCGCCGATGAAGCGCAACAGATCCTCAGCCGGCATGCCGGTAGGCCTCGCTGAGCTCGACCAGCTTGGACCGGATGTCGGTGCTGGCCGCGATCCGCACGAACCGCACCCGGCTCGCGTAGAGAAACCTGTCGAGGTTCTCGGCACGCTTCTTCTCGGCCGCGCGGTACGCCGCCACCACCCGTGGCCCCAGGGTGGCCTCGTTCAGCACGAAACGTCCTGTCGCGATGTCGAATCCATCGATACCGGGGTCACTGCCCGCGCCGACCGCAGGCAGGTCCGCGAGCAACAGCCACAGCACCTCGTGGCGTCCGCTGAGCTGTTGCAGGGCCTGTTCCAGCGCAGGGCTGACATCGGGTTCATCGGACACCACGATCAGCAACAGCCGGGTCCGATGCGCGCGGGCCACGTACTCCAGTTGCGCCGCGATGTCACTGGCACCGTCGCCGCTGTGGCTGTAGTAGCGCTCCAGCAGGCTCTCGATGTGGGTTTCTCCGCGACGACTGCGGATCGGCACCGACCCGCGGGCGTCGCCGTAGACCAGGCCGATCTCGTCGCTGCGCCCCATGGCGATGAGCCCGATGGCACCCATCACATTGGCGGCGATATCGCGCTTGATCTCCCCGCTGGGCGCCAGCGCCGACACATTGCGCCCGGAATCGGCCACCAGCAGGATCTTGTGATGTTTCTCCGAGACGAACTGTTTGATCAGCACATCTCCGGACCGGGCCGAGGCGTTCCAGTCGATGTCGCGGACGTCGTCGCCGGGCACATACGGTCGCAGTTCGTCGAGCTCGAGACTGCGCGTGTGCAACAACGCATAGCGGCCGCCTTCGAGCAGGCCGCGTGTGTCGGTGCCGAAGTGCGATTTCGCCCTGTTGAGATGCCTGCCCATCGCCGACTCAGGGCACCCGGACGGTCTGCAGCACGGCGTCGATCACCGTCTCGGGCGTGACGTCGGCGTTCACCGCCTCGAATCCGAGAATCAGGCGGTGCCGCAGCACCCGGTGCGCGAGCCGGCGGATGTCGTCGGGCAGCACGTGGCTGCGGCCGGCGAGCAGCGCCTGGGCCTTGGCGGCCCGGCAGAACGCAATGGTGGCGCGGGGGCTGGCCCCGTACTCGACCAGCCGGCCCAGTTGCTGCGACAAGAACCGGCGCGGCTCCCGGGTGACATGGACCAGTTGGCTCACATAGTGCACGAGCACCGGATCCATGTGCACCGTGCGGACGGTGTACTGCAGCCGCCGGATATCGTCGAGAGTTGCTACCGGAGTTGATGTTTCGGCACGGTCGAACACCCCGGCGTCCATGCGGAAGATCATCTCCGCCTCTTCGTCCGGGCTGGGGTAACGCAGCACTTCCTTCAGCGTGAACCGGTCGGTCTGCGCTTCCGAGAGCGGATACGTGCCCTCCTGATCCACCGGGTTCTGCGTCGCGATCACCAGAAACGGCTCCGGGATCGGGTAATTGACCCCGGCAATGGTGGTCTGCCGTTCCTCCATGGCTTCGAGCATGGCGCTCTGGGTCTTGGCGCTGGACCGGTTGATCTCGTCGAGCAGCACGATGTTGCTGTGCACCGGACCCAGTTGGGTGGTGAAGGAATGGGTGGCCGAATCGTAGATCTGGGTGCCGACGATGTCGCTGGGCAACAGGTCCGGCGTGCACTGGATGCGGCGGAAGTTACCGGAGATGGCTTCGGCGATGGTGCGGGCGGCGGTGGTCTTGGCCAGACCCGGAACGCCTTCGAGCAGAATGTGGCCGCCCGTGAGCAGGCCGATGAGCAGCGATTCCCGTAGGTAATCCTGGCCCACCACCTTGGCTGAGAAGGCTTGGGACACCGCGTCGATCACCCGGGTGGCGTCCTGTATCGCTCTGGTGTCGGGCTGCGTGCGAGCTGTGGTCATGCTCCCTCGTCGTCGTTGGGTTCTTGCTGCGGTCCCTCGTCGAGCAACCTACGGAAGCCGTCTTCGTCCAGGATCGGCACACCCAGTTCGACAGCTTTGTCGTACTTCGAGCCCGGCGCGTCACCGGCCACCACGTAGGCGGTCTTCTTCGACACCGACCCCGCAGCTTTGCCGCCGCGAACCAGGATGGCCTCTTTCGCCTGGTCCCGGGAGAAGCCGGGCAGCGAACCCGTCACCACGATCGACAGCCCTTCGAGGTTGCGGTCGATGCTGGCATCCCGTTCGTCGGCCATCCGGACCCCGGCCTCGCGCCACTTGTCGACGATGGCGCGATGCCAGTCGACGGTGAACCAATCGGTGACCGCCGCGGCGATGGTGGGACCCACCCCTTCGACCGCGGCGAGTTCCTCGGTGGAGGCTGCGGTGATGGCGTCGAGGCTGCCGAACTCGCCGGCGAGCGCCCGCGCCGCGGTGGGACCGACATGCCGGATGGACAACGCCACCAGCACCCGCCACAGCGGCTGCGCCTTGGCCTTGCCCAGATTGGCCAGCAGCCGTTTGCCATTGGCGGAGAGCTCACCGGCTTTGGTGGTGAACAGCTCGGTGCGCAGCAGGTCCTCGGCGGTGAGGGTGAACAGCTCCCCTTCGTCGCTGATCACCCCGGCCTGCAGCAGCGCGATGCCTGCCTCGTAGCCAAGGCCCTCGATGTCGAAGGCACCCCGACCCGCGACGTGGAAGACCCGCTCCCGCAGCTGAGCCGGGCATGACCGCGAATTCGGGCAGCGGATGTCGGCGTCACCCTCCTTGGCCGGGGCCAGGGTGGTGCCGCACTCGGGGCACTCGGTCGGCATGACGAACTCGGTCTCGGAGCCGTCCCGCAGATCCACCACCGGCCCCAGCACCTCGGGGATGACGTCACCCGCCTTGCGGATGACGACGGTGTCGCCGATCAACACGCCCTTGCGCTTGACCTCCGACCCGTTGTGCAGGGTGGCCAATCCCACGGTGGATCCGGCCACCTTGACCGGTTCCATGTACGCGAACGGCGTGACGCGGCCGGTGCGGCCGACGCTGACGCGGATATCGAGCAGCTTGGTGGTGGCCTCCTCCGGCGGGTACTTGTAGGCGATCGCCCACCGCGGCGCCCGCGAGGTGGAGCCGAGCCGTCGCTGCAACGACACCTCGTCGACTTTGACCACCAGGCCGTCGATTTCGTGCTCGACGTCGTGGCGGTGCTCACCCCAGTACGTGACACGCTCCTGTACCGCATCGACGCCCTGGACCCGCGTCGTATGCGTCGACACCGGCAGCCCCCACGCCTTGAGCGCCAGGTACGCGTCGTGCAGCGTGGGCGGCGTGAAGCCCTCCGCATACCCGAGGCCGTGGCAGATCATGTGCAGTTTGCGCCGCGACGTCACCGCCGGGTTCTTCTGCCGCAGCGACCCCGCGGCAGAGTTACGCGGGTTGGCGAACGGCGCCTTTCCCTCCTCGACCAGGCTGGCGTTGAGCGCCTCGAAATCGGTGAGCCGGAAAAACACCTCTCCCCGTACTTCCAGCACGGCCGGAATGGGGTAGTCCGGACTCTCGGTCAGCTGCTCCGGCACGTCCGCGATGGTGCGGGCGTTGAGGGTGACGTCTTCCCCGGTGCGCCCGTCGCCGCGGGTGGCGCCTCGTTCCAGCCGCCCGTTGCGGTAGACGAGCGCCAGTGCCACCCCGTCGATCTTCAGTTCGCACAGGTAGTGCGCGTCGTCGCCGATCTCGGTGCGCAGCCGGATGGCCCACGCGGCCAGTTCCTCGGCGTTGAACACGTTGTCCAGCGAGAGCATGCGCTCCAGGTGGTCGGCCGCGCCGAACTCGGTGGCGAAGCCGGCGCCGCCGACGAGCTGCGTCGGCGAGTCCGGGGTGCGCAGCTCAGGGTGCTCTTCCTCGAGCGCCGTCAGCTCACCGAGCAGTCTGTCGAATTCACCATCCGAGACCACAGGTGCGTCGCGGACGTAATAACGGAACTGATGGCCGCGTACCTCCTCGGCCAGTTCCTGCCATCGCCGGCGGACGTCCGCGGCCTCGGGATCTGCCTCTGTCTCCGCTGAGCTCACCTTGTCACGTTAGCGAAACCGACCGACACCCCTCGCCGCCTGGCTAGCCTGGTCCTCATGCCGCACCCGGTCATGTTTCGTGATGACGACTTCGGGCTGGCAGATGTACGGCGGATCGCGCTGGCGTTCCCCGAGGCGTTCGAGAAGATATCGCACGGCAGGCCGGTGTTCTGTGCACCGAAGATCTTCGTGATGTTCGGCGGCAGCTCGAAGGAGACCGGTGAGCGGGTGACGTTCCCGTACTCCATTCTGTTCAAGCCCAGCGAGACGGAGAAACCCGCGCTGGAACAGGACGCCCGGTTCTTCTACCCCATGTATCTCGGTCCGTCGGGGTGGTTGGGCCTGGACCTGGAGGCAGCCGATGTTGATTGGGACGAGGTGGCCGAGCTCATCGACACCTCGTTTAGGTTGATCGCCACCAAGAAGTTGATCACGCAGTTGGATGACCAAAACCCAGGAGCGACATGACCATTGCCAGCCCCTACCCCGAAGTCACGATTCCCGAGATCGGCGTCTACGACTACCTTTTCGGCGATCTGTCGGAAGCTGACGCCGACCGGGTGGCCCTGGTGGACGCCACCACCGGTGACCAGCTGACCTACCGCGATCTGGTGACCCGCATCGACGCATTCGCCGGGGCCCTGGCCGACCGCGGGATCGGCGTAGGCGACGTGGTGGCGCTGCTGTCGCCCAACAGCCCCGGCTTCGCGATCGCGTTCCACGGCATCCTGCGCGCCGGCGCGTCCGCGACCACCATCAACGCGCTGTTCACCGCCAAGGACATCGCCAAGCAACTCACCGACGCCCACGCCAAGATGCTGATCACCATCTCGGCGCTGCTGCCCCAGGCCGCCGAAGGCGCCGCCCATGCCGGTCTCTCGCCCAGTGAAGTGATCGTGCTCGACGGCCGCGGTGAGGCCGACGCCGCCTCTGTCGGTCACCCCAGCGTCGACGATCTGCTGGCCTCCGGCGCCGACGCCCCCACCGTGAGCTTCGACCCCGCGACTCATCTGGCTGCGTTGCCGTACAGCTCCGGCACCACCGGCAACCCCAAGGGCGTGATGCTGACCCATCGCAACCTGGTGGCCAATGTGGCGCAGTTCCGCCCGATCCAGGGCATCACCGCCGACGACGTGATCATCGCCGTGCTGCCGTTCTTCCACATCTACGGCATGACGGTTCTTCTGAACGCCGCGCTGCATGCCCGCGCGCGGCTGGTCATCATGCCCTCGTTCGATCTGCCGAAGTTCCTCGGCAACATTCAGGATCACCGGTGCACCGTCGGCTATATCGCTCCGCCGGTGGCCGTCGCACTGGCCAAGCACCCGATCATCGACGAGTACGACCTGTCGTCACTGAAGGTCATCATGTCGGGTGCCGCGCCGCTGGACGAGGACCTGGGCCATACCGTGGCCAAGCGCATCGGTTGTCGAATGGTGCAGGGCTACGGCATGAGTGAACTCTCCCCGGTGAGCCATTGCATGCCCTTCGACGGTGGCAAGGAGTCGGTGGGTGTGGCTGCTCCGCTGAGCTCCGTGGGCTGGACGGTGCCCAATGCTGTCAGCAAGATCATCGATCCCGAGTCCGGCGCCGAGATCGGCATTCCCGAATCCGGCCGCAGCCAGACCGGTGAACTGTGGTTCAACGGCCCCAATGTGATGGCCGGATATCTCGGCAATGACACCGCGACCGCGGAAACCATTGACGCCGAAGGGTTCTTGCACACCGGCGATCTGGCCTGCGTCGACTCCGACGGCTGCATCTACATCGTCGACCGGCTCAAGGAACTGATCAAGTACAAGGGCTACCAGGTGCCGCCGGCCGAGTTGGAGGCACTGCTGCTGACCCACCCCGATATCGCCGATGCCGCGGTGGTGGGGGTTCCCGACGACGACGGCGAGGAGATCCCGAAGGCGTTCGTGGTCAAGCAATCCGGTGCTGCACTCGACGAGAAGCAGGTGATGGACTTCGTCGCCGAGCACGTCGCTCCCTACAAGAAGGTGCGCCGGGTCGAGTTCATCGAGACGGTGCCCAAGTCGGCGTCGGGCAAGATCCTGCGCAAGGATCTGCGCGTGCGGACCTAGTTTTCCTCGACGAGCGTCTTCAACCGGCCCAGCGCGCGGTCCCAGCGGCCCGACAACGTGGTCAGGTAGTCGCCGGCCGCGGTCAGGGGTTGCGGCTCGACGGTCCAGATGCGCTCCCGCCCGTGTTTGGCGCTGCTGACCACTCCGACCGCCTGCAGCAACTCCAGATGCTTGGTGGCCGCCTGTCGACTCAGTGGAATTGCTTGCGCCACTTGGAGAGTCGACCTGGGACCGGCATCGCACAGCCCGATGACGATCTGCAACCGGTTCGGGTCACCCAGCGCGTCGAAGACCGATGCAGCCGCAGTGGCAGCGGTCATCTGATGGTTTCGAGTGCCAGGTACTTGTCCACCAACTGCAGCTGGAGGGCCCAGCCCTCGCTGTTGCCGTCAAAGGTCTTGTCGCGGTGCTCATCCGGCAGGGCGTCGAAGCCGGACTCGACGATCCGCAGCAGTACGCCGTCGCCGTCCTCGGTGAGCGTGAACTCCACCAGGGTGGTCAGCTCCGCGAATTCCGGGCCGGGCAACGCGTTCCACCGAAAGGCGAACCGGCGTTGGGGTTCGACGGCGACGATCCACAGGGTGACGGGCTCGCCGACGTAGGGGCGTTGTTTCTCGGCGATCTCGTCATCGACCGCGGTTTCGGTGATCCGTCCCGACACCTCGCCGCCTTCGACGAAGGGCCCGTCGACCTCCATGCCGAACCACGTCCCGAACTTTCCGGAGTCGCTGATCGCGTCCCAGACGCGGGCGATGGGCGCATTCAGCAGGGCTTGCTTCTCGATCCGATCCGTACTCATAGGCAACCTCCTTGTTGCCTATCAGTTGACCACAGACCCCAGCAAAAGGCAACCATTCAGTTGCTCGATTGTCAGACCGCGTCCGGCTCCTTGTCGAGTCGGTCAGCGACCTGCTGCGCGAGCCCGATAGCCGTCTTAGCCCATTCCGGCGTCGCGCCGGCGAGCCCGCACGTCGGCGTCACACCGACTCGCTCGCGGAGGATCTCGCGCGGAAAACCCAGCCGATCGGTGACCTTGGCCGCCTCCGCCGCCACCTGTTCGACGGTCAACGGCTTCGCCGGTGCCAGGGCCGGAACGACGCCCAGCAAGACGGTGCGGCCCGATTCCAGGAACTCCCCGATGCCGTCCAGATCTGCCGGCTGCAAACTTGCGGCGTCGACGGACACTGCGCGAAGTGAGCTGCGCTGCAACACTTTCCATGGAATGTCGGCAGCACAGCAGTGCACAGCCACGTCACCGCCCGCGGCCGCGACGCAGATGTCGAGCAGTTCGATGGCCGCTACCTCGTCAACCGGATGTACCGGCGTGACGGCGGTGACGCCGGTGAGCCGCCCGAGCAGCGCCGCAGGCAGCACCGGCTCGTCGAACTGCACCACCACCTCGGTGCCGAGCCGACGGACTACCTGTGCCCGGTGCGCGGCGACCCCTTCGGCGAGCGACGTGGTCAGATCGCGCAGCGCACCCGCATCGGTGATGGCCCGATGGCCGGTGCTCAACTCGAGCTGCGCAGCCAGCGTGATGGGGCCGGGCGCCTGCAGTTTGACGGTGCGCTTCGATGCGCCCAGTCCGTTCTTCTCCCAGACTTCCTCGAGGGCGTCGAGGTCCTCGTCGAGCAGGCTCGCCGCCCGCCGTGCGACCGCCCCGCGCCGAGGAACGATGCGGTATCCGCGGGTCACGGTGTCGATGGCGATGTCGATCAACAGGGCACCGGCCCGGCCGATCAGGTCGGCGCCCACTCCCCTGGCCGGCAGTTCCGCGAGATGGGTCAGCGTGTGCAGTTCCCCGACGACGACCTGGGCGGCTTCCCGGGCTGAAATTCCAGGCCACGACCCGATGCCAGTGGCCGCCGAGAATGCAGACGGCTCGAATTCGCTCATCGCCCAACCGTAGCCTGGGCTCATGGGGACGCCCGCGCGCACGATCGCCTGCTGCGTCGTGCTGTTGACCGGCTGCTCTCAGCAGGTGGGTGGATTGGCAGTGTTACCGCCGACCGAGCAGCCCCCGCCGCCCAGCGGCGTCGATGCCGATGCCCTGATGCTCGACCTGTCGCGGATGCGTGGACTCACCGGCGCCGGTGACGATCTCACCATCATCCCCAGCATGGACGGCAAATCTCCGGTGGACATCGAACTGCTGGCCAAGGACGTCCCGGAGCCCTGCCGGTTCATCTTCATCGAGAGCGAGACCTTCGGCGCCGACATGGTGGACTTTCACAAGACCACATATCAGAATCCCCCAGACTCAGCGCTGATCTCTCAGGCCGCTGCCGCTTACCCGGATGCACAGACCGCTCGAGCCGCCTTCGACGACCTGGTGGAGGCGGCGAATGGCTGTGCCTACTCCTCCGCCGGCGTCCTGCTGGTGGGCCAGGTTGCATCGGGCGGCGGTTCACTGAGCATCCGGCCCGCCGCCACCTGCGGCCGCGATTACGCGCTGAAGTCGGTCGTGCTGGCCGAGGTGACCTTCTGCGCGTATCCCGAGTCGATATCCGAACTCGTGATGACCAACCTCTTACGAGGTGTGCCGGGTTGAAATGGTGGTGGGGTCACCTGAACCCTCGTGGTGGCGGTGCTCTGTTGCGGTGGGCGGCGTTGTATTCACGTTCGGTTTTGATGTGGTGTTCGCGGTCTTGTCGGCGGGTGCGTTTGCGTTTGGGCATGGTGGGGCCCGGGTCGCTGGTGCGCCGTTTCGTCGGTGTCGGTGGTGGCAGTGCGGCGGTGGTGGTGTCCCAGTCGGGGAAGATCAGGATGCTGGTGGGTTCGGTGAGGTAGCTGTGTCCGGTGGGGGCGGTCCAGATGACGGCACCATCGGGGAGTTGTTCGTCGCGCCAGCCAGTGGGGCCACCGCGGAATGTCTTGGCCAAGTGGTGTTCTCGACA
>JBEVFK010000086.1:0-22996 GCA_040512325.1 Mycobacterium sp. | reverse complement strand
GATAGGTTTTCCCGCCAGGACGTATGCCAATTCCGCCAACGTCCCTAGGTTCTAGAGGTTAACGCGGGTGACATACCCGCGGTAAACCGAGAGTATGTCCATTCACTCACAGGAACGATTCAGATAACTCTTATCTGCCGTGTTCATCGATTCAGTTGTCGTTTTTCGGCTTGCGGCCCCGTGGACTTTGTGAATTCATCAGGTTTTTCCGAGGCCTTATTCAGGTCGGCCCGCACCAACTCCAACGCGCGTGAAACCGCGGGCATCTCCCGGTCCCGCACCGCCGCCGCCTGGGTGCGTGCCAGGGCTTCCTGACGCAGCCGGGCATCGATTTCAGCGATGCGCTCGGCCACCAGCTCGCGCGCTGACTCCTCGTCGTCGACCAGCGCGGAGGTCAACGATGATTCAGCGGCGAGCACCCGGGTGGCCACCAGTTGATCCACCGCTGCCCGCGTACCGGACATCACCTCGCCGACCCAGCGATCCAGCACCGCACGGTCCTGCAGTACCCCCCGCATACTGACCACCCAGACGGTGACGGCCAGTCCCACCAGAGCGCACGCCACGGCTCCGAGCACGGCCAGTCCCGGCGCCATGTCGGCGAACAACCGACTCAGAGTCAGCGCCACCCCGAGGCCGAATCCCGCCCCCAGCAACGTGACCAGCCGCGTCTCGAGACGGCGCGACCGCAACGGCGGGGACGTCACTTCCGGTGCCGGTGGTGCTGTCTGCACCGGCACCGGCGGCAGCCCCAGCTCGTGTGCCACGTCGGCGAAGTGTTCGGTCACACCGTCGTTCACCTCGCCGACCACCTCGGTGACGCGCCGGCGCACGTACGGTTCGAACGCCGCCAGCCTGCGGCGGGTCATCACCGCGGCATCCTCCTGCAGTTCGGACAGCACCGAGGCGCATCTGCTGCGGCCGAAGTAGGACAACTGCACCCGCGCCTGCTGGACCTGGCTGCGCAGCGCGATCGAGCGCTCCGAGCGGTCCAGGCGCCGGTCGCGCAACAGTTCCTCGCGGCGCTGCCGCAGCCGCTGCGCCCGGATCGCCCGGTCGTCGGCGGCGTCGTCGTACCGGGAACGAACGGCGTCGAGCTGGGACTCCCACTCCCGCAATCTGTTCCGGTGCGGCAGCGCGGGGTCGGCGAGCATGTCGTCGAGCAGCTCCACCAGCGCGTCCAACTGCGGATCCCCCAGCGGCGGCGCGGCGGCAGCTCCCACCCACGGCATCTGCGCGTACCGCACGTCGTGGCGTTGCAGTGCCGCCCGGTTGGTGTCGAGGACCGCGCGCCACCGCCGGTGCGCATCGATCTTGGTGACGACGCCGATGACGGCATCGGTGCGTGCGGCCGCCGCGTCCAGCCAGGCACAGTCCGACGGTGCGAGCGGCGCTGCCGCCGAGACCACAAAGACCACGATCGCCGGGAGCTCGCCGGCGGGCAGGTCCGCAGGCTCGACGACCACGACTCCGGGCATCCGCGTCCGCAGCGCCGCGACCAGGCTGGTGTTGCCTGCCAACCACGGGCCGGTGACGAGGACGGCGCTCCCGCGCCTGCCGTCCGGGGCGGGGACGGCGGGGGCGCAACCGCTGATCAGGGCGTCCACCTCGGCGGCGCTCACCGGTGTGCTCCCCACAACCGCAGCGAACCGCGGGTGACATCGGCTGCGCAGGCCCGGTGCAGCGCGGTCACCGGGCCGGCACCGTAGGTGCGCCAGCGCTGGGCGCGCCGCAGATGTGCGTCCCGGGTGTCGGCTCCGTCCAGATCGGGCACCACCCCGGCGGCCGACAGGACGTCGACGGCTGCGGCCATGCGCGCCAGCACCACATCGTCACCGAGCAGGATGTCGGCGACGTCGGGCTCCGTCGGCGCCCGGCGGTCCCACTCGGTGATGAGCGCCTGCAGCCGTCGGTACCGCACCTCGGCACCGAGCGTCTCGATCCGGGCCGCAACCTCGTCGACCCCGCTGACCCGGCGCAACACCGCACGCACCGCACCCGCCGCATCCGGCGGCACCCCGACGTCGCGCAGCACGAGCACGGCGTGGGCGATGCCGAACAGATCCAGAGCTGCCACCAGGCGCTGCCGATCGTCGGCAGGCACCGGATGCGCCCCGGACACGAACGCGTCGGCAGTGCGCAGATCGGCGGGGGTGGAGACCAGCACGCGCAACGCGCCCACCAGTGGCTCGACCAGAATGTCCGGGTCCAGCGCGGCCACGGCCAGCAGACCGACCATCGGTTCGGTGGGCACACCGGTAGACCCGGCCAGCTGCGCACACCGACGGCGAGACGTCTCGACCGGTCCGCCAGGCCCGAAGCCACCCAGGTCGGCCTTCGTCAGGACGACGAGAACAGGGCCGTTCGCCTTTGCGATCGCCCTCCGGTCCTCGGGTTTGACCACTTCGGCGATGACGCGCACGGTGATTTCAGGGTCCGCCCCGGCGACGTCTGATTCCACGACGTCTGATTCCACGACGTCTGACTCGATTACGTCGAAGCGACCCAACGCCGCCAGCGCCGACGCCACCGCACTGCGTCCCACACCGGGCAGGCCGTGCACGGCCACGCGCACCGGAGCCCTCAGCGAGCCGTGGCTGTCGGCCAGGCGCGCCATCGCCACGGCGAGCCGGCGCTGCTGCTGTTCGGTCATGTTCCGACCCATGGTGGCATCCGGCGTGGTCGGATGCGAGCCACCCGGAGCACAGGTGTGCACACGCGCCAAGCAACTGTTGGGTATCAAATCGCACCACGATGCGGGTTCCTCACCTCTTATGAGCGACGATGGACGGATGTGCGCCCAACGCGGAGCGGAGTCGATGGCTGCCGCCACCGATACGCCCGCTCCCGCGGAAGGGCCTCTTCAGCGCCGGATCACCAGTTTCCGGTCGCGCCGTTCGAGCCTCACCGAGGCCCAGGAAGAGACCTGGGACCGCCGGTGGACCGAACTGGGGACCCTGGCCCGCTGGCCCGACGGCACCACCAACCGGCTAGACGCCGAGACCTGGTTCGGCCGCAGCGCGCCGCTGGTACTCGAAATCGGTTGTGGCACTGGAACTTCCACATTCGCCATGGCTGTGAATGAACCGGATATCGACGTGCTCGCAGTAGAGGTCTACCGACGGGGCCTGGCCCAGCTGCTCTCCGCGATCGACCGCCACGGTGTGACCAACATCCGCCTGGTCCGTGGTGATGTCATCGACGTCCTCGAGCAGATGCTCGTCGCCGACTCTCTCACCGGTGTCCGGGTGTTCTTCCCCGACCCCTGGCCGAAGTCGCGCCACCACAAGCGCCGCCTGCTGCAACCGGCGGTGATCGCGCTGATCGCCGACCGCCTGCGCCCAGGTGGGGTGCTGCACGCGGCCACCGACGATCCGGGTTACGCCCGGCACATCGCCGAAGTGGGCGACAACGAACCTCGCCTGCGGCGGATATCGGCAGGCGAATCACTGCCCATCTCCACCGACCGCCCCGTCACCAAGTACGAGACGAAGGCACACCACGCCAACAGTGCCGTGGCCGAACTCCTCTGGGAGCGCACGTGAGCATCACCGAAACAGTGCAGCTCGGCCAGGTTCCCGACGGAGGCGCCCCACCGCATGACCGGGTGCTGCTCATCTGGGACGCACCCAACCTCGACATGGGCCTCGGCGCCATTCTGGGTGGCCGTCCCACCGCGTCGCACCGGCCCCGCTTCGACGCTCTCGGTCGCTGGCTGCTCAGTCGCGCCGCCGACATCTCCGCAACTCGCGCCCAGGACGGTTCGGCGATACCGCTGGAGCCCGAGGCCACCGTTTTCACCAATATCGCCCCCGGCAGCGCCGATGTGGTCCGGCCGTGGGTCGAAGCGTTACGTAACGTTGGGTTCGCGGTTTTCGCTAAACCCAAGGTCGATGAAGACAGCGACGTCGACATCGACATGCTCAACCACATCTCGCTGCGCCGCAGCGAGGGACTGGCAGGGCTGCTCGTGGCATCCGCCGACGGGCAAGCCTTCCGCCAGCCACTGGAAGAGATTGCCCGCGAGGACGGCACCCCGATCCAGGTGCTCGGATTTCGCGAACATGCGAGCTGGGCGCTAGCGTCGGATACCTTGGAGTTCGTCGACCTGGAGGATATTCCCGGCGTGTTCCGGGAGCCACTTCCACGAATCGGCCTGGATTCGCTTCCGGAACAGGGAGCGTGGCTGCAGCCTTTCCGGCCGCTGTCGTCGTTGTTGGCATCTCGAACGTGACCGCAGCGCGCAGGCGACTGCCGACTTAACGAAAAATTTCACAGCAGTACGCGGCGGAGCTGCGTACACAGACTTGTTGTAAAGGTAAGGAGCTTACGTGTTCGCCTGGTGGGGTCGGACGGTGTACCGCTTCCGATACATAGTGATCGGTGTCATGGTCGCACTGTGCGTCGGCGCCGGATTTTACGGATTCAGCCTGGGCGCGCACGTCACGCAGAGTGGCTTCTACGACGAAGGCAGTGACTCGGTCCACGCGTCGCTGGTGGCCGACGAAGCCTACGGACGTGACACGTCCGGACACATCGTGGCGCTCTACACCGCGCCCGACGGCGACACGGTCGAGGATCCCGCCTTCCAGAAGAAGATCGTGGACAGCCTGGCCCAACTCGAAGCGGATCATCCCGACGAGGTGCTGCGCTCGGTCGGCTACTTCAAGAGCCCCGAGCTGCTGAGCAACATGTCGGATGCCGACAAGAAGCACGGCTTCATGTCGATCCAGCTCAAGGGCGACAACGACGACACCATCCTGAACAACTACAAGAAGGTCGAACCCGACCTGCTGAAGTTGAAGGACGAGGGTGTCGACGTCCAGTACGGCGGTCTGCAGCCGCTGGCCAACGAATTGACCGGCACCATCGGTGAGGATCAGAAGCGCGCTGAGATCGCGGCCATCCCCCTGGTGTCCGTGGTGCTGTTCTTCGTGTTCGGCGGTGTGATCGCGGCCGCCATGCCCGCGTTCATCGGCCTCCTGTCCATCCTCGCGGCGCTGGGTGTCATGCGTCTGGTCGCCGAGTTCATCCCCGTGCACTTCTTCGCCCAGCCGGTGGTCACACTGATCGGGCTGGGTATCGCGATCGACTACGGGCTGTTCATCGTCAGCCGGTTCCGCGAAGAGCTCGCCGAGGGCTACGAAACCGAAGCGGCCATCCGAAGAACCATGATGACCTCGGGCCGAACAGTGATGTTCTCGGCCGTCATCATCGTCGCGTCCTCGGTGCCGCTGCTGCTGTTCCCGCAGGGCTTCCTCAAATCGATCACCTACGCGATCATCGCCTCGGTCATGCTGGCGGCCATCCTGTCGATCACGGTGCTGGCTGCCTTGCTGGCCGTCCTCGGCCCGAACGTCGACGCCCTCGGCGTACGCACGCTGCTGCGGTTCACCACGCCCGACCCCCTGGCCGCCGACCGGTCGACCTCGGAGCCGACGGGCCGCACCAATCCACTGGCACTGGTGGCGTTGGTCACCGGGCCGTTCCTGCCGTTCATCTCGATTCCCGCCGGACATGTCGCCCGACGCCAGATCCTCCGCACGAACGACAACGGCGCGCGCTTCGCCCTGATCGGCCAGGCGCTCGGCTATATGGCCACGCTCGGGTGGGCCTTGTACGGGCTGTTCTACCTCCGGGAGTCCGGCACGGTCAGTTCCACCATCTTCTGGGTGCTGCTCGGCATCGTCATCTTCATCGCCGGCACCATCTCGCTGCTGAACCTGGCTCGATTCATCCCGACCGTGCGCAAGCCCACCGAATGGTGGCTGGGCTGGTTGGCCGACCGGCTGCAGAAGACCAAGACCCGCGAAGAGGTCGAGAAGGGTTTCTGGGGCAAGCTCGTCAACCGCGTGATGAAGCGGCCTGCGCTGTTCGCCATCCCGATCATCATCGTCATGATCATCTTGATCATCCCGTTGGGTCAGCTGAAACTCGGCGGCATCAGCGAGAAGTACCTGCCCCCGGACAACTCGGTGCGCACCGCCCAGGAGAACTTCGACCGGACGTTCCCGCAGTTCCGCACCGAACCGCTCACGATGGTGATCCAGCGCGACGACGGTGAACCGGTGACCGACGACCAGGTCGCCGAAGTGCGCAACAAGGCGATGACCGTCCCCGGGTTCATCGACCCCGACAATGATCCCGAAAAGATGTGGCAGGAGCGCTCGTACCTCGACGGCGCGTCCAAAGACCCGTCCGTGCGGGTGATCCAGAACGGTCTGGAGGTCCGCAACGACGCGGCGCAGAAGCTCGAAGAGCTGCGTGCGCTGTCGCCGTCGGCGGGGCTCACGGTATCGGTCGGCGGTACGCCGGCACTGGAGCAGGACAGTATCCAGAGCCTCTTCGACAAGCTGCCGTTGATGGTGCTGGTGCTGATCGTGACGACCACCATCCTGATGTTCCTGGCGTTCGGCTCGGTGGTGCTGCCGATCAAGGCCGCGCTGATGAGCGCGCTGACCCTTGGCTCGACGATGGGCATCCTGACGTGGATGTTCGTCGAGGGCCACGGGTCCGGCGTGATGAACTACACGCCGCAGCCGTTGATGGCGCCGATGATCGGCCTGATCATCGCGGTGATCTGGGGTCTGTCCACCGACTACGAGGTGTTCCTGGTCTCTCGAATGGTCGAGGCCCGCGAGCGCGGGATGTCCACCACCGAGGCCATCCGGATCGGTACCGCGACCACAGGCCGGCTCATCACCGGCGCCGCGTTGGTGCTGGCGGTCGTCGCCGGTGCGTTCGTCTTCTCCGACCTGGTGATGATGAAGTACCTGGCCTTCGGCCTGCTCATCGCACTTCTGTTGGACGCCACCATCATTCGGATGTTCCTGGTGCCCGCGATCATGAAGATGCTCGGCGATGATTGCTGGTGGGCGCCGCGCTGGATGAAACGGATCCAGGTCAAGATCGGCCTCGGTGAAACGCACCTGCCCGACGAACGCAAACGTCCCGTGGTGCGGGAGTCCGACGACCGCGAGCTCGTCGGCGCCGGCGCGCCGGTTGCCGGACGCGCCCGTCCCCCGCATGACCCGACACATCCCGGTCCGGACGCCAAAGCACTGCCGCGGTTCGTCTCCGGCGGTCGCACCCCGGATCCGCAGGCCGGTCCCACCACCCGCATCCCGACGGCACCGGCAGGCGTCAGCTCCGGTGACAGCGAAGCCCCGACAACCCGGTTCTCGTCAGCCAAGAGCGCTGTCCGCAACGCGGTGACCAGCGCCGCGAACACACCGGTGCGACCGCCGGCGTCCGGTGAACGCGAGATCGAGTCGTGGCTCGGAGAGCTGCGGGGCAAGCCGATGCCGCAGCAACCGCCCGTGCAGCCGCCGTCGGCCGAACCCACCCGCAACATGGGCCCGGGTGGTCCTGCGGATGACACCACCGCGATCCCGGCGCAACAGCCCGACGACGAAACGGCCACGCGGGCCATCCCCGTGTCGAAGCCGAACGCCGGGGACACCGAGGCCGCCACGGAGAAGATCAACGCCCGCGGCGATGCCGAGGAGAAGTCCCGTCAGAAGCGTGGCGGCGGCGTCAGCGCCCAGGATCTGCTACGGCGAGAAGGCCGACGCTTGTAGCGCTCAGTCTCGCTTGGCGGGCACTTGGTCGGGTTCGGCGTCGACTCTGGGGCCGTCGTCCGCTTCCTGTCTGGCCTCCTCGGCGGCGGGATCCTTGGCCACCAGCACCCTGATCGCGCTGTTGAGGAACGCGATCGCGGGGACGGCCAGCAGCGCGCCGACGATGCCGGCCAGCACGGCGCCGCCGGCGATGCCGAGCACCACGGCCAGCGGATGGATCGACACCGCCCGGCCCATCACCAGCGGCTGCAGCACGTGAGCTTCCAACTGCTGCACCGCGATGATCAGGCCCAGCGTGATGAGTCCGTACACCACGCCCTTGGACAGCAGCGCCACCACGACCGCCAGGAACCCGGTGATCACCGCACCGACCAGCGGGATGAACGCGCCGAGGAACACCAGGGAGGCCAAGGGCAGGGCCAGCGGAATCCCCATGATCGCCAGGCCGGTGCCGATACCCACCGCGTCCACCAGGGCCACCACGAACGTCGCCCGGATGTAGCCGATCAGTGAGTGAAAGCCCGCCCGCCCGGCGTCGCTGACCCGCTCACGCACATCGGTCGGGAAGACCCTGGTGACGAACGCCCAGATGTTGCGGCCACCGTGCAAGAGAAAGATCAGGGTGAAAAACACCAGCAGTGCGCCGGTGACGATTTCGGTGATGGTCGCCGCCGTCGACAGAGCCCCGCTGGTGACCTTCTCCTGGTTGTTGCGAATCGCCTCGATCGCCGCGTTGCCTGCGTTGTCGATCTGCTCCTTGCTCAGGTGCGCAGGCCCGTCGACCAGCCAGGTGCGCAGACCGTCGATGCTGCGGGTGACCTCGCTGACCAGCTGCGGCAGGCCGGAGATGAACTGGCTGACAACGAAGGTCAGCAGCCCGCCCAGGATGGCGAAGCTGCCCAGGATCACCAGGGCGACCGCTCCCCCGCGCGGCGCGCCGCGCCGGTCCAGCCAGTCGACCAGCGGCAGCAACAGGGCCGTCAGCATGGTGGCCAGCGCCACCGGTACCACCAGGACCAGCAGTTTCTCCGCCAGCCACAGCAGCGCAACCACCGCGCCCAACAACACCAGCAATCGCCAGGCCCAGGCGGCAGAGTTGCGAACCAGCGGACTGACCGAGGAATCCCCGGCCACAGGCGTAGGCATGGCGCCACTGTATCCGGCTGAAACCGTCTCGAACCGGGAGATGACGGGCGCGCCGCGACGCCAACCGGCCGACGCAGCTATCCTCCACCGCTACCCTGATGCACGTGTCTTCCGACGCACCGGCCGGCGCGGCCGACACTCAGCAGGAAGGACCCACCCGGAGCAAGTACTGGTGGGTCCGCTGGGCCATCTTCGGAGTAGCGGTGGCGGTGCTCGCTGTCGAGGCCGCACTGGTGTGGGATCAGCTGGCCAAAGCGTGGAAGAGCATGCTCAGCGCCAACTGGTGGTGGGTGCTCGCCGCAGTGGCCGCCGCCATGCTCTCGATGCACAGTTTCGCCCAGATCCAGCGCACGCTGCTGAAGTCGGCGGGCGTGCGCGTCAAACAGTTGCGCTCCGAGGCGGCGTTCTACGCCGGAAACTCCCTGTCCACCACACTGCCCGGCGGGCCGGTGCTGTCGGCGACCTTCATCTATCGCCAGCAGCGGATCTGGGGCGCGTCCCCGGTGGTGGCGTCGTGGCAGCTCGTCATGTCCGGCGCCCTGCAGGTCGTGGGGTTGGCACTGCTGGGTCTCGGAGGCGCTTTCCTGCTGGGCGCCAAGAACAACCCGTTCTCGCTGCTGTTCACCATCGGCGGCTTCGTGGTGCTGCTGCTGCTCGCGCAGGCGGTGGCGTCGCGGCCGGAACTGCTCGACGGCATCGTCGGCCGGGTGCTGTCGTGGTTCAACCAGCTCCGCAACAAACCAGCGGACTCCGGACTGGCGAAGTGGCGCGAAATCCTGGGCCAGCTGGAGTCGGTGAGTATGAGCCGGCGCACGCTCGGCACCGCGTTCGGCTGGTCGCTGTTCAACTGGATCGCCGACGTCGCCTGCCTGGCGTTCGCCGCCTACGCCGCGGGTGGGCACCCGTCACTGGTCGCGCTCACGGTCGCCTACGCGGCTGCCCGCGCGGTGGGGTCGATCCCGCTGATGCCCGGTGGGCTGCTGGTGGTGGAAGCCGTGCTGGTGCCCGGTCTGGTCACCAGCGGCATGACGCTGCCCGCCGCGATCTCCGCGATGCTGATCTACCGCCTGGTGAGCTGGATCTTCATTGCCGCGATCGGCTGGGTGGTGTTCTTCTTCATGTTCCGCACCGAAAGTCAGATCGACCCCGACAGTCAGACCGGCGAGACCACCACCGGCGGATCCGACGTCCCGGAACCCGCACCCGACGACCGCCCCGACCGGTGATCGTCGACACCGCCCCACCGCATTCCAGGCATGGTTTGATCGGCCCATGTCGCAACGCACGCTCTCCCGGCCCCTGCTGAGAGCCACCGGAGCTCTGCTGCTTGCGGCCACCCTGGCGTCCTGCTCGTCGGACCCCGCGCCACCACCGGCCACCGAGGCAGGACCGCCGCCGATGCTGACCCCGCTGATCGGTTCTGCGGTCGCTGATCCGGTCGCGACGCCGGCCACCGACGGCCGGACCCACCTGGCGTACGAACTGGTGCTGACCAACACCCTGTCCGGCGCCGCCACCATGACGTCGCTGACGGTGAAGGCCGGCGACCGCAACCTGGCCACACTCACCGGCGACAACCTGAAGTACTGGACCCGAGCACTGGGCGCCCCGGCGACGCCGACCAACGTCGTGGGTCCGGGTCAGTCGGTCATCGTCTGGCTCGACGTCGTGATCGACAACGCCAACGGCGCCGAGGGCGGCGCCGAACTGCCCTCCGAGATCACCCATTCCGTCGATCTGACAGTCGCGAAACCCATTCCCGGATTGGTACCCGCCACCCTGACCCAGCCGGTGGCAGCGGTCTCGGTGTCCGACCGCGAGCCCGTCACCATCGCCCCTCCCCTGGACGGGCCGAACTGGCTCAACGGCGACGGCTGCTGCGATATGTCCGCGCACCGGATGGCACTGAATCCGATCAATGGAAAGATCTATGCCGCAGAGAGATTCGCGATCGACTACATCCAGCTCGACAAGAACTTCCGGTTGTTCAACGGTGCGGCCAACTCGCCGGACAGCTACGCCTACTTCGGGGCGCCCATTCACGCGGTGGGCGACGGCAAAGTGGTAGCGGTGGTCGACGAACTGCCCGAACAGGTGCCCGGCAAGAGCCCGACGGGACTGCCGCTGGACCAGTACGGCGGCAACCATGTGGTCCAGGACCTCGGCGACGGCAACTTCGCGTTCTACGCGCATCTGCAACCGGGCAGCATCACCGTCAAACCCGGCGATGACCTGACCAGCGGCCAGGACATCGCCAAGCTCGGCAACTCCGGCAACAGCGATGCCCCGCATCTGCACTTCCATGTGATGGACGGCCCAGATCCATTGATGGCCAACGGTTTACCGTTCCTCATCTCGTCCTTCCGGCTGGAGCAGCGCGTGGCCTCCACGGCCGGACTGGACGCGCTGATCGCAGGCAAGCCGGCACCACGGCAGCCCGGATTCGCCGCCCGCGAGGAATCCGAGGTCAGCCCGTTGGACCTGGACATCATGAATTACTCTGTCGGGCAATGACCGTCTCCCACAAGACCTCCGCCCTCATCGCCCTCGGCGCCGATGCCGTCTGCGTCGTCATCTTCTGCGCGATCGGCCGGCGCAGCCACGCCGAGGGGGTCACCGTGGCCGGAATCGCCGAGACCGCCTGGCCGTTTCTGACCGGCACCGCGGGCGGATGGCTGCTGAGCCGGGGTTGGCGCCGGCCCCGGGCGCTGATGCCGACCGGTCTGATCGTCTGGGTGTCGACGGTTGTGGTGGGAATGACGCTCCGGAAGCTGACCTCGACCGGTGTGGCCACCAGTTTCGTGGTGGTGGCGACGACGGTGACAGGTGCGCTGCTGCTGGGATGGCGGGCCCTGTCCTCACTCAGCAGGTAGGAATACCGCCACGGTCAAGGTGGCCCTCAGCCCGCCCAGTGGGCCATCGGAGAGCTCGATGGTGCCACCGTGCAGTACCGCCTGCTGCACCACCAGCGCCAGTCCCAATCCGGACCCGCCGATCTCGGCGGTGCTGCCGCGGGAGAACCGCTCCAGCACCGCGGTGTGCTCCCCGGCAGGCAGACCCCGCCCGTTGTCGTCGACCACGATGACCATGTGGTCGCCCTGTCGACGCGCCGAGAGCACGATCCGGCTGGCACGCCCGTGGGTCACGGCATTGCGCACCAAATTGTCCACCGCCAGCCTCAGGCCGCTGGGCCATCCCACGATGGTCCCGGCACCTTCGCCGTCGACGCTGATCTCCGCCGTGCCCGCGGTGCGGCTGTTCTCCCGCGCCACCCGGTCCAGCAGTTCGTCGACGTCGATGGTCTCGCGGTCCTCGGCCTGCGCCAGCTGACCGGACGCCAACTGCCCCAGCGCGGTGATGGTCGCCTCGACCCGGCGCTGCGCACGCGCCAGGTCGGCCACCACCTCGTCGCGTTCCTCCGGCGGCAGGTTGTGGATGCGCAGCGTGTCGAGGTCGGCGCGCATCGCCGTCAGCGGCGTCCGCAGCTCGTGTGCGGCGTTGGCCGCGAAATCCTGGGCCGCCTGCAGCGAATTGGTGGTGGAAAGCTGCGCGGCGGCCAACCGCTTGAGCATCCCCACCATCGCTTCGGACAGATCTTCGGCTTCTTTGACGCCGTGCACCGGGGTGATCTGCTCGACACCGCCGTCGCCGAGTTGGCGCGTCTGTTCGGTGAGCTTGCGCAGCGGTCGCGTGGCCGCGCCGGCCAGCAGCCACCCCAGCGCACCGGCGAACAACACCGCCGCCACGCCGATGGAGACGTAGATCGGGATACGGGCGCTCGAGAGCAGAATGCTGTCGGCCCTGATCCCGATCGACATCAGGGCGTCGACACCCTGTTGTTTGAGCACGATGGTGCGCACGCGGTAATCGACGCCGTTCACCGTCACCGTCTCGGTGCCCTCCGGCAGCGGCGGCAGCTGGAAGCCGCGCTGGAAGACGACGTCGCCGGACGCCCGGGCCCGGCCGGTGGTCAGCACACCGCGGCGCGGATCCTGCACCTGATCGGGGTACATGCTGGCGTCGACGATCGAATCCAGCCGGCGGTCCAACTGCGCCTCGTCGTTGTTGGCCAGCACCACCGAGGTCAGCAGGGCCAGCACCGCCACCACCGCCGCCGAGGCCACCCCGGCGGCCAGCGCCACGCGGGTCCGCAGCGAGACCCGGTTGCTGAACCGTCGCCACACCGACACCGACGCCACCGATGCCTCAGGCTCAGGAATCACGCGTCATCCTGCGTCCTGGCTCAAAAGTCGTCCCGCAGCACGTATCCGATCCCGCGCACGGTGTGGATGACCCGCGGGACGCCTTCACGCTCGAGTTTGCGGCGCAGGTAGCTGATGAAGACGTCGGCGACGTTGGTGTCGACGTCGAAGTCATAACCCCAGACCAGCTCCAGCAGACGCTGGCGGCTGAGCACCACCCCGGCGTTCTCGGTGAGCACGGCCAGCAGGTCGAATTCGCGCTTGGTCAGGTCGATGCGCTCACCGGCGACGAACACCAGTCGCCTGGCGGTGTCGATGGTCAACGAACCCACCGTCATGGCGTCCGAGCGTTCCTCGGAATGGGCTGTGCGGCGCAGCAACGCATGCAACCGCGCCACCAGCTCACCCAGATCGAACGGTTTGGTCAGGTAGTCGTCGGCGCCGGCTTCCAGTCCCGCGATGCGGTCGTTGACGGTGTCCCGCGCAGACAGCACGCAGATCGGGATGTCGTTGCCCAGCGCGCGCAACGCCGTGACGACCGCCACCCCGTCCAGTTCGGGCATCTGGACGTCGATCACCAGGGCGTCGTGGGTTTCGCTGGACAGCAGCCGCAGGGCTTCTTTGCCGTTGGCGGCCACTCTGACGTCGAATCCCGAATGCCGCAGGCCCCGGGCTACCGAGGTGCGCACATCCGGGTCGTCATCGACCATCAGGACCATATGTCCCGCGGCGCTCCGCGAGGGTGGATCAGTTCCGGCCGGCACTACAGAATGTCGACGTCGCCGTCCCCGTCAGTGTCACCGCAGCGGGTCCGGATGTCCTGCAGAGGCTTACGGATGGCCAGCAGTTCGGCCTTGGTCTGCGGATTGGCGTCCAGGTACTGCTCGACCTTCGGCGCGATCTCATCTTTCGGCAACGGGTGCAGGCTGGTGAAGAAGTCGTTGACCGCCGGATGCGTGAACAGGTAGGCGGAGGTGGAGGCCGACACGCTCGACGAGACGCCGGCCAGATCAGCGGCAGAGCAGTTCGGTGGCGGCTCGGCGCTGGCCGAGGGGGCGGCGGCGAGCAGCATCGCGCCGACTGCGCCGGCTCCGAGGGCTCCGGCAACCGCACGACGGGCTGTGAGCAACATTGATCGGCTCCTTCAAAGGGATAGTCAAATGCCATGCCAGTGATGCACCCGGAAGTGTCACCGACATCGCAAAGCTAATCAGATTCGGTGAACAGATTCTTGGCTTGTGGGCAGACTACTGCAGCCGCGAGGCGAACGAGCAGGTCACCGCAGTCCGTTGCCGGTGCCGACCGGTACCGCCGCCGTGGGCGCCGGTGCGGCCGGAACCGTCGGTGCCGTCGCGCCCGCGGTCCCGTTCTGCTGAGCGGCTTGCAGCAGTCCGAGCACCTGCGGCATCGAGATCGGCAGCTTGCATTTCGCCGACAGGGTGGTCAGCGGCTGCTGGATGGCCTGGAGATCCTCGGCCGCCGCCGGATTGCGGTCGAAGTACAGCGTCAACGCCGCCAGCGACTGCGGACCTGCCGGCTGGGCGGCGATGACGGTCAGCGTCTCGTTGGTCTCCGGGTTTGCCTCGAGGTAGATGCCGGTGTTGGTGCCCACGGAACCGACGGTTCTGGCGATCGAACTCGCGGCGCACGCCTCCGGCGCGCCGAACGCCGACGGGGCGCTCGACAAGGCGGCGCCGACGGCCAGCGCCGCGGCAGCGAGCGCGGCGGGAGAACGGGTCATGGGTGGCTCCTTCCAGCGCCATACTGCCATTGCGGTCGACGGCTGTGCCAGTCCACCGACCCGCCGGCCGGCCGGGCGTCTCGCACGTCGCCCCAGCTCAGCCGCTTGGGCAGGGGAGGTTCCCAGGCAGCTGCGGTAAGCTCGCGGCACCGAATGCGGGGAGACCACCATCCAGCAGTTCATGATGCGGCTGAGCAGCCTGCTACGCAGGTTTCGCTGGCTGGTCTTCACAGCGTGGTTGCTCGCCCTGGTGCCATCGGTCTGGCTGATCATGTCGCAGTCGAGCAATCTCACCGGCGGCGGCTTCGAAGTGCAGGGTTCACAATCCATCGCCGTGCAGTACGAGATCGAAGACCACTTCCCCGACGAGGGCGCCTCACCTCTGGCCCTGGTCGCGGCCCCGCGTGCCGACGCCACCTACGACGACATGAACGCCGCCGTCGCCGAGCTGGAGAGCCTGGCCGCCGAGGTTCCCAGCGTCACGCTGGTACCGAATCCCGCGCAGCCCGCACCTCAGCCCGACCGGCCCTACGTGGTGTCGTTGCGCCTCGGCTTCGACAACACCGGCGCCGTGGACACCGCCAAGCAACTGCGGGCGAAGGTCGGGGTCGACGGTGAGGAACCGGGTGAGACCGCCGACGGCAAGGTCCGGCTGTACGTCATCGGCCAGGGCGCGTTGGGCGCAGCGGCCTCGGAAGCCACCAAACACGACATCGCCGAAGCCGAGAAGTGGAATCTGCCGATCGTTCTGATCGTGCTGCTGGCGGTGTTCGGTTCTCTGGCCGCCGCCGCGATTCCCCTGCTGATCGGCGTGTTCACCGTGGTGGTCACGATGGGGCTGGTCTTCCTGCTGTCGATGTTCACCCAGATGTCGGTGTTCGTGACGTCGACCGTGTCGATGTTCGGGATCGCGCTGGCAGTGGACTACTCGCTGTTCATCCTGATGCGATTCCGGGAGGAACTGCGCGCGGGACGTGATGCCAAGCAGGCCACCGACGCCGCCATGGCCACCTCCGGTCTGGCGGTGGTGCTCTCGGGCGCGACGGTGATCGCGTCGGTCACCGGCATCTACCTGATCCAGACCCCGGTCCTGACGTCCATGGCCACCGGCGCGATCCTGGCCGTCGCCGTGGCCGTGATGACCTCGACGACCCTGATCCCCGCGGTGCTCGCGACCTTCGGGCGGGCCGCGGCCAAACGGTCCCGGCTGCTGCACTGGGGGCGCCGGGCCGAGACCACCCAGTCGCGGTTCTGGACCCGGTGGGTGAGCGGGGTGATGCGACGGCCTTGGGTGTCCGCGGTCGCCGCGACCGTCTTCCTCCTCGCCCTGGCCGCACCCGTGATCTCCATGACGCTGGGCAACAGCATGCTGCGCCAGTTCGAGCCGACGCACGAGATCCGGGGCGGGGTTGCCGCTGCCGCGGAGGCGCTGGGCCCCGGTGCGCTCGGACCGATCCGGGTGCTTGTCACGTTCCCCGACGGCGACGCCGCCGCGCCGGAGAACGCCGCGGTGGTCGACGCTGTTTCCGCCGAGATGGGTCGGGCCGTCAACATCGCCTCGGTGGCGCCGCCGGTGTTCTCCGACGACAACCGCAGCGCCCTGCTCAGCGCCGTGCTGGCCGTCGACCCCGAAGACACCGCCGCCCGCAACACCATCGACTTCCTGCGCGACACGCTGCCGGAGGTCCCGGGCGCCGAGTCGGTGTCGGTCGACGTCGGCGGACCGACAGCCCTGATCAAGGACTTCGACGACCGGGTGGCACACACCGAGCCGTGGGTGTTCCTGTTCGTCGCCGGGATCGCGTTCGTGATGCTGCTGGTCTCGATCCGCTCGGTGTTCCTGGCACTCAAGGGCGTCGTGATGACGGTGCTCTCGGTGGCCGCGGCGTACGGCTCTCTGGTGATGATCTTCCAGTGGGGCTGGCTGCAGCAGCTCGGCTTCGAACAGATGGGCTCGATCGACAGCACGATCCCTCCCCTGGTCCTGGCGCTGACGTTCGGGCTGTCGATGGATTACGAGATCTTCCTGCTGACCCGTATCCGCGAGCGGTTCCTGCAGTCCGGGGACACCAGGGATGCGGTGGCCTACGGGGTGTCGACGAGCGCGCGCACCATCACGAGTGCGGCGCTGATCATGATCGCGGTGTTCATCGGGTTCGCGTTCGCCGGAATGCCGTTGGTCGCCCAGCTCGGCGTCGCCTGCGCGGTCGCGATCGCCGTCGATGCCACCGTTGTGCGGCTGGTGTTGGTGCCGGCCCTGATGGCCATGTTCGACCAGTGGAACTGGTGGCTGCCCAAGTGGCTGGGCCGGGTTCTGCCGTCGGTCGACTTCGAGAAGCCGCTGCCCAAGGTGGATCTCGGCGACCTGGTGATCATCCCCGACGACATCTCGGCGCTGGTGGCCCCCGGTGCCGACATGCGGATGGTGGTCAAGTCCGCGGCCAAGCTCCAGAATCTGGCACCCGATGCGATCACCGTGGCCGATCCGTTGGCGTTCAGCGGCTGCCAGGGCATCAGCGAGCTCACCAGTGCATTGAAGAACAAGGTCAAAGGCAGCGACGATGCCCGGGCGGTGAGCGCCAGGCAGGCCCGGCTGGGGCTGCCGTTGCGGCGCGGTGGCCGCAAACAGCGCGACACCGATGCCGGGCAGGCGACTGTTCGTGTGCAACGACCGGTCCATCCGGTCACGGTGTGGCGCGGCCGGCTGGCCGTCGCGCTCGATGCGCTGGGCAATCAGAACGACCCCGACGCCGACTTCCACCAGGCGCTGCGCAGGCAGAGCCCGATGGAGACCACCAACGTGCAACTGTCGACCGGCGATCGGCTGCGGATTCCGACGGGCGCGGAGACGCTGCGGCTCAAGGGCTACCTGATCATGTGCCGCAACAGCCGACGGGACTTCGAGGAGTTCGCCGACCTGGTCGACGCGATGGAACCGCAGACCGCGGCGGTGGTGCTGGCGAGTATCGACAGGTACTACTCTGATCAACCATCCAACAGACAATGGGTCGCCACCCAGCTGGTTCGCCGACTCGCTGATCCGCATCCGAGCGATGTGGACGACGACGAGGCCGGTCCCGAAGCCGGGGCACACTGGGAGAAGGTCCGGCAACGCTGTCTGTCCGTGGCCGTGGCGATGCTGGAGGAGGCGAGGTGACCTTGGCCTCTAGCGCTCATCAACCAGACGCCCGGCCCCCTGGGCTCGGCGCTCAGGGTCCGCGCCCCGCCGAGAACCGCTTCCCCACCGACCGGCCCGTCGAATTCTGGTCCACCGCCGCCATCCGCTCCGCTCTGGAGACCGGCGACATCACGATCTGGCAGCGCATCGTGGTGGCCATCAAACGCGACCCGTTCGGCCGGACCGCCCGTCAGGTCGAAGAGGTCCTCGAACGTGCCGAACCGTACGGGGTGTCCAAAGCCATGTCGGAAGTGCTGGTACGCAGCCGACAGCACCTGGAAGCCAACGAACGGGCGGAGGCGGCCCGCCATGTCCGCCTGCTGATGAACCGGTCCGGGCTCTCCGAGCAGGAATTCGCGTCGCGGGCCGGGGTGCCCACCTCCGATCTACTGGTCTATCTCGAGGGCACCGTCAGCCCGCCCGCGTCACTGATGATCCGCATGCGTCGGCTTTCCGACCGGTTCGCCAAGATGCGCGCGCAACGTCCGAACGACAGGTGAGAACCTACGCATTGCTGCCCGGCGCAGGTGGTGCCGCGTGGTACTGGCATCGCGTGGTGCCGCTGCTGGAAGCCGCCGGCCACCGGGCCGTGGCGATCGATCTGCCCGCCTCCGACGCCCGCGCCGGCCTCGCCGAATACGCCGATACCGCCGTCGCTGCGTTGACTGGGGTGTCCGGCCCGCTGGTGATCGTGGCGCAGTCCATGGGGGCGTTCACCGCCCCGCTCGTCGCCCAGCGCGTCGCAGCCACGGCCCTGATCGTCTTGGTCAATCCGATGGTCCCCGCCGCCGGCGAGTCGCCCGGCCAGTGGTGGTCAGCCACCGGCCAGGACACCGCGATGGTGGCGAACATGCAACGAATCGGGTTGTCGCGCAGCTCTTTTGATCCCGTCGCCGACCTGTTCCACGACGTTCCCGATGATGTTCGGGCCACCGTCTTCGCGGCGCCGGAACCCGCCCAGTCCGATACCCCCTTCGTGCAGACGTGGCCGTTGTCGGCGTGGCCGGACATACCGACCCAGGTGATCCAGGGCAGCGACGACCGCCTGTTCCCGCTGGAGTTCCAGCGCAAACTGGTGCGCGAGCGGCTGGGTCTCGACCTCGACGTGCTTCCCGGCGGACACCTGATCGCCCTGAGCCGACCAGACGAACTGGCCGAACACCTGCTGTCGTACCGGATCTGAAAGGCAAGACCATGGACCTCGAGCAGATTCTGCGGGAGACCAGGACGGTGGCCGTGGTGGGCGCCTCGGCCAACCCCTCACGACCCAGCTACGGCGTCTACGCCTATCTGCGGGAGCACACCGATTACGAGCTGTACCCCGTGAACCCGACGATCACCGAGATCGACGGCGCGCGAGTGTATTCCAGCCTGGCGGAGCTGCCGGTGGTCCCGGATCTGGTGGATGTGTTCCGTCGCTATGACGAGCTACCGTCGGTGCTGGCCGAGGTGCTGGCGCTGCCCGCGCTGCCGAAGACGTTGTGGTTGCAGCAGGGCTTGTTCCACGAGCAGGTGGGTCGCGACGCCCACGCCGCCGGACTGCAGGTGGTCATGGACCGCTGCCTGAAGGTCGACCACGCCCGCTTTCTCTAACCGTTGACCGGCGCCACGTCGACCACCAGCCACTTGCCGTCCTGTTTGGTGAACGCCACCCGCAGCGACAGCACCGCGCGGCTGGGTTGCTGACGCGGCACGTTCTGGGTGCCACGCATCACCACCACGACGCTGGCGGCGGCGGGCCCGATGGCTTCCACGCCCGCCGAAATGGTCTGTGCCTGCGCCGAGATGTTCTTGCGGGCAAGGTCTTCGGTGGACTTGCCGAAGTTGGCGCGGAACGCCTCGGCCTGTTCGGGTGCCATCAACGCCGCGGCCCGGTCGATGGACGAGGACGGATCCTGCGGTGAGAACGTCGCCGTGGCCTCCGACACCGCGGTCGCCAGCCGGACCACTTCGGCGGAATCGCTGGTGAGGCTGCGGTCCGGGACGCTCCAGTGGGTGTAGCCGACGATCGTCGCGGCCACCAGGGCTGCGGTGGTGAGGCCGACGATCGCCAACCTCACCACGGGCCCGTCGTCGTCGGTGCCGAAGGTGACACGATCGCGCCGCGCCAGGTAGTAGTTGGCCACCATGGCCTCGACGATCAGCAGACACAGCATCGACGCGGCCGCCACCCACCACAGCGGCCAGGCCAGGAAGACACCGATCAGCAGTACCGCCGCGATGGCACCCAGGGGTGCAAGCACGTCGAAGGTCAGGACCCGCACGAGGTTTCTCACCGCATCGACTCCAGATGCGACACCAGCAGTGTGCCGTCGACGTCGGAGACGTCGAGTCGCAGATTCCACCGGACCGTCTGCGCTTCGCCACCGACGTTCTCGCTCACCGACGTGGCGATCACCAGCACGGTGTCGGTGCGACGCACCGTGCCAGGTGCCAGTCCCTGATCCTCGGCCGGCGGGCCCGCGCCCGGTTCCCGGTCGAGGTCGTTGTGCAGCGATTCGACCGCGACCGCCTCGAGCCGGCCCTGGGTACGTGACTGCAGCGTCTGCACCACATCCCGGTACGGCGCCACGGCGGCATCGAAGTCGGCGTTGAGCTGCCCGACCGTGCCCTCGTGCAGGGTCTGCAGACTGGACTCGACATTGCCCGAGTTCATGTTGATCAGTACCCCGGTCCAGTCGGCGGCGACCTGCAAGATCTCGGCGCGGTGCCGCAGTTCGTCGTCGACGGCACGGTGGCCCGACCAGATCAGGGCGACCAACACCAGTGCGCCCACGCACAGCGCGCCCAGGACCGCCGAGCCGACGCCGTAACCGGAGATCGACCGGTTGTCGGCTACTTCCTCGGCGGTGTCAGCGGGAGCCTCTGGCATGGCGGTGACGCTACCTGGCAGCGATACCGGCACCGGCAGTGCTGTCGGTTCTGGAAGGATGGCGGAGTGACGGTAGAAGCTATTCGTTCGGGCATCGACCTGAGCCACGTTGACCCATCAGCCCGGCCGCAGGACGACCTGTTCGGCCATGTGAACGGCCGCTGGCTGACCGACTATGACATTCCCGCCGACCGTGCCACCGACGGCGCTTTCCGGTCGCTGTTCGATCGCGCCGAAGAGCAGGTCCGCGATCTCATCACCCAGGCCGCTGAGTCTTCCGGGGCACCGGGCACCGACCAGCAGCGCATCGGCGATCTCTACGCCAGTTTCCTCGACGAGGAGACCGTCGAGCGCCGCGGTGTGCAACCCCTGCTCGACGAACTCGCCCTGATCGACGAGGCCCACAGCGCTGAGGAACTGGCCGCTGTGCTGGGGGCCCTGCAGCGCACCGGCGTCGGTGGCGGCGCCGGCCTGTACGTCGACACCGACTCGAAAGATTCGACGCGCTACCTGGTGCACCTGACGCAGTCCGGCATCGGCCTGCCTGACGAGTCCTACTACCGCGACGAGGCTCACGCCGCGATCCTGGCCGCTTACCCTGAGCACATCGCCGCGATGTTCGGCCTCGTGTACGGGCAGTCGCCGGTCGATTACGCCGCGACGGCACAACGGATCGTGGCGCTGGAGACCACCCTGGCCGCCGCGCACTGGGATGTGGTGAAGCGTCGCGATGCCGACCTGACCTACAACCTGCGCCGGTTCGCGGACCTGGCCGTCGAGGCACCCGGATTCGACTGGGCCGGTTGGGTTTCCGCTTTGGGGAGCACTCCGGAGGCGGTCGGCGAACTCGTGGTGCGCCAGCCCGATTACCTGACCGCGTTCGCCGCCCTGTGGTCGGCCGGATCGCTCGACGACTGGAAACTATGGGCACGGTGGCGGCTGATCCACAGCCGGGCGGCCATGCTGACCGATGCGCTGGTCGGTGAGGATTTCGCGTTCTACGGCCGCACCCTGAGCGGTACCGAGCAGATCCGCGACCGGTGGAAACGCGGCGTCGGCCTGGTCGAGAACCTGATGGGCGACGCGCTCGGGAAACTGTATGTGGAGCTGTACTTTCCGCCGGATTCCAAGGCGCGGATGGACGTGCTGGTGGACAACATCCGGGAGGCCTACCGCGTCAGCATCAGCGAGCTGGAGTGGATGACACCGGAGACCCGGCAGCGCGCGTTGGCCAAGCTGGACAAATTCACCCCGAAGATCGGGTATCCGAAGACGTGGCGGGACTACTCGGCGCTGGTGATCGACCGCGAGGATCTGTACGGCAATTACCGGCGCGGCGTCGAGGTGGGTTACGCCCGGGAGCTGGCCAAGCTGGGCGGGCCGGTGGATCGCGACGAATGGTTCATGACTCCGCAGACCGTCAACGCGTACTACAACCCGGGGATGAACGAAATCGTCTTCCCCGCAGGCATTCTGCAGCCGCCGTTCTTTGATGCCGAGGCCGACGACGCCGCCAACTACGGCGGCATCGGCGCGGTGATCGGCCACGAGATCGGGCACGGCTTCGACGACCAGGGCGCCAAGTACGACGGTGACGGCAACCTCGTCGACTGGTGGACCGACGCCGATCGCGCTGAATTCGGTGTGCGGACAAAGGCGCTCATCGAGCAGTTCGAGACCTTCACTCCCCGCGGCCTGGCCGAGAGCCACCATGTGAACGGCGCCTTCACCGTCGGCGAGAACATCGGCGATCTCGGCGGCCTGTCGATCGCGCTACTGGCCTACCAGATCTCGTTGAACGGCCGGGAGGCGCCGGTACTCGACGGGCTCACGGGCGTGCAACGGGTGTTCTACGGCTGGGCGCAGGTGTGGCGCACCAAATCCCGTGATGCCGAAGCCATCCGGCGTCTGGCCGTGGACCCGCACTCACCGCCGGAGTTCCGCTGCAACGGGGTGATCCGCAATATGGACGCCTTCTATGACGCCTTCGACGTCAGTACCGACGACGAGCTGTTCCTCGAGCCGGGCGAGCGCGTGCGAATCTGGCGCTAGCCTCACCTTCGCCCGAACCGACAGACGGGCCTTTTGCGCCCGTCTGCCGGCCTCGGCGCAATAGTGTGGGCTCGTGACCGACACGTGGCACCTCCGGACCGGCTCGGCCGGCGACGTGGATTCGCTGGCGCCGCTGTGGGTGGCGGTGCACCACCAGCACATGCGGTCGATGCCGGAGCTCGCGCCGTACGTCGGTGACGAGGTGACGTGGCGTGAGCGTCGCGC